>DYJB01000088.1 GCA_020723365.1 Candidatus Aquidulcis sp. | reverse complement strand
TCCGTCAGGGCCCAGTCGAAATCGGCGACCAGGTCGGCAGCCTGTTCCGGATCGTTCTTGAGCCCGATCGACAGCCCCAGCGCGTGGGCCTGCGATGCCAGCCAGCGGTTGAACGCCAGCTGGTCTTCGAACGTGATCGCGAAACCGGTATCGGTGTCGTAGCCGTCAAGGTTGTCCGGCTCGACGGCGTCGAAACCCTTGTCGCGGCACAACTCGAGTCTGGCCGTCAGGATAGGCGCCAGCCGATCGATCTGGCGAATGTCAAGCCAGCGCTCGCCCGGCCACCCGGCATACGCCCGGCCGATCACCTCGGGCGGGAAGGCGCCGGCGTCGGGGCGCCAATCCTCCCACGAGCCGGCGCTCAGATAGCAGATGACCTTGCGACCCCGGGCATGCAGTGCGGCGACCGTTTCGCGAGGGGTGTCGAACAGGTCCACATCGTAGACCTGCGCGTCGACGTCCAGGTCGATCGTGCCCTCTGAGAGCTGCCACTGCCACACCAGTCCGATGGCGGGGATCCAGAGTTCGCCGCTGCCCGCCGGCGGGGCGCTGGTGGGCGCCGGCGGGACGGACGGCGGCAGGGCGCTGGCTGCCGCCAACTCGGGCCGGGCGGGCGGAAGCGTGGCCGGGGCCGCGAGGCAGGCGGTCAATGCCAGCGGGACGGCCAGCGTACATCCCCAACGGGCGCGCCGTCCGGAGGGCCATGGGCCCGCAATCGTGGCACGCGCCCGGTGCGCCCGGCCGGACGCGGGGTGCCTGACGATTTGCCGATCCACGGCCGCGACCTACCCGTCCAGCCACCGCTGAACGAAGTAGTCCAGCAGGGGCGCGAACTCCTCGCTGGCCTTCTGATTGCCGGAGGCCGTCGGGTGCGAGTCGCCCGGGTAGGCGTAGGCGGAAGTGTCCGATCCCTGATCGGTGATGTACTCGACCTCGCCGTTCACCAGACGATGGTGGTTGCCCGTCTCCGAGCCGGCGTCGTTTTCCTCCGGCGAGCCTGCGTTCGAGGTCAGCACATTGTAGAAGTCGAAGACCGCCACGTTGGCCAGAGGGTACTCGGCCAGCCACTCCTCCGTCAGCCAGCGGTTGAAGGCGCGAGCGTTGGCCGCCTGGTCAGGAGACGTCTCGTCCTCGTGCAGCGGCGGGGCGGTGACGGCGATGAACAACTTGTCGGGGTGGGCGGCGAAGACCTCGAGCAGGTCGACGTAGATGCCCTTGGCGTTCGCGACGGTGTGCGCACCGCTCCACGGATCCAGGCCGCGCAGCGGGTTCTCTCCCGCCGTCGGCAGGTCATCCGGCGCGCCCTCGAGCCCCGAGTTGGGGAAGCACGACTTGAACATCACGATCACGTTCTCGCCCCCGGGATCGTCGGGGAGGCGCGTGTAGCCGGCGTGCTGCTCCGACTCGCTGAACACCGCCTGCAGGATGTCCTCGCTCTCGGGCCCCTGGAACCAGATCCACCAGTGGCCGGTGTCGGTGAAGGATCCGATCGGGCCCAGATCAGCGACCGTCGGACCCCAGTCGTAGTTGGTGTCGCTGACGAAGTAGCCGTGCTGCATGAGCGCCAGGCCCAGCCCGCCGTTCTCGTCCGCCAGCCAGTTCTCGCCGGAGGAATGGTGGAGGAAGATCAGCTTGAGGCCTTCCCCGGCAACCCCCTCGGGCGCCGGGCCGGCTTCGGGCAGCGCCTCGCTGCCCGCTTCCTCGGATGCCGGCTCTTCCACGACGGGAGCTTCTTCCCCCTGGTCGTCCTGGCCCCCGGGGAGTGTGCCGGGGAGGGCGCAGGCCAGGGAGGCGGTCAGCAGGAGGGCGGTCAGCAGGAGGGCGACGAGCAGACCGAGGCGACGTTGCGGCATGAGGCACCTCCGTAAGTGCAGCCGGTCCGCTGCCGCTCGAGGGTGAGCAGGGCAGGCGCCCGGAAGGGATGGGACCGGCGCGCGAGTGAGCGCAAGTCTAGCGGAGCGCGGCCTCGGGCACAAACGGCGCGTGCGGGGTCGATCGCTTCCCGGGATCTGAAACATGAAGCCCGCAGGGATTGTGACAGCCGTCGCGCTGAGGATCAGGGGCACATGAAGCGGAAACCCCCGGCGTGTACCGTCCGGAAGGACGTGACACGTCGGGGGTTGACGGTACCTGCGAACGGTCGAGGCCTCTGGCCGGGGGCTAGGTCCCCTCTTCCCAGGAGGCCAGGTACTTGCGCTGCTCGTCCGTGAGCACGTCGATGTGGATGCCCATCGCCTCCAGCTTGAGGCGGGCGATCTCGCGGTCGATGGCTTCAGGCACGCCGTAGACCTTCTTCTCGAGCTCGCCGCTGTGCTGGAGCAGGTACTCGAGGGCAAGGGCCTGGTTGGCGAAGGACATGTCCATGACGGACGCCGGGTGGCCCTCGGCCGCCGCCAGGTTGACCAGCCGGCCCTCGGCCAACAGGTTGACCCGCCGCCCGTCCTTCAGGACGTACTGATCGATGAACTCGCGCGCCCGCCGCTTCTCGGTCGCCAGGGCCTCCAGTGCCGGGATGTTGATCTCGACGTTGAAGTGGCCCGAGTTGCTGACGATGGCCCCGTCGCGCATCGCCTCGAAGTGCTGCCGATCGAGGACATTGATGTCGCCGGTCAGGGTGCAGAAGATGTCGCCCAGCGGCGCCGCCTCGGTCATCGGCATGACGCGGAAGCCGTCCATCACGGCCTCCAGCGCCGCCAACGGATCGATCTCGGTCACGATGACGTTGGCGCCCATGCCGCGCGCCCGATTGGCCAGGCCGCGGCCGCACCAGCCGTAGCCCGAAACGACGAAGGTCTTGCCGGCCAGCAGGATGTTGGTGGCGCGCACGATGCCGTCGATCGTCGACTGACCGGTGCCGTAGCGGTTGTCGAAGAAGTGCTTGGTCATGGCGTCGTTGACGGCGATGACCGGGTAGGCCAGCGCCTTGTCGGCCGCCATGGCGCGCAGCCGGATGACGCCCGTGGTCGTCTCCTCCGTCCCGCCGATCATCTGATCGAGCAGCTGGCGCCGTTCCTTGTGCAGCGTGCTGAGCAGATCGGCGCCGTCGTCCATCGTCACCTGGGGCTTGTGATCGAGAGCGGCATGGATGTGCTTGTAGTAGGTGGCATTGTCCTCGCCCTTGATGCCGAAGACCGGGATCTCGAAGTGCGAGACGAGCGAGGCGGCCACGTCGTCCTGCGTCGAGAGCGGGTTGGAGGCCGTCAGCACCGTGTCGGCGCCGCCGGCCTGGAGCGTGCGCATCAGGTTGGCGGTCTCGGTGGTGACGTGCAGGCAGGCGGAGACACGCGTGCCCTTGAGCGGCCGCTCCTTCTCGAAGCGTTCGCGGATGTGCCGCAGGACCGGCATCTCCAGATCGGCCCATTCGATCCGCCGCCGGCCGCCCTCGGCCAGGCGCATGTCTTTGACATCATGTGTTTGGCTCATCGTACCGCTCACTCCTGAGGGGAATCGGATGCCGGGCCCAGCTGCCCGACACCTTCATAGTAGCCGCAAAACGGCCAGAATCCCAGCTTCTCGTAGCAGCGCACGGCCGGGTCGTTGTGCATGGCGACGTTGAGCACGACGGTGCGCAGGCCGAGCTCCAGCAGTCTCCGCACGACGGCCGCCGTCACCCGCGTGGCCAGCCCTCGACCGCGGACGCCAGGGTGGGTGAAGACGTTGCCCACCGCCGCCACGCCGCGCTTCTCCGAAACGACGTGCGTGCCTGCCACCGCCACCATGCCGCCAGCGTCCCGGATGCCGTAGAACGCCCCGTCGTCCAACTGCGAGGGATCGAAAGCATCCGGCCGATCGGCGTGGTCGCCGAAAAGCGCCAGGAGGGCCGGCAAATCGGACTTGGTGAGCAACTCGGCCGGCCCGGCGCGCTGCGGGTCGAAGCCCTCGGCGCGCAGCGCCATGCGCCACATGGGCGTCTCCTTCGAGCTGAGCACACGCGCTTCGAGCAGGGCGCGGTGAGTGCCCATCAGGGTGAACAGGTAGCTGCCCTCCGGAAGTCGCCGGAAGAGCTCCCCGACGCCCGCCGGGTTGCCGGCGGCGAACAGCACCGGCGGGTCGAAGGCGCGGTAGGCCAGGACGACGGCGTCGTCCGTGGCGTGCCACTCGGCGCCCCGGGCGTAGGGAGGCTCAAGGTCGGCCAGCGCGTAGGCTGCCCACAGCCGCTCGGCCTCGAGCACGCGTTCCACCTGCGCCCGCAGGACGTCGGTCATGCCAGGCGGTCCAGATCGCCCTGGTCGTCGAAGTGCTGGCGGAAGCGGCGGATGAATCCCGGCAGGTCGTAGCGCTGTCCCTGCGTACCCTGGGTTTCGAGGCAGAAGGCGGCGGCCAGGGCGCCCAGCTGCGCGCAGCGCTCCAGCGTCAGCCCGTTGAGGAATCCCTTGAGGAACCCGCCTCGGAAGGCGTCGCCGACGCCGGTGGGATCGACGAGCGCTGCGGGCGGCACCGCCGGCACGCGGATGCGGCCCCCGGCGGTGTAGATCTCCGCGCCGGCCTCACCCCGCGTGACGGCCACAAAGGTCGCCCGCTCGGCCAGGGCCGTCGGCGTCAGGCCAGTCTTCTCCTCGATCAGCGCAAACTCGTAGTCGTTGCCGAAGGCGGCCATGCAGCCCAGCAGCCCGCGCTTCAGCGTGGCGGGTTCCATGCGCACCACCTGCTGGCTCGGGTCGTAGGCGTACGGGATGCCCAGGCGCAGGCATTCCTCCGTGTGTTGCTCCATCGCTCGCGGGTCGTTGGCCGAGATGACCACCAGTTCGGGGCGGGGCGATAGGTCGGCCAGCCGGATCTCGCCCGCCTTTGCCATCGCTCCCGGATAGAAGCTGGCGATCTGTGAGTTGATCGTGTCGGTGGTGACGAAGAAGGAAGCCGTGAACAGACCCGGAACGACGTGGATGGCGGACGTGTCGACCCCGATTGCCTCCAGCCAGCGGCGGTACTCGCCGAAGTCCTCGCCCACCGTTCCGACCACGACTGGGCGCTCGCCCAGCAGGGCGAGCGTGTAGGCGATGTTGGGGGCGATCCCGCCGCGCCGCCGGTCGAGCGAATCGACCAGGAACGACAGGCTTAATCGATCGAGCCGTTCGGTCAGGATGTGATCCCGGAAGCGGCCGGGGAAGGTCATCAGATAGTCGAAGGCAATCGAACCGGAGAGGGCCACGGTCATGCGGATCTTCCTTCGTCCCCGGGACGACGGGGACAGGCTGCCTCACGGGGCACGAAAGCGCGCTCTCGAAAGGAGAGCGCGGCCATTGATCGATCCAAGTCTAGCATACCCGGTCCGACTTCGGAAGTGCCTGGACGATCTGTGAAGTCGGGCCGGGGGCGGTTGATTGACACCCCCGCCCAAGACCCGTATGATGCCGGGCATGTCCCCACTCGTCATGCGTTGGCTCGCTCTGGCCGTGATCGCATCGCAGCTGCTGGCGGCGTGCCAGGCGCCGGCCATCACGCCGCCGGTGGATCCGCCCACCGCAACGGCACTTCCCACCGAGACGCCTGTCCCGCTACCCACGCCGACGCCGACGCCCTCCCCGGACATCGTGCTCGGCCAGGCAACCGACGCGCAGCGCGTGGGGGATTGGGACGCCGCCCGGTTGCTCTACCAGGAGTTCTTGACGCTGGCAGCGGATCCCGCAGCCCGTGCGGAAGCGCTGCTCGGTCTGGGACAGACGTATCTGCAAGCCGGCCTCGACGAGGACGCCGTCGGCATTCTCACGCAGCTGCTCACCGATCACCCGCAGGCGCCTCAGGCGGCGGAAGCCGCCTTCCTGCGCGGGTTGGCCCACGAGCAGCTCGGCCGGCCGGCCGAGGCGCGCCTGGATCTGGAGCAGTTCCTTTCCCTGCGCCCGGGCGTGATCGACGCCTTCGTGCAGGAGAGGATCGGTGACTTGTGGCGCGGCTCCGGCGCCGCGCCCGAAGCTGCCGCTGCCTATCGCGCCGCGCTGAACGCACCGCGCCTGGAGGCCGGGATCACGCTGCGGGTCAAGCTCGGCCGCACGCTGGCCGAGGCCGGGGATCTGGACGGTGCGCTGGCCGAGTATGAGGCGCTGGCGGGCGTGACTTCCGACCCGTCTACCCTGGCGACGCTCAACTACCTATCCGGGCTGGTGCTCGAGGAAAAGGGGGAGACGGCAGCCGCTCAGGCCCGCTACATGGACTCCGTCCTCCGCTTCCCCGACGCGTACGACGCCTACAGCGGGCTGGTGCGATTGATCGAGGCCGGGGTGTCGGTCGACAGCTACCTGCGCGGCTACATCGACTACCAGGCAGGAGCGTACGAACCTGCCCGCAATGCCCTCGACCTCGCCATCGCCTCCGGCCCGAGCGCGGCGGCGCACTACTACCGTGCCCTGACGCGGCTCGAGCTCGAGGATGTCTACGGCGCCATCGAAGACCTGCGGACCGTCGTCCTGCAGTACCCCGACAGCACGCAGCGCGCCGATGCCTGGCTGACGCTGGCACGCGTGCGCTGGACGAGACTCGACCTGGGGGCCGAGGCGATTCAGACCTACCTCGACTTCGTGGCCTCGCTGCCCGGCCGTGCGCAGGCGCCCTCGGCGCTCTTCAGTGCCGGCCGCATCGCCGAGCGATCGAACGACCTTGGCCAGGCAGCCGGGATCTGGTCGCGACTTCCGGCCGAGTATCCGGAGTCCGCCGAGGCCTTCGACGGCGGCTTCCAGGCCGGGATCGCCCATTTCCGTCAGGCGGCCTTCGGGGCGTCGCTTGCCGCCTTCCAGTCTGCCGAAGCCGTGGCCCGCGACAGCGGACAGCGCGCCGCGGCGCTGCTGTGGACCGGCAAGACCAAGCAGGCTCTGGGGGATGCCGCCGGTGCGCAGGAAGCGTGGCGGGCGGCCGAAAGCGCCGATCCTACGGGCTACTACTCGCTGCGCGCCGCCGATCTCCTCGCCGGTCGCCCCGTCTTTGAGCCCGCCGGCGTCTTCGACTTCAGCGCCGACGCGCAGGCGGAGAAGGCCGAGGCGGAAGCGTGGCTGCGCTCCATCTTCACGCTGGCCGGACCGGAACCGCTCTCGGATCTGGGCCCGGCGCTGGCCGGCGACGCGCGCTGGGTGCGCGGCGTCGAGTACCTGCGCCTGGGACTGTACAGCCAGGCCAAGGCCGAGTTCGAATCGCTGCGAAGGTCGGTCGAGACCGATCCGGAAGCCACCTACCGTCTGATGCACGCGCTGCTCGGGCTGCGCATGTATCCCGGCGCCATTTTCGCCGCGCGCCAGGTGCTGCAGTTGGCCGGCATGGACGACGCCGCCACGCAGGGCGCGCCGGACTACTTCAATCGCATCCGCTTCGGGCCGTACTTCGGCGAACTGATCCTGCCCGCCGCAGCCGAGGCCGGTTTCGATCCGCTCTTCGTGCTGAGCGTCGTGCGGCAGGAAAGCCTGTTCGAAGGGTACGCCACGTCGTATGCCGAAGCTCGCGGCCTGATGCAGGTCATCCCGGGCACCGGGGCGGAGTTGGCGGCGCAGCTAGGCTGGCCGCCCGGGTACAGTGACCAGGATCTGTACCGGCCGGTAGTCAGCGTTCGCTTCGGGGTGGAGTACCTGCGCAAACAGCGGGAGCTGTTCGAGGGTGATCTATACGCCACGCTGGCCGCCTACAACGCCGGCCCCGGCAATGCGCTGGCCTGGAAGGAGCTGGCCCCGCAGGACCCCGATCTGTTCCTGGAGGTCATTCGGATCGACCAGCCCTACCAGTACATCACGACCATCTACGAGGTCTTCTGCCGGTACCGCGACCTGTATGCGCCCACGACGTGACACGTGCCCGGCACGTGTCGGTCCGGCCGGGTGAGCCAGAGGCTAGGAGTCCGATCCGCTCAGGGATGCGACTCCCGCCATCTCGTCCAGCGCCGCCCGCACTTGCTCGAACTTGCCCGGTGGAAGCTTGGGCAGCGAGGACGGGATGCGCTTGCGCAGCTGCGCCGGTTGGCAGACCGGGATGGGCGGCGAGTCGGCGGTGACCTCAGCGTTGGGATTGACGAACAGCACGATCGGAACCACCGGCATGCCGGCCGCATCGGCGGGAAGCCGCGCCTGGAGCGCGGCGCGCACAGCCTCGGCCTTCGCCTCGGCGCGTGCGGTCGGGTTGCCGAACGTCTCCTCCACGAAGAACCGCAGCGCCCGGCCAAGCGGCATCTGCTGCTTCCAGCGCCCGCCGCGGTAGGTGAACCGTCCCTCGAGGTTGACCGTCTCGATCACGACCACGGCGCCAGGCGTGAGCAGCACGTGATCGGCAGGCAGCAGGTAGTGGTAGATGCGGTGCGGATCGCCCAGGCCTTTCAACGCCAGCGCCATCGTATCCTCCGGACGCGGCCTGCGCACCCAGCGGTTGGCGAAGTAGATCCCGACCGATGACATCGAGAAGCCGAGGACCATCAGCACCGCCGCCGGCGTGGCCCACTCCGGCCGGGCCATGGAGAGCACGACGGCGCCCAGGAGGACGGCCAGCCCGCCCAGGCTGGCGGCGTGCGAGACGTTGGCGCGCAGGCGCAGGCTCTTGCGGTCGATGACGGTCTTCATGGCGTGGTGTGCAGCTCCCGATGGACCGGCGCCAGCGCCTCATACACCTGGCGGTAGCGCTGATACAGGCTGGCGTAGCGGCGTTCGAACGCCGGGCGCGGCTCGACGGTATGGTCGATGTGGATCAGCTCGTCGAGGGCGTCCATGCCCGGGTAGACGCCCATGCCCACGGCGACCGTCAGGGCCGCGCCCATGGCGCCGGCCTCCAGCGGGTGCTCGACGATGTGCAGCGGACGCCCCATCACATCGCAGAGGATCTGGGTCCAGACCGGACTTGTCGATCCGCCGCCGATGGCATGCACCGGGCCGATGCGCAGCCCGAGCGCTTCGATCGATTCACAGATCCAGCGCATGTGATAGGCGACGCCCTCCATCACCGAGCGCGCCAGGTGCGCCTTGGTGTGCGAGAGCGTCAGCCCGACCCACGCCCCGCGGGCGTAGTGGTCGAGCACCGGGGCGCGCTCGCCCGATAGCCAGGGCGCGAACAGCAGCCGGTCCGATCCGGGGTCGACCGAATCGACCATCCGGCTCAGCAGCTGGTAGGTCGACAGGCCGGCCTGCTCGGCCTGCCGCGCTTCCTCCTGGCAGAAGACATCGCGGAACCACATCAGCGCCCCGCCGCCGGTTTCCATCTCGCCGGCCAGAATCCAGCGCCTCGGGTCGATGTGGTTGAGGCCCCAGAAGGGCTTAATGGGATCGTTGACAAAGCGAGCGGTCGACAGGCCGATCCAGGTGGCCGTGCCCACGCTGAGGTGGGCCTTGCCCACGCCGTTGGCGCCGGATCCGGATTGGGCAACGGCGACATCCCCGGCGCAGATGACCACGGGCGTCCCCGGCAGGAGCCCGGTGGCCCTGGCCGCCTCGGGGGTCACTTCGCCCACGACCTGCGTGCACGGCAGCGCCTCGGGCAGCATGTCGACCGGAATGCCCAGCCGGTCGCAGGCCGGCCGGGACCACGTCTTGCGGTGCGGGTCGAAGAGGAAGTAGACCGAGGCGCCGTGGTAGTCGGTCGCCACGCGTCCGGTCAGCTTGTGGACGATGTACTCCTTGCAGTCGAGGAGCTTCCAGGTGCGCTTCCACAGCTCCGGGCGTTCTTCCTTCAGCCACAGGATCTTGGGGATGATGTCTTTGGCCGTGGGGACGTTGCCCGTGTGTTCGAAGAGGAAGGCCGGCGTGTCGCCGGAGAGCACGCGGTCGGCCTGGGCCGTGCTGCGCAGGTCGAGCCAGCTCAGCATCGGCGTGACCGGGCGGCAGGCTTCGTCGACCGGCAACAGGTTGAACATCTGGGCCGAGATTCCCACGCCGAGAATGCGAGCCGGGTCGGTACCGCTCTCAGCCAGCACCGCCCGCGTCGTCTCGGCCACCGCCGTCCAGAGCTCCTCCGGATCCTGCTCCGCCCATTCCGCTTGCGGATAGCGGACGGGGTAGGGGCGGTAGGCGGACTGGATCACCCGCCCCTGCAGGTCGGTCAGGACGGCCTTGTCGCCGCCGGTGCCGGTGTCGTGCGCCAGCAGAAGGTCCTTGAGGCTCATATCCCGTGGGTCGACTCGCGCAGGGTGATCAGCGCATCAGCTCCTCAACGTCCTTGTACCACTTGACTCGTTCGCCGACGGCGGCGCGCATCTTCCAGCGGCGGCTCTTGGGCGCGGCGTCAATGCGCGCCCGCAACTCGTGCAGACGGTGCGTCACGACCTGGATGTCGTCGGGGCTGAGCTGGGGATAGCGCCCGAGGTACTCTTCCACGGTCTGGAGGTTGCCCGTCAGCGTGCGCCACCAGCCCCAGTCCTCGCCGGTCAGGCGGCAGACGACCTCGGCGTTGATCGTCTGATCATCGCCCGCCCCGATGCCGTGCTCCCGCAGCAGCATGATCGTGTCGATCAGGTCCTTCTCGTTGATGCGTACGATCTGCATCTTCTCGAGCAGCAGCTCCGCCAGGGGCAGCGTCGGCCAGTCGGCCTCCAGGCGGCCGATGAACGGCAGCGGGTGGCAGAAGTCGAGCTTGTCCAGGAAGACGTCGATATGCCGCCCGAAGATGGGGTCGTGGAAGATGAGACGGCCTTCGCCGAAGAGGCGCGTGACCATCTTGTCCTCGTCGTAGCCGGCCTCGGTCAGGAAACCGATGATGGCCTGGAAGTCGCGGCTGTAGCCGACGAAGTCGATGTCGGTGAACACCCGGCCCAGGACGTCCTGCAGGCGGCCGAACTCGGGGCAGTGGGTGCGGAAGGCCAGCGCCCCGATCAGGCGCAGCGACATCCGGCGGTTGTCCCCGGCCTGCAGCGCCTCCAGCAGGCGTGTCCGTTCGGCGAGGAAGTCCTCCTGGATCGTGCCGTACCGTCCCATGCGATGCCTCTCAGCCCGAGATCAGCATGTGGCCCTTGACGCGCTCGCGCTCGAGATTGAGGATGGCCGCCTTCATGATGCCTTCGGCATACTCGCTCCCGGGATTGACGCACAGCGTCCGGCCGATGCGCGTGTGGCCCGCGGCCTCGTGGATGTGCCCGTGCAGCGTCGCCAGCGGTTGCACCCGCTCGATCAGGCGGCGGACGGCTGGGCTGCCCACTGGCTTCA
>DYJB01000087.1:6162-11162 GCA_020723365.1 Candidatus Aquidulcis sp. | reverse complement strand
GTCGAGCGCCACGCCGCCCACGTCGGACTTGTGTGGAATGTCCGGCGAGGCGAGCTTGAGCACCACCGGGTAGCCGAGCTTGCGCGCCGCCGCCGCCGCCTGGTCCGGCGTGCCGGCCAGCACTTCTTCGGGCACGGGGATCCCGTAGGCGCGCGCCACCGTGGCGGCGGAGGCCGCGTCCAGGAAGCCGGCCTCGCCGCGTGTGCCGCGCGCCAGCGCCCGCTTGGCCTGCTCGAGCTTCAATCCCTTGATGGGCTGGGGGCGTTCCTGCGGCGTGGCCAGCTGTTCGTAGCGGTCGGCCAGGATGCTCATGGCGGAGGCGGCCCGTTCTGGGAAGCGGTAGTCGGGCACGCGCGCCTGGCGGAACAGGCGCGCGGCGTTGGCGATCATCTCCTCGCCCATCAGCGTCACGATCACCGGCTTGGTCGCCGAGCGGATCATCGGGATGACCGCGCCGGCAATGCCGGCGGCGGTGGTCATGGGCGGCGGCGCCAGGATCACCATCACGCCGTCGACGCTGTCGTCGGCCATGAGTGCCCCCAGCCCGTTGGCGTACTCGGCCGCGCCGGCCGCCGCCAGCATGTCAACCGGGTTGCGCACGCTGGCCGCCTCGGGCAGGAACTCACGCAGGCGCGCTCGCGTCGCCTCCGAAAGCTGCGCCAGCTTCAGCCCGTAGGCGTCCAGCGCGTCCACGGCGATGGCGCCCGGGCCGCCGGCGTTGGTCAGCACGGCGATCCTGCGCCCACGCGGCAGCGGGCACCACGCCAGCGCCCGCGCCCAGTCGAAGACCTCCTCGGTGCTCTCGGCGCGGATGACCCCCGCCTTGCGAAAGGCGGCATCGTAGGCCACGTCACGGCCGGCCAGCGCCCCGGTGTGCGACGCCACCGCCGCCCGGCCGGCTTCGGAGCGCCCGACCTTGATGGCCAGCACGGGCTTCTTGCGCGTCACCTGGCGGGCGTTCTCGACGAACAACCGCCCGTCGCGCACGCCTTCCAGGTACATGGCGACCACGCTCGTATTGGCGTCGGCGGCCGTCGCCGGCAGAATCTCGGCCTCGGTCAGGTCCATCTGGTTGCCCAGGCTGACCAGGCGCGAGAGCCCGAAGCCCTGCCCGCGCGCCCAGTCGATAACCGCTTCGCAGATGGCGCCCGAATGGGAGAGGAAGGCGATATCGCCCTGGACCGGCCCGGGGAGCGGCAGGAAGGTCGTGTCGATGGGAAGGTGCGTATCCAGGAATCCGATGCAGTTGGGACCCAGGACGCGGATGCGGTGCTTGCGCGCCACTTTCAGCACCTGGTCCTCGAGCTGGCGGCCCGCCTCGCCGGTCTCACGGAATCCGCCCGAACCGATGACCACATTGCGGATCCCGCGCCGTCCGCATTCCTCCAGCGTCTTGGGCACACCCGCGGCAGGGATGATGATCATCGCCAGGTCGACCGGGTCGGGCACGCCGGACACGGTCTTGTAGACCTTGCGGTCGAACAACTGCCCACCGCGCGGGTTGACGAAGTAGATGGCCCCGCTGTATCCGGAGACCACCAGGTTGCGGGCCACTCCGTAGCCCAGCTTGCCCGGGTCCTGCGAGACGCCCACCACCGCCACGCCGCGCGGCGCCCACATTCGCTCCAGCATGCCTCACCTCACCTTGACCGTGCTCCGCCTCACTGCCAGCGGGCACTCGAATGATAGCAGGAGAGGGTGCGGTCAGCACGCTCAGGTCGAGCTTGTCCACAGCCTGTGGAAAAGGCGCCCGCGGCGGGTGAGGCCGACAGGGTCTGCCAGGCTGCGGGCACACCGGCTCGGGAGTCCGTTCGAGCGCCAAGGGCGCGCGTTGGTTGCCGGAGGCGAATCCGCATGTTAGAATGCATCAAGCCCATCGCTTCGCCCAAGGGAAACCGCATGGTACAGGTAGAGATCGACAGCATCCGCGTCAGCCTGATGTCGCAGCACCGGATCGTCATCCTCAAGGACCTGGCAGGCGAGCGCTTTCTCCCCATCTGGATCGGCCCGTACGAGGCCGAGGCCATCACCGTGGCGCTGCAGGAGATGGAAGTTGCCCGCCCGCTGACGCACGATCTGCTGCGCAACGCCCTCCAGGCGCTGGGGGCCGAGGTCGAACGCATCGACATCGTCGATCTGCGCGACGACGTCTTCTACGCCCGCATCGTCCTCAACGCCGGCAGCCGCAAAGTGGAGATCGACTCGCGGCCGTCGGACGCCCTGGCCCTGGCCGTGCGTGTGCACGTCCCCATCTTCGTCGACGAGCGCGTCATGCGCGAGGCTTCCACCGAACCCGAGGGCGAGGTCAAGGGCGATGAGCCGGCCGCCGCGGAGGGCGACAAGCGGCTGGATATCTTCAAGGACTTCGTCGACTCGCTCGACATGGACGGGATGGACGCCCCCGAGGGCGACGCTCCCCGCTAGGGCGCTCTCCCGGCTGCCATGAGCGACCGCCCGACGCCTTCCCCCGCCGTCTCCGAAGCCGGCCCCGGCGCGCCCCACAACCGCGAGGCCGAGGAGGCTGTGCTGGGCGCGGTGCTGGTGAATCCGGAGGCCTATTACGATGTGGCCTCCTTCCTGTCGGCCGACGACTTCTTCCTGCACCGCAACCGCTGGGTCTATGAGGCCTTCGGCCGCCTGCACGATCAGCGCCTGCCGATCGATATCCTGACCGTCGCCGAGGAGCTGGAGCGCCAGGGGCATCTGGCCGAGTCCGGCGGCGAGGCCTACCTGGCCGGGCTGATCGGCAACGTGCCGACCTCGCTCCACGCCGAGGCCTATGGCAGGCTGGTGGAGGAATCGGCCACCCGCCGGCGCCTGCTGGCCGCCGCCAACCAGATCGCACGGCTCGCCTACCAGAACGAGACCGGCGTCGAAGAGGTGGTGAACGAGTCGGAGAAGGCGGTCTTCGGCGTCAGCGAACGGCGCCAGGCCCACCAGCTCCAGCCGATCCGCCGCGTCCTGTCCGAGTACTACGACCGCATCGACTACCTGGCGCGCCACCGCGACGAGACCATCGGCGTCCCGACCGGCTTTCTGGATCTCGACCGCCTGCTGGGCGGCATGCAGCCGAGCGACCTGCTGATCATCGCCGGCCGGCCGGGCCAGGGCAAGTCCGGCTTCTGCCTCTCGGCGGCCAAGAACGCCAGCCAGCTGTACAAGAAGCACGTGGCCGTCTTCTCGCTCGAGATGTCGAATGACCAACTGGTGCAGCGCCTGATCGCCCAGGAGACGGGCATCGACTCGCAGCGCCTGCGCCTGGGCGATATCCAGGACCCCGAGTGGCCGCTCTTCACCCAGGCGGTGAGCGCCCTGGGGGATACCCACATCTACCTCGACGACACGCCGGCCATCACCCCGCTGCAGCTGCGCACCAAGTGCCGGCGCCTGCACATGGAAGTGCGCCTGGACCTGGTGATCGTCGACTACTTGCAGCTGATGACCGGCGACGACCGCATCGACAACCGCGTCCAGGAAGTCTCGTACATCTCGCGCAACCTGAAGGTGCTGGCGCGCGAGCTGAACGTGCCGGTGCTGGCCGCCGCCCAGCTCTCCCGCGCCGTCGAGCAGCGCTCGGACAAGCGGCCGGTGCTCTCCGACCTGCGCGAGTCCGGCAGCCTGGAGCAGGACGCCGACGTGGTGCTGTTCATCTATCGGCCCGATCAGTACGAGACCGATACGCTCAAACAGAATCTGGCCGAGATCATCGTCGCCAAGCATCGCAACGGGCCGGTCGGATCCGTCGAGCTCGTCTTCCGGCGCTCGCTGGCGAAGTTCGAGAACGCCGAGACCCGGCGTGTGCAGCTCGGCGAGGAAGCGCCCATGGGCGCCGGCCGCGGATGACCGCCAGAGGGAGCGGGGCATGAAGGCGCCGCGCGGCTTCGCCGGCTTCCCGGCCGGCAAGGCGGCCAGCACGCCGCTCCCGAATCTGTTCTTCAGCGACCTGCTGCCGGCCATCGACCATCTGGGCGAGCTCAAGCTGACGCTGTACGCCTTCTGGGCGCTCGGCCGGCAGCGCGGCACGCGGCGCTGCCTGCGCCTGGCGGACCTGCGCCAGGACGAGCACCTGCTCTCCGCCCTCGAGACGAGCGGCCTCCCCGCCCTGGCGGCGCTGGATGAGGCGCTCGAACGGACCGTGGCGCGGGGCACACTGCTGAAAGTCGCGGCGCAGGACAAGGCCGAGTGGACCTACTACTTGTTGAACTCACCCCGCGGGCGCGCGGCGGCCGAGGCGCTCGAGCAGGGCACCTGGTCGCCGGAGCCCGGTCAGAGCGGGGCGCGGCTGCGCGCGGAGCGGCCCAACATCTTCGTGCTCTACGAGCAGAACCTCGGCGCCCTCACGCCCCTGCTGGCCGAGACGCTGCACGAGGCCGAGGTCACCTACCCGGCGTCCTGGATCGAAGACGCCATCCGCATTGCCGTGGAGAACAACGTCCGCCGCTGGCGCTACGTGCAGGCCATCCTGGAGGACTGGCGGACGAAGGGACGCGATGAACGAGAAGATCTCCGAGACCCTGAAGCGGCTCGCCGGCGATACGTCGAAGGCGACTTCGCCGACTTCGTCGAGCACTGAGCCGCGCGGCGACCTGGTGGGCGATCCGGCCTGCCCGCACTGCCACGGGTTGGGCTACGTTCGCCAGGAACTGCCCCTCGGGCATCCGGACTTCGGCCGGCTGCAGGCCTGCACCTGCCGCCAGGCGACCATCCGGTCGCAGATCCGCGAACGCCTGTACAGCCTGAGCCAGCTCGACGAGCTGGAGCGCCTGACCTTCGCCACCTTCCAGCCGCGCGGTCGCCCGCACCTGCCGGCCTACAACCAGGAGTCGCTGCAGCAGGCCTTCAACCTCTCCCAGACCTACGCGCATGAACTCGATGGCTGGCTGCTGCTGCAGGGCGGCTACGGCTGCGGCAAGACGCACCTGGCCGCCAGCGTCGCCAATGAGGCCGTCTCGCTGGGCATCCCGACGCTCTTTCTCACCGTTCCGGATCTGCTCGACCAT
>DYJB01000087.1:0-6152 GCA_020723365.1 Candidatus Aquidulcis sp. | reverse complement strand
CGCGACGCCTTCGACGCCGAGGACACCACCTTCGATGAGCGCTTCGACCAGATCCGCCGCGCCCCGCTGTTGGTGCTCGACGACTTCGGCACGCAGTCGGCCACCGAATGGGCCCGCGAGAAGCTGTTCCAGATCCTCAACTATCGCTACATCAACCGCCTGCCGACGGTTCTCACCACCAACCTGGCGCTGGATGAGCTCGAGGGGCGCATCCGCTCACGCCTGAGCGACAGCGACCTGGTGCGCTCCGTGCGCATTCACTCCCCCGACTACCGCCACGCCGCCGAGGATATCAACCACCACGAACTGTCGTCGCTGGCGCTGCACGCCAAGCAGACCTTCGGCACGTTCAGCCTGCGCGAGGACGAGGGGCTGCCGGCCGAGGACCTGCGCAGCTTGAAGAAGGCCTTCGAAGCGGCGCGCAAGTTCGCCGAGGATCCCGACGGGTGGATCGTGCTCATGGGCGGGCATGGCACAGGCAAGACGCACCTGGCGGCGGCCATCGCCAACTACCGAGCCAGCCAGGGCTACGAGGTCATGCTGGTGCCGGCGCCCGACCTTCTCGACCACCTGCGGGCGACCTTCAGCCCCAACAGCACCTCCTCCTATGACCGCCGTTTCGACGAGATGCGCCAGGCGCGCCTGCTGGTGCTCGACGACCTGGGCACGCAGGCCTCCACCGCCTGGGCGGTGGAGAAGCTCTACCAGCTGCTCAACCATCGCTACAATGCAGCGCTTCCAACCGTGATCACGACCAACCTGTCTCTCGACGATCTCGACGCGCGCCTTCGCTCGAGGATCATCGACACCCGCCTGTGCACGGTCTACGGCATCACCGTCCCCTCCTACCTGGCGGGCCATCGTCCCCGCAAGCGCAAGAAGTGAGCCCCAAAGCGACGTGACACGTGCCCCGCAGCGGGGCCCGTGTCACGTCGGCGCGGCGCGTGTTACAATTTCGACCGTTGCCCCCATCGTCTAGAGGACCAGGACGCGGCCCTTTCAAGGCCTAAACCGGGGTTCGAATCCCCGTGGGGGCACCAATTGTACCGGTACCAAGAGGGGCAGCGCCCGTCGGCGCTGCCCTTGTCGTTGCCTTTCGGCGGGACCCTCAGCCTGCAGCCAGCGCGGCGGCGACGGCCGCCGTGTGTCCGTTGCCCGCAACCGGGGCGGTGTCTTCGGCCCGAAACTGGCTCATGTACAGCTCGTAGTAGGCCCCCCTGCGCGTCAGCAGCTCATCATGCTTGCCGCGCTCGACGATCTGCCCGTCGCGCATCACCAGCACCTGGTCGGCGTTGCGAATGGTGCTCAGCCGGTGGGCGATGACGAAGCTTGTACGTCCCTTGAGCAGCAGGTCGAGGGCCTTCTGGATCTGCCGCTCGGTGCGCGTGTCGACGCTTGAAGTGGCCTCGTCCAGGATCAGGATGCGCGGGTTGGCCAGCGCCGCCCGGGCGATGGCCACCAGCTGGCGCTGTCCCTGGCTCAGTCCCGCCCCGTGTTCGCCGAGCACGGTGTCGTAGCCCTGCGGCAGGCGCCGGATGAACTCGTCGGCATGGGCCAGTTCCGCCGCCTGGCGCACCTCGTCGTCCGAGGCCTCCGGGCGCCCGAAGCGGATGTTGTTGATCACGCTGTCGCTGAACAGGAAGGTGTCCTGCAGCACGATACCGATCTGCCTGCGCAGCGTCGCCCGCGTCACGTCCCGCACGTCCCGGCCGTCGATGCGGACGGAACCTTCGGCCACATCGTAGAAGCGCGGGATCAGGTTGATGATCGTCGTCTTGCCGGCGCCGGTCGGGCCGACGATGGCCGTCGTCTGCCCCGGCTGCACCTCGAAGCTGACGTCCCGCAGCACGGGGATCCCCGGCCGGTAGGAGGCCCCGACGTGGTCGAACTCGACCCGTCCCTGGATGGCGGGCATCGCCGCCGCCTGCGGCCGATCGACGACATCCGGCTGCGTATCCAGCAGGCTGAAGATGCGCTCGGCGCCGGCGATGGCGCTCTGGATATTGGCCCACATGACCGAGATCTGCTGGATCGGCTGGTTGAAGCGCTGGACGTAGGCCAGGAAGGTCACCATCAGTCCCAGCGACATCACCGTCCCGAACAGGTCGGTGCCGCGCAGCAGGGCCAGCCCGCCGGCGGCGGTGACGATGGCGATGGCTACGTAGCCCAGCGCTTCCAGCGTCGGCGCCAGGGCGGCGGTGAACGAGACGGCGCGGATGTTGGCGTCGCGATTGGCGGCGTTCGATTCGCGGAACGACTCGATGTTGGCTTCCTCGCGGCCGAAGGCCTGCACTTCGCGCACCCCGGAGATGCTCTCCTGCAGGTCGGCGTTCACGCGCCCAATCTCGAGCCGCGTCTGCCGGAAGGCCTTGCGCGCCTGAGCCGAGAACCAGAAGGTCGCCACCAGCATGGCCGGCAGGACCACCATGCTCAGCAGCGCATACGGCAGGCTGAGCTGGACCATCTTGATCACGATCCAGACCAGCAGCAACGCGCCGCTGAGCACGTTGACCAGCGTGAAGCTGATCGCCTGGGCGATGGTTTCGGTGTCGTTGGTGATCCGGCTCATCACGCTGCCAGCCTCGTTCTCGGCATAGTAGGCCAGCGACAGGCGGTGCAGGTGGCGGAAGACCTCCACCCGCAGGCTGCGCAGGACGCGCTGTCCCGCCCAGGTCATGATGAAGAACATCAGCCCGCTGACCAGGGCTCCGCCGATGTACAGGCCCAGCACCCTCAGGATCAGGCCGCCCAGGCCGGCGATGTTCTCCTCCGCCGTGGCCGCCGGATCCACCGTGGTGTAGGTGCAGTTGGCGCCGGCGCCGGCGCTACCGCCGCCTTGCAGGAACGACATGCTGGCCGGGGCTCCGGCGGTGAGGCGCTCGGCCGCGGCCGGCATCAGGTAGCAGTCCACCGACTGGCCGATCAGCTGCGGGGCGGTCACCTGCGTCCAGGTGCTGGCGACGATCAGGAGGACCACCACGATCAAGGCCAGGGTGTACGGCCGGAAGTACTGCGCCAGCCTGGCCAGCGTGGCGCCGGTCTGCCTGGGCTTGCTGATTTCCTGTTCCATCATGCGGCGCGGGCCGCCCATCGGGCCATGCATACCTCACCTCACTCCTGCGAAGGGAGCGGCCTCGACCGCGCCCTGGGGGGACGTCTCGCCGGGTGCGTCCTCGAGCAGCTGCGAGCTGTAGATCTCGGCGTAGATCGGGCTTTCGTCCATGAGCTGATCGTGCGTGCCGCGGGCGGCGATCCGGCCGCGGTCGAGGACCAGCACCAGGTCGGCGGTGCGCACGGTGCTGATGCGCTGGGCGATGACGAAGCTCGTCCGCCCCTTCATCAGCTGCTCCAGCGCCTTCTGGATGGCGGCCTCGGTGACCACATCCACGCTGCTGGTGGAGTCGTCCAGGATCAGGATGCGCGGGTCCATCAGCAGGGCGCGGGCGATGGCGATGCGTTGCTTCTGGCCGCCGCTGACGGTGGTGCCGCGCTCGCCGACGCGGGTGTCGTACCCTTCCGGGAAGCTGAGGATGAAGTCGTGGGCGGCGGCGGCCTTGGCCGCCTCGACTACCTCCTCCAGGCTGGCCTCCGGTCGGCCGAAGGCGATGTTGTCGCGGATCGTCCCGCTGAAGAGCGTTGTGTCCTGCAGGACAATCCCGATCTGCGAGCGCAGTGAGTCGAGCTGCACCTGGCGCACGTCCTGCCCGTCCACCAGCACCCGTCCGGCGCTCGGGTCGTAGAAACGGGGGATCAGGTTGATGATCGTGCTCTTGCCGCTCCCGGTGGCGCCCAGCAGCGCCACCGTCTGCCCGGGCTGGACGTCGAAGTCGATGTCGGCCAGCACCGGCTCGATGCCGCCGAAGTAGCGGAAGGTGACGTTCTCGAAGGCCACCCGGCCCTCAACCTTCGCCAGCGGGCGCGCCTCCGGCCGGTCGCGCACCTCGCTCTGGGTGTCGAGGATCTCGAAGATGCGCTGCGCCGAGGCGGCCGCCTGCGACATCTGCGTGATGATCATGCCCAGCATGCCCAGCGGAAAGAAGACGTACACCAGGTACAGGCTGAACTTCTGCCACTCGCCGAAAGTCAGGGTCCCCTGGATGATCTGCTGCCCGCCGAAGTAGTACACCGCCGCCTGCCCCAGGTTGGCGATCAGGAAGACGAGCGGGAAGAGGAACGAGAACAGGCGAGCCACCGTGATCTGCTGCCCCATCAGGTCGTCGGCGGAACGCTCGAAGCGCGCCTGCTGTTCCGGCTCGCGCACGAAGGCCTTGACGACCTTGATGCCGGCCAGGTTCTCCTGCAGGATCGTATTGAGCGCCGAGAGCTTCACCTGCACGCGAGTGAAGAGCGGCTGGGCGATGGCACCGAAGACCATGAACATCACCAGCGCCACCGGCAGCACGGGCAGGATGACCAGCATCAGCCGCGGGTTGGTGAACGTCAGGATGATCAGCGTGGCGGTCAGCATCACGAGGGCCTGAGCGGCCATGAGCAGACCCTGTCCGATGAACAGACGCACTTTCTCGACGTCATCCGTGGCGCGGATCATCAGCTGGCCCGTTTGCGTCTGGTCGTGGTAGCTGAAAGACAGGCGCTGGATGCGGGCATAGAGCTCGTTGCGGAAGTCAAAGGCCGCGCTCTGGGAGAGCAGCTCCGACATGTAGTTCTGCGAGAAGGAGAAGGCGCCGCGGATGACGGCGAAGGCCACGATCAGCCCGCCGGCCCACAACAGGGCACTTTCGGCGCCGTCCTGGTAGCGGCCGTAGGTCTCGGCCGTCCATCCCAGCAGCTCCAGGGCCTGCGGACGGAACGCCGCCGGCACTTGCGAGAGCCGCCCGGCGGTCAACCCGTTGGTCACCGAGTCGATGATGTTCTGCACCAGCTGGGGGACCATCAGCATGGCGCCGGTGGAGACAAGCAGCGAGGCATAGGCCAGGATGGCGGCGCGCTTGTAGCGCCCCAGGTAGCGGATGGCGCGTCCGAGCCCGGCCATCGACAGGCGGGGCCGTGCGGAAGAGGGACGAGATCGTGCCTGCAAGGGAACCCTCCAGCGTGCTAGAGCTGCCCGACGCCGGGCGTGGCGCGTGCCGCGGCCCGATCGGTCAGCGAACGGTGCAGTTTCTTGAGCAGCCGGACGAGATGAGTCCGCTCCTCGGCGCCCAGCTCGCCCACCAGGGCGTTGAGGTGCGCCAGGCGGGACGGGGCGGTGGTGCGGATCAGCTCGCGGCCGGCAGGCGTCAGCCGGATGCGGAACCTCCGGCGATCGTCGGGATCCAGCGTGCGCTCGATCCAGCCCTGGTCCTCCAGGGCGCGTAGCAGCACGCTGATGGTGTTCTTGGTCACATCCTGACAGCGGCTCAGGTAGCCTGGCGGCAAACCCGCGGTTTTTCCCCGCTGCTCTTCGACGTACAGCCGAAGAAGCAAGTGCCAGCGCGCACCCGACATACCCGGCCCGGCCTGGGCGCTGGCCGCCTCCTGGGCAACCTGATTGCCGACGGCCCGCAGCAGGCGCACGATCTCGAAGCCGGTGAGGTCGACGCCCGACGTCAGGTCGCCAAGCGCCTCCCGCAGCATGGCCTCATGCGGGTCGGTCCCGGACTGAATCATGCTGTCCACCCTTTATTCGTAACACATCGAACTATAACACACGGAACCAAAAGGTCAATGCACGGCAACTTGGCATCGATGTCCGGCGTTCATAGGGGTTATGCCGGATATATGTAGACAAAATCTATACACCTATGGTATACTGGACAATATCCGTTCGGATTTAACCGGAGCCGCCCATGGATGACACGCCGGTCTACAACCTCAAGGCAGTGGTGCTCGAGACCGGGCTCAAGCCGGATACTCTGCGCGCCTGGGAGCGGCGCTACGGACTGCCCACGCCCAACCGCTCAGATGGCGGGCACCGGCTCTACTCGGAGCGCGACATCCAGGTGCTCAAATGGCTGGTGGCGCGGCAGCAAGCCGGGCTGTCCATCAGCCGCGCGGCCGAACTGTGGCAGCGTCTGAGTGAATCCGGCCAAGACCCGGCCGAGATGCCCGAGTACGCCACTTCGTCCCGGGTGGCACACGCACCGCTGATGCTGGCAGGGCGGGCGCTCGAGGATCCACGCTCCGCGTGGGTGCGGGCCTGCTTGTCCTTCGAC
>DYJB01000305.1 GCA_020723365.1 Candidatus Aquidulcis sp. | reverse complement strand
TCCCGCACGTAGGCCGGGGACTCGCCCAGGAAGGGCCAGCCTCGAATCTGGTAAACTCGTGCTTGACTCTACCCCCCGCCAGCATACACTTGGGACGGCTCGAAAGACCTGGTATCAATCGCGGCGGGGGAGGAGCGACAAGACGTTCGGGACTAAGTACTCCGTTTCATAAATACAATGACGTATTTTAGTGGCTCTCCCCCGGACGGCTATGGCACACTCCTTGGCGGAGGTGCCTATGCCACGTCCCAGCCCGTACGTCATCACGCTGACCAAGGCGGAACGCGAAGAACTGGCAGCGAGGGCTCGCAAGTATACGTCACCATATCGCGACGTCATCCGGGCGAAGATTGTCCTCCTCGCCGCCCAGGGCTTGGCCAATGAGGCGATCGCCTCCCGCCTGGATACCCCGCGCCAGATCGTCAGCAAGTGGCGCAAGCGGTTCTCCCTGGCGCGCTTACCAGGCCTCGAGGAAGAACCGCGCGGCGGGCGCCCAGCCCGCTTTTCCCCCCAGCGTGGTCGTCGAGGTCAAGGCCCTCGCCTGTGAGTTGCCGGCGCGCCACGCGGTGCCGCTGGCGCGCTGGTCGCTCGCGGAGTTGCGGCGCGAGGTGATGGCTCACGGGGTGGTGGCGCAGATCAGTGGCGCGACTCTGTGGCGCTGGCTCAGCCAGGACGCGCTGCGCCCCTGGCGGCACCGGAGTTGGATCTTCCCCCGCGACCCGGAATTCGCGCGCAAGGCGGGCCGGATCCTGGACCTCTACGAACGGCGCTGGCAAGGCGCTCCCCTCGGGCCGCGGGAGTACGTGGTGTGCGCCGACGAGAAAACCCGCATCCAAGCCCGGCGGCGTAAGCACCCCTCGCGGCCGCCCGCCCCCGGGCGGCCGATGCGTGTCGAACACGAGTACGCGCGCGCGGGCGCTTGGGCTTACCTCGCCGCCTGGGATGTGCATCGGGCGAAGGTATTCGGCCGGTGTGAGGCCAAGACGGGCATCGCCCCCTTCGAGCGTCTCGTGGCACAGGTCATGCGCCAGGAACCCTATCGGTCCGCCCGCCGGGTCTTCTGGATCGTGGACAACGGCTCGGCCCATCGCGGCCAGCGCGCCATCGCGCGACTGCAGGCCAGGTGGCCGACGCTCGTGCTCGTGCACACCCCTGTCCACGCCAGCTGGCTCAACCAGATCGAGATCTACTTCTCGGTCGTCCAACGCAAGGTCCTTACGCCGAACGACTTCCCCTCGCTCGCTGCGGTCAAGGATCGTCTCCTCCGCTTCCAAGCGCGCTATGCCCAAGCAGCCAAGCCCTTTCAGTGGACGTTCACGCGCCGGGACCTTACCGTCCTCCTCGCGCGCCTTGCGCGCCGGCCCCGGCGTGTTGCGGCATGAGCAATACGTCACCGTAATTGCGAACTGGAGTACTAAGGATTGCGCTGGCCGGGTACCCGCGCCGAAGGCGTAGGTGAGCGCTCGAACCGGGC
>DYJB01000304.1 GCA_020723365.1 Candidatus Aquidulcis sp. | reverse complement strand
TGGCGCCCTGGCTCCCGGGGTGCAGGCGAATCCCTGCCCCGGGCGCGGCCCCCCCTGGGCCCCGGGCGCGGCCCCCCATAGGGGCTAACCTTGACATGTCGAGAGCCACGAGTGATGAGGGTTCATGTCCCGCAAGAAACCCAACGCGCTCGTGTCTGCTGGCTGGGAGGACATCCTGGGCTGGCTCCCTCCCGACCTTGACGAGATGGCCTATCGGACCGGAGGCTTCGAGCGTCGCCGCGAGCTTCGCCGTCCGAGCGACGTTCTTCGCCTGGCCTTCGCCTACGCGGTGTGCGACCTGTCTTTGCGGGGCGTGGCCGCGTGGGCGGCGACGCACGGAATCGCGAAGGTCTCCGATGTTGCCGTGCTGAAGCGGCTTCGCCGCCTGGTTCCGTTCCTGGAGGCTCTGCTCGCGTGGCTTCTCGGCCGGCAGCTCTTCGAACCGCCTACGGCTGTGATGGCGCTGCGCGTGCGGATCCTGGATGCGACCACGCTGACCGCGCCCGGAGGCACGGGAGCGGACTGGAGGGTCCACGCCACCTACGACGTGGCGCGCGGCACCTTCGATACGATCGAGCTGACCGACGGCAAGGGTGGCGAGCATCTCGACCGGGCTCGCCTGCGCCCGGGGGACCTTGGGATCTTCGACCGGGGCTACGCCCATCGGGCCCGTATCGTGGAAGCCGTCGAGTCTGGAGCCCATGTCCTGGTGCGCATCGGTCACAGCGCCGTTCCCCTGGCCGACGGGAAGGGCCAGCCCGTCGATGTCCTGAAGTTCGCACTGCGCCGGCGCGACCGCCCCGGTCGGCCGCCTCGCGTCGAGGAGCTTCCCGTGTGGCTGGCCCGGCCGGGCGGCGCGCCGCTGCCCATGCGCCTGATCGTGGTGCGGAAGTCGCAGCAGGATGCGGAGCGAGAGCGCCGACGGCTGAACAGGGAGGGCAAGCGGAAGGGAAAGACGCCGAGCCGCCGCACCTTGGACGCGGCCGCCTTCGTCTTCCTGCTGACGAGCGTGCCGGCCGCGTGGGTCGATGCGGTGCCGATGGCCGACCTGTACCGGGTTCGATGGCAGGTGGAACTCGCCTTCAAGCGGCTGAAGTCCCTCCTGCACCTCGACGCCCTCCGCGCGTGGGACTCCAAGCTCGGCCGCACCTACGTGCTGACGAAGCTCATAGCCGCCCTCCTGGCGCAGACGTTGGCCCGCGGAGCACGGGCTTTTTCCCCCTGGGGTGTCCCGCTCCGCGCAGGCCCGGTGGAGCCAGTGGCGGCTTGAGCAGTGGGTCGTGGACACCATCCGAGCTGCGGTCCGCGGAATCGCACCCCTCGTGTCTCTCATCAGTGCCGGTTGGGGCACGGCCCGTTCTCTCGTACAAGGCCGACAGCGACGACGTCTCCAACGCGCGCCGCCCGTCCTACGACAGGCGGAAGGTTAGCCCCTATGCCGCTGCGCCCGAAGGGCGCGATATGCCGTCGGCTGAGGA
>DYJB01000086.1 GCA_020723365.1 Candidatus Aquidulcis sp. | reverse complement strand
GCCGGTCTCATGCAGGTGACTCAAGTCGAAGCCCGCCGCCTCGAGCGTCCATCCCGGCGCTCCGTCGCCCCCGCTGAAGCGGCTCCACACGTCCTGGTGCGGGTCGATGAACAGCGACAGCCCATGCTCTCCGGCCTTGCGCACAACGGCGGTCAGGTACTCGAGATACTCGAAATCGTACCGGCCGGGCCCGGCATGCTCGATGGCCTCCCAGGTGGTCAGCAGGCGCAGGAAGCCGAGGCCCCAGCGCTTGAGCCGGCGGAAGTGCTCGTCCGCCTGCTCCAGCGGGAAGGGCCGCCCCACGAAGGAGACGTCACGATGCTCCAGGAACCCGTCGCTGCGCCAGGTGGCGCCATCTGGGCGCACGGGGACCTTCGAGGCCCCGGACAGATTGACTCCGCGCAGGATCAGCCTGCGCCCGTGTTCGTCGCGGAACCAGGTCTGCCCCACGCGAATCATCGGTCATCTCCCGTCCTGTCAGGGACCGACAACCGGCTTGAGGATCGACCATTTCGTGCCCCCGCTGGACGTCCGCACAAGCGCCTTCTCATCCTCATTTGTGGCCACCGCCCAGCCGTTCATGGCGTCGACGAAGCTGAACTGGCCGTCCCAATTGACTTCGTGGACCCGCGTCCAGGTCGCGCCGCCATCCTCCGTCCACTGGATGGTCCGCCCGAGGCTCCAGCCTTGCTGCGAGTCCAGCCAGAACAGCGATGCGCCGGGAAGATTCGTCGTGCTCCAAGTCGCTCCCCCATCCACGGTCCGGTAGAGGGCGTTCGGCCCATCCTTCATGGATTCGCCGCCCGCCGTGGGCGTCTCGCTGAACTGGCGACACGAGACAATCAGGGACCCGACGCTCGGTGAGTCAAGGCGAATCTCATGGGGCGTGCACAGGTTCGGGTAGGCGAAACCGCCAGGGAGGGAGGGCATCGCCGGCAGGGACGTCTCGGTCCAGGTGACGCCGCCGTCGGTCGTGATGATCACGCTTACCTCATCCATCAGGCCGGCGCAATCGCGCGTCATCCAGCCCGTCTGCGGATCGACGAAGGCCAGCCCGGTCTTCGGGCAGGAGTGGACAGGTTGGTCGCCGTAGGGATCCAGCACGCGCACCCAGGAGGCACCGTCATCGGAGGTTGTGTAGAGGGCGATGTACTGCTTCATCATTCCGGCGTCGATGGCCGCCATCAGCCACCCGAAGCCGTCATCGAGGAATCCCAACGCCAGGGGTTCGAACCAGCCGGACCCGCCCGGCGCTTCGATCACTCGGCTCGGCTGCCACGATGTGCCGGCGTCCGCCGTGCGCCAGACGACGACGGCGAGGGGGCCGCGCTCCAGGTCCATGACGCCGCCGTAGACGATCCAGGCGTGCTGCGCGTCCCTGGAGGCCGCCAGCGCGCTGCGGCGCATACCGTCGGCCCCCTCTTCCGTGTCCGGGGGTGTGATGTCCTTCCACAGCTGCCCTCCGTCGGACGTGCGCAGGAGGTGACGCACCTGCCCGGAGAGCCCGCCGATGGCCCAGCCTTCCGTCAGGCTGGTCATCTCGATCCACTCAATCGTCAGGGCCGTTCCGGGAGCGAGGTGGGAGATTGGGGCGGGAGCCGGCGTCGGGTAGGCGGGCGTCACCGTCGGCGGCTCGCCGAGCGTTGGCCCGGGCGTGACGCTGACCGAGATCGTCGGCGTTGCGGCGGGCGCCGGGGCGGTTGGGCTTGGCTGGGGCGAGGGACTTCCTTTCGTCTGGCACGCCGCCAGGGTCGCCACCAAACTGATCGCCAGCACGCGCTGTATCGCGTTCCCCTCGGTCATCGGCTGCCTCCTCCCCCCGCGCCTCGATTCTAACCGCACGCGGCCGGCGCGGCCACAGCCTTGGCGCTCCAGGATGGGAGTCGGCTTGAGGAGGCTAGGGCTTGCTGGCGGGGGTCCAGCCGGCCGACAGTGCTTCGAGCATGCGGGGGTCGATGGAGGTGTTCTCGTAGCGAACGGCTTGAAGGAAGGCCTGCATGCCGGCGCGTGCTTGCTCGGGCGGGGGCGGAGGGTTGCGCCTGGGGTCGCCGATCCAATTGATGACCGCCGTCCAGCTCTCGGGCGGGTCGATCGCCACCAGGGCGGGGTTGCGGACCGGCACTTTCTTCCACGTCCAGAAGGCCCAGCCGGCAGTGACCCGGTTGGCGGGGTCTTCGTACATCTGGACCGTGGTTGCGATCATCTCGTAGTCGTTCTCGCCGAATTCGCCTGCCCACAACGGCACCCGATGCGACTCGGCCAGGGCGCGCAGGTTGGAGAAGGCCTCGATCCGGTTGTCCCCAAACCAGGTGTACATGTGGAAGCCATACATCTGATTGCCGGAGACGGGACCGGGGAACATGCTGAAGTCCGAGGAGAAGCGTCCCCCCTCCACGACGATCAGGTGGTACGGATCCACTTCGCGGATGGCGGCTACGATTCGGTTCGTCAAGTCGTAGAGCTGGTCGGCCTCGCCGCGCGGAGGAAGGGGCTCATTGATCAGGTCGTAGCCGGCGACGATGGTTCGATCGCGGTAGCGCTCGGCGACCGCTTTCCACAGGGCCACGGTCCGTCGTTGAGCGTCAGCGGATGCCCACAGCAAGCTGTCTTTGTCGGCCGGATCGGAGGGCGTCAGCCCGGACTGGCCGCCTGGTGCGGCGTGCAGATCCAGGATGACGTAGAGGCCGTGCGCTTCGCACCAATCGAGTGCCTGGTCCAGGATGGCCCAGCCCGTATCGAGGTAGACGAACGGCGTCCCAGGATCTTCGAGCAGCCTGGCATTGAACGGCAGGCGTATGGAGTTGAACCCCAGGCGAGCGATGGCCTGGATGTCGGTTTCGGTGATGAAGTTGGCCCGCATGCCCTGCTGGAATTCTTCCGCCGCTCGGTCACCCGCAAGCACGGCCAGACGGCGCATCATCTCGGTCTCGGCAACCATCCCGCCCCTGCCGTACTGCCAGCCTTCCCACAGCAGCCATCCACCGAGGTTCACGCCGCGCAGCCGGAGGGGCTCACCGTCGAGGCCGATGAGTCGGGTGCCCTCCTGATGGACCATCGGATTCCCGGGATCGTAGTCGGCAAACGCCGCTTGCGGCTGTGCTGCGGGGGTCATCGCGGGCGTTGCCGGACGTCCGCAGGCCAGCGTGGCTGCGACCAGGAGGAGGCAGGGCCACGCGAGGGGCCGGGGTCTCCATCCAGGCCGCCTCTGACCCGCCGACCTTCCGTGCTCACGCCACACGCTGTGCTCCTGATTGGGCGGCAAGGTCCACGCCGGCGCGACGGTTGGCAAGGCCATCCACACCAGCATACAAGGATGGCAGGCTGGTTGTTGCGGGGGCTCGCCCGCTGCAGTCGACAACGGGAAGGGGCATGGCTGGTGCCGGTCGTGATTGAGCGCACGGGAGGGAGCGTTCGGAGAGCCTCACCCGGCGCAACTTGGCGGGAGGTATGAACCGAGGGCAGGCTGGGCGAGCGAGCAAGACCCAGAGGGGGCAAGGCACGGGAAGCCCAGGCGAACAGGGTGGAGTCCGCCGATCGCCGCCGCCTGGCATGCTTCCTGCATTCCTCGCCTGCGTATGGCAGGCCCCGCGGGATGGTCTCCGCGTCCCACGGGCCGGAAGGCGGTGCAGGCATGACGCAAGCAACCCGTCCCTTGGCTCCCAAGATCCCCAAGGCCCTCCCGGGCGCCTCGGAAAGGCGCATCCTGATCGTTGAGGATGACCCTTTCACGGTCGCGGCGCTGCGCAGCATCCTGGAGCTGATGTTCGGCCAGCAGGATGTCTGGATTGCCCACGACGGGCACGAGGGTATCCGCCTGGCCTATGAGCATCCCCCCGACCTGATCCTGATGGATCTGGCCCTCCCCAAGCTGGACGGCTGGGAGGTGACCCGTTCCCTGCGCAGCAACCCGCGTTTCAAGCAGACGCCCATCCTGGCCGTCTCGGCCCACGCCATGGTGGGAGACCGCGAGAAGGCCCTGGCGGCCGGCTGCAACGACTATTTTCCGAAGCCCATCGAGGTTGACGATTTTGTGCAATTCATGCGACCATACCTGGAGGTGCGCTAGTGCCGCACCTGCCGGGGGGCCGGATTGGGAGTTCTCAGCGCCTGGTGGAAGATCCTCAGGAGCGTCGGCAACGCGCGGCGCACATCCCATCAAGCGGACCAACTGTTCCGCTTCTACCTGATTCGAGCCCCGGACGAGCTGGGCGTCTGCCGCTACCTCCAGCAACCCCGGACGTACGGAGAGATCCTGGCCGAGTTCGACCTGACCGACAGCATCTACACGCGCGAGGTTCTTGATCGGCTGGCAGCCGAAAGAAGGAACGTCATCGTGTCGTCCGACGGGCACTACCACCTCAACCCCAAGGTCCCTCTCCCGAAACTGGATGAGCTGATGGCGAGCACCCCGAAACACATCCAGCCGTACGTCATGCTGGCCGAGGGGCTCAAAGACAGCATCGCCGATCGCCTGCGGGGCGAGCGCGTCGGCGTGACCGAACTGTTCGAGCGCGGCGAGGTCTCCCTCTCGGATCGCTTCAACACGCTGCTGGGTACCGGGATCTACTCCGCCGTCCGGGCGGCTGTGTTCGCCGCTCTGCCGCGATCCGACCTGCAATGGCTGCGCGGAAAGCAGCTGCTCGAGGTTGGCTGCGGGAGCGGCCTTGAGACCGCCGAGATCTGGCTTCTGTTTCATGGCGATATCCACATCACGGCCATCGATCGCGTGCCGCGGATGGTCGAGCTCGCCAGCGCCAACTTCGAGCCCACGCTGGACCGCCTTGACCCTGACCATCCCCCGGTGACCCGGCACAACCGCCCTCACTTCGAACAGGGGAACATCCTGGCGCTTGGCTACCCGGACGGCACTTTCGATGCCGTCTTCTCCCAGTTCATGCTTCATTGGACATCCGATCCAGCCAGGGCCATTCGTGAGTCGGTTCGCGTGGTCCGTCCTGGCGGGCTTGTCCTTGGGGCCCAGTCCACCAAGCCGATCGTCAATCCCTACCTGGACCTCGTCATCCGAAGTCAGCGGGACTCGCACGGTTTCTTCTGGGGGGAGGAGTATCGGCGCTGGTACCGGGACGCGGGTGTCACGGTCAGGCCCGTTACGCCGGCCGGCATCATCGGCGCACGGAAGCCTGGCGCGGAAGGAAACTCCCATGACTAGTGCCAAGCCCCCATCGGGTCGATCGCCGTATGAGGAGGTCCAGGCCTCCCGTCGGGCCCGGATCATCGCCACGGTCGCCACCATCGCCTTCTACTTCAGCATCGCGCTCGATGTCATGGTGGCCGCCCTGCTCCTGCTGGACTTCTCGAACCAGCTCTTGCTGGCGTGGATCATTCTGCTGCCAAGCCCATTCCTGAATCTCCTGGTTCGGAAGCTCGCACGCGGCGGAGCCGGAGCCATCGCCGGCTACGTCTTCATCGCGTACTACATGCTGGTCATCAGCGTCAACACGTCGACGATCGGGAACCTGGGCCCGATCCTCGCACCCGGCCTGCTGCTGTTGGTGGCCATCGGAGGGCTGATCCTCCCGCCGGTCCACTCCCTGGTCGCAGCGGGACTCGCTGCGATCGCCTATATCGTCGCCAACGCGGCCCTGGAATCCGGCATTCGGGTAGCCTCCCTGGCGGTTCCTCTGGCTGAAGCGTTCGATACGGTCATCATCATCTTCGCCATGGTCTTCATGGCTCTGATCAGCCAGATCGTCACCGCCGACCTGCGCAAGGCGCTGGATGAAGCCACGTTCGACCTGGTGGAGGCCAACCGGAAGCTGGCGGCCGCGAGCGAGATGAAGTCGCAGTTCACGGCCCGCACGAGCCACGAGCTGCGCACCCCGCTCAGCGCCATCATCGCCTTCACGGATCTTGCCCTGCACGACTCCTACGGCGTTCTCGGGGACAAGTTGCGCGAGGCCCTGACGCACGTCTTCACATCAGCCCGCCACCTGAAGGACGTCATCAACGACCTGCTCGACCTTTCCAAGATTGAGGCCGGGCAGCTCGATATCGTCGATCAGCCGTTCCCCCTCACCAGAGTCGTCAACACCGTCGAGAGTTCCGCCGCCGCCGTGGCCGCCGAGAAAGGGCTGCGATGGGATGTGTTCGTCGATCCCAGGATGCCGGCGATGCTCACTGGAGATGCCGGCCGCATCGACCAGGTGGTGGTCAATCTGGCCGGGAACGCCGTCAAGTACACCGACAAGGGCGAGGTTTCGGTGCGCATCGAGCCGGCGGGCTCGGACCGCTGGCAGATCCGGGTGAGGGATACTGGAGCGGGGATCCCGGAGGACCAGTTCGAGTCCATCTTCGAGGCCTATCGGCAACTCGGGAACGGTTCGGCCAATACGAAGACGAAAGGCACCGGCCTCGGCCTGGCCATCACCCGCCACCTCGTGCGCCTGATGGGCGGCACGATCCGCGTCGAGAGCACGCTCGGCAAGGGCTCGACCTTCACCGTCGAACTCCCGCTGCGCCCTGCTCCGGCCGCGTCCTGACGGCTTCCAGGAACTCGATCGGCGGCCGGCGCACGAGCGCCGGCCGCTGCGATTCAACCTGGATCCGTGCACGGGCGCGCGCGGCCCGCGCGGCCGGACAGGCGCTGGACCACCCAAGCCCTTCACCGGTCTGGCACGCAACGTGCTGAGCCGGAGCGTTGACCCGCAGGCGGCATGACTTATCTCCCTCTAAGGTGCGCTCAACCCGCCGTGGTACGATGAGAGCCTATCCGCCTCTTCCCGACTCGAGCACTAAGAACGTGGCACCCCGTCTTCGCAACAACCCAGCCGAAGGCCTCAGGGCGGCGCCCAACCGGCAGCCGCTCGTTTCGTTGCGCGACGTCGTCAAGGTCTATCCAACGCCGGAGGGCGGCTTCGCCGCCTTGCGCGGCCTGACGGCCGAGGTCTTCCCGGGCGAGTTCGTCGGCGTCATCGGCAAGTCCGGCGCCGGCAAGTCGACCCTGCTCAACATGATCACCGGCGTCGACCATCTGAGCGCCGGCGAGGTCGTCATCCAGGCCAACGGCCACCCGGTCTCGGTTCACGCCTTGAGCGAAAGCGAGCTGGCCCGGTTCCGCGGGCGGACGATCGGCGTCGTGCACCAGTCCTTCCAGCTCCTGCCCATGCTGACGCTGCTCGAGAACGTCATGCTGCCGATGGACCTGGCGGGGCGCTTCAACCGCCGGCGGAGCCGGGATCTGGCGCTCGAACTGCTGCGCCTGGTCGACGTCGCCGACCACGCTCACAAGAGCCCTTCGCTGATCTCAGGCGGCCAGCAGCAGCGGGTGGCCATTGCCCGCGCCCTGGCCAATGACCCGCCGCTGCTTGTCGCCGACGAGCCGACCGGCAGCCTCGATACGGTGACGGCCGATACGGTCTTCGCCCTCTTCGAACGGCTGGTTGCCGAAGGGCGGACGATCATCATGGTGACGCACGATCACAGCCTGGCGCCGCGCTTCACCCGCCGGCTGTATCTGGCAGACGGGGAGTTCATACTTCCGGAGCCCACCGTGCCGGCGCCTGCGGCTCCACCCAGCCCCCGCCGAAGGCCCCGCCGATGATGCCCGCCGCCTCCCCCGCCCCGATGATCGAGCTGCGCCAGGTCGTCAAGACCTTCTCCAACGCCGCCGGATCCTTCGAGGCGCTGCGCGGCGTCGACCTGCAGCTGATGCCGGGTGAGTTTGTCTCGATCGTCGGACGGTCCGGGAGCGGCAAGTCGACGCTGCTCAACATGATTACCGGGATTGATTTCCCCACCTCCGGCCGGGTTCTGGTGGGCGGGGTCGACATCCTGCACCTGAGCGAGAGCCGGCGGGCCCAGTGGCGCGGCAGCAACGTCGGCATCGTGTTCCAGTTCTTCCAGCTCCTGCCGACGCTGACGCTGCTCGAGAACGTCATGCTGCCGATGGACTACGTCGGCGCCTATGGTTTCGACGAGCGTCCGGGCCGCGCCCTGGCGCTCCTCGAACGCGTCGGGTTGGCGGCTCAGGCCCACAAACTTCCGGCGGCCGTCTCGATCGGGCAGCAGCAGAGCGCTGCCATCGCCCGCGCCCTGGCCACCGATCCGCCGCTGATCGTCGCCGACGAGCCGACCGGCAACCTGGATTCGCGCGCCGCGGCCGTGATCATCGAACTGTTCGAAGGCCTGGCCGCCCAGGGCAAGACCATCGCCATGGTCACGCACGATCCAACGCTTACAGAGCGCACCAACCGCACGGTGGTCATCTCGGACGGCATGCTGGTGAATGAGACCGTCGCCCGCGCCTTTCCACTCCTGGGCCACCCGCACATGCTTCAGGCCACGCGGCTGCTTGAGCGCAGGACGTTCCAACCCGGCGCCACCATCCTGCGCCAGGGCGAGGCCGTCGGCTCGCTGTTCCTGATCGAGCGCGGCTGTGTCGAGGTCGTGCTCCTCGGGCGGCGCAGGAGCGACGTGACGGTGGCCCGCCTGTGCCCGGGGGACTACTTCGGCGAGATCGAGCTGCTGCGCGGCGGACGGTCGATCGCCAGCATTCGCGCCGCTCCTGACGGCCCGGTCGATCTGCTCAGCCTGAGCCCGGAGGCCTTCCGTCAGCTGCTTGAGTCGTCCCCGCTCACGGCCGACTCCCTGGCCGAGACGGTAGCGGCGCGCCTGCGCGAGAACCGCGCCCACGATCGGCGCCGGCCCGGCCGGGACGGGGGTCGCGCGTGAACCTTCGTCCCCGCTGGCGCAAGGTGCTGCACGATCTGGTCGACAGCCGGCTGCGGACGGCGCTGGTCGTCGTGTCGATCGCCGTGGGGGTCTTCTCCATCGGCGTCATCGCCGGCACCTACGTCATCATCTCGCAGGACATGAGCGCCAGCTACGCCTCCAACAACCCGATGAACGTCGAGCTGCGAGCCGGCGACTTCGACGCCGCCGTGGTCGACAGCCTGGCGGGCACCCGCGGCGTGCGGCAGGCCGAGGGCCGCCGCGTCTTCAGCGCCCGCGTGCGCGTCGCCGGGACGACAGCCTGGAAGGTGCTCGACCTGGTGGCGCTGGATGACTTCGAGGGCCAGCGCATCAACCGGCTGGGCCTGGTCGAAGGCGCCCCCACCGCCGCCAAGCAGCAGATCCTGCTCGAGCACAAGGCGCTGGAGGAGCTCGACGCTTCCGTCGGCGGCGAGCTCGAGGTTCAGCTGCCGGACGGCGGGGTGCGCCGGCTGCACATCTCCGGAATCGTCCAGGATCAGACGACCGGCGCCGGGGACTTCCTGGCTCCTCCCTTCGCCTTCATTCACACCGACTCGCTCTCGTTCCTGCACCAACCTCAGGCCTTCAACCGGCTGTACGCCACGCTGACCGAGGGAGGTGACGATGAGGCGCACCTGCGGCAGATGGCCGCCGACCTCAAAGAGCGGCTGGAGGACAACGGCGTCAGCGTCGTACGCTCCCGCACCGCCCTCAGTCACGAGCACCCGATGTCCTCCACCGTCCAGGCCATCCTGGGCATCCTGGGGGCGTTGGGCGTGCTGGTGCTGTTCCTCAGCAGTTCGCTGATCGCCAACACCCTCAACGCGCTGCTGAGTCAACACCTGCGGCCGATCGGCGTGATGAAGCTCGTCGGCGGGCGGCGGCAGCAGATCTCGACGCTCTACATCGTGCTGATCCTGGCCTACTGCCTGATCGCCCTGGCCCTGGCCGTCCCGCTCGGCGCCCAGGGCGCCTACGGCCTGTCGGCCTTCATCGCCGAGCAGATGAATTTCAACTTGCTCGGCTACCGGCTGGTGCCGCTGGCGTTGGTGATACAGATCATCGTCGGCCTGGCGGTTCCTCATCCTAGTCGGGCTGCCACCGGTCCTCAATGGCTCGCGCATCTCAGTGCAGCGCGCCCTGAGCAACGATCTCAGCCTCGAGGCCACGCCTTCGGTCCCCTCCACCTCCCGCCGCCCGCCGCTGCAGCAGCGCGCCGCCGAGGCCCTCGGCCGGCGGGGCATCCATCTTCCCCGCCCGCTGCTGATGTCGATTCGCAACACCTTCCGGCGCCGCCGCCGCCTGGCGCTGACGCTCTTCACGCTGACCATGGGCGGCGCCATCTTCATTGCCGTCTTCAACGTGCGCGTCAGCCTGCATGAGTACATTGGCGAGATCGGCAATTACTTCCTGGCCGACGTGACGCTCGATTTCGACCGTCCCTACCGCCTGAGCGAAATCGAGATGGTCGCCGGGCAGGTGCCCGGCGTCGTGCACATCGAGGGCTGGGCGTTCGCCGGCGGCGAGGTCTTGTTCGCGGACGACACGGTGGCCGAGAACCTGACCATTCTGGCGCCGCCGGTCGACTCGACGCTGGTCTCGCCGATCCTGGTCGCCGGCCGCTGGCTGCGCGCCTCTGATCGGCGCGGGCTGGCCATCAGCGAGTCGATCCTCGAGCGCTTCCCCGACCTTCAGCCCGGGGACAGCCTGCGCCTCAAAGTGAACGGCGAAACCGAGGCCTGGGAGATCGTCGGCCTGTTCAAGTTCACCGATCAGGAAGGCACATTCGCCTACGGTGCCTACCCGGCCATCGCGGGACTGAGCGGGCTGCCCAACCGCTCGCTCTCCTTCCGCATCGTGACCGACAATCACGACCCCGCAGCCCAGCAGGCGATGAGTGAGACGATCGACGCCCATTTCCGCCAGCTGGGCTACAAGGTCCGCGAAACCCGCACCGGGCTCTCGACGCTGCGCACGGCTTCGGAAAGCCTGGACATCCTGGTGACGTTCCTGCTGATCATGGCATTGCTGACGGCTTCGGTCGGCAGCATGGGGCTGGCGGGCGCCATGGGCATGAATGTCCTCGAGCGCACGCGCGAGATCGGAATCATGCGCTCGATCGGCGCCACGGACCGCGAGATCATCCGGCTGGTCGTCGTCGAGGGCGTCATAATCGGCAGCCTGTCCTGGTTCCTGGCCGTGGCGCTGTCCTTCCCGATCACCTACCTGCTCTCGAGCATCCTGAGCCTGGCGATCTTCCGGTCGCCGATCGATGTCAAGTTCACGCTGGAAGGCTTCGGGCTGTGGCTGCTCGTCGTGCTGGCGCTGTCGGCGCTGGCCAGCGCGCTCCCGGCTCGCAGCGCCGCCCGGCTGACAATTCGCGAGGTCCTCGCCTACGAGTAACGCCGTCCGGATCCGGGCGGGAGAGGATGGGAGAACGACATGAAGGTAACTCTGCAACTTCTTGCCCTGCTGTTCTGCGTGATGCTGATCGCCGGATGCGCCGCAGCC
>DYJB01000085.1 GCA_020723365.1 Candidatus Aquidulcis sp. | reverse complement strand
GCTCGAGAACACGCGCCTGTACCAGGCCGTGCAGCAGGCCAACCTGGCCAAGTCGCAGTTCGTCTCGCTGGTGTCGCACGAACTCAAGAGCCCGATGACGTCCATCCGCGGCTTTGCCGACCTGATCCGCCAGGGCCTCACCGGCCCGGTCTCCGGCCAGGCGCGCGAGTTCCTGGACACGATCGTCGACAACGTCGACCAGATGGCGGCGCTGGTCTCGGATCTCTCCGACATCTCGCGTATCGAAACCGGCCGTCTCAAGCTTCAGCTCTCCCCCGTGCCGGTGGCGCGCTACGTGCAGGAAACGGTCGCCGCCATGCGTCCCCAGGTGGATAGCCGGCACCACCAGCTCAGCCTCGACCTCCCGGCCGACCTGCCCGCCGCGCTGGCCGACCGCACCCGACTGGTCCAGATCATCACCAATCTGCTGAGCAACGCCTGCAAGTACACCCCGGAGGGCGGGCGGATCTGTATCCAGGCTCGCGCCCAGGGCGGCCGGGTCCATATCGCCGTGGCCGATTCGGGCATCGGCATGAGCGCCGAGGATCAGGCGCGGCTGTTCACGCAGTTCTTCCGCTCCGAGAACCCGGCGGTCCGCGAACAGCAGGGCTGGGGCCTGGGGCTGAATGTCACCCGCAGGCTTGTGGAAGTGCAGGGGGGCGAGATGGGCGTCACCAGCGAATTGGGCAAGGGCAGCACCTTCTGGTTCAACCTCCCGGTCGCCACCTAGCATGGATGCCGGCAGCCGCTTCCCCCTCCTGCTCTACGGCCGCACCTTGCGCACCTCCCGGCGCGCAGCCTTCGCCCTGGCCATTCTGCTGCTCGGGCTGTGGTACCCCGTCAGCCTGCAATGGCTTGCCTGGCCGCAGCCGCCGGCCGATGGCTGGCTGATGGCCGGCGGCGTGGTTTCGCTGGCCTTCGCCCTCTTCACGACCTTCGCTCCGCGGGCCGCCTACGTGCAGCCGCTGCGCGACCACCTGCGCCTGAGCACACCCATCATCCGGCTGGCGGTCTCCTACCGGCGCATCGAGGCCACGCGGCCGGTCGACGTCGCCCGGACCTTCCCACGCGAGTCGCTCCGCCCCGGCGAACGGCGCCTGCTGGCGCCCTTCGCCGGCATGACCGCTCTGGCCGTCGACCTGGCCGGGTTGCCCATGCGCCCCTGGTTGCTGCGCCTGTTCTTCCATCGTCTGCTGCTCAGCCCCGATCGGACGGGGTTCGTCTTCATCGTCTCCGACTGGATCGAACTCAGCCGCCAGCTTTCCGGACGCCTCGAGACCTGGCGCATGGCCCAGCAATCCCGCCCCCGTTCCCCCGGCATGGGCGCGGCCGACATCCTGCGCGAGACGTCCGGCGAAGGCCGGAGCCCCTAGACCCGACTTCCGAAGCCGCTCCGCAACTTCGGAGGTCACTGCGCCCGGCCCTATACTTGAATCGCCGCCACCACCGGAGGTTCCCATGGCCACCACGCTGACCTGGCTCGGCCACGCCGCGTTCGCCCTCGAAATCGCCGGCAAGCACGTGCTGATCGATCCCTTTCTGGCGGACAACCCGGCGGCCTCCGTCAAGCCCGGGGCCGTGGCGGCGGATTTCATCCTGGTGTCACACGGGCACGGCGATCACGTCGGCGACGCCCTGGCGATCGCCAGGCGCACGAAGGCTGTCGTCATCAGCAACGCCGAGATCGCCGGCTGGTTCTCCAAACAGGGCGTCCAGACGCACGCCCAGCACCTGGGCGGCGGACATGCTCATCCCTTCGGCTATCTCAAGCTGACGCCGGCCATGCACGGCTCGGCCCTCCCGGACGGTTCCTACGGAGGCAATCCAGCCGGCTTCCTGATCACGCTGCCCGCAGGCAATCGCCTGTACTTCGCCTGCGACACTGGCCTGTTCGGCGACATGGCGCTCATCGGCGAGGAGGGCATCGAGGTGGCGGCACTTCCGATCGGCGACAACTTCACCATGGGGCCGGACGATGCCCTGCGCGCCGTCAAACTGATCCGGCCGGCGCACGTCATCCCGATCCACTACAACACCTGGGGGCTGATCGCCCAGGACCCGGACGCCTGGGCGGCGCGTGTGCGGTCCGAGACGCAGGCTGTGCCGCACGTGCTCAAGCCCGGGCAGAGCCTGTCCGTCTAGCGCACCCCGCGCTCCCCGCCCGCCTCTCCCCGCACTAGGCGGAGGATCCGATGCACGACCGCACCGTCTCACGGCTGCCCTGGTACCGTCTGGCCGCCGTGACGCTCTTCTCGCTGGCCCTGGGCGTGGTCTCCAATACGCTCGAGCCGGCAGTGCTCGGCCACAAGGTGCTCGAGCTGGTCCCAGAGCAGAAGAATACGGCTCTCGGCTTCACGACGTTTGCCGGTCTGGTCGTGGCCGTGCTGTGGCAACCGATTGTCGGCGCCTGGTCGGACCGGACGCGCAGCCGGTGGGGCCGGCGGGCGCCCTACTTCATCGCCGGCACGGCTCTGGTAGCCGCCTGCCTGTATGCCATCGCCCTGGCGCCGACGTTCGCGGTGGTCGTCGCCGGCGTGTTGTTCATTCAGCTCGCCTCGAATACGGTGCAGGGCCCGTGGCAGGCGTTGATCCCCGACCAGGTGCCTCCCGGGCAACGCGGCGCCGCCTCCGGGCTGAAAGCGGCCTTCGACATCCTGGCCTTCGTCCTTGGGCGGCAGGTATCCGGCCGGCTGGTGGCGGCCGGCAGCGTGATGGGCGCCGTCAGCTTCGCGGCCGGGCTGTTCGCGCTGGCACTGCTCCTGACGCTGGCGGCGGCGCGTGATCGCAGGACGCCTGAGGTCCCCATCCCCGCCGCTCCGGGGCTGCGCACCCTGAGCGCCTCCTTCGCCGTCGACTGGAAGGCGCACCCGGCCTTCGCCTGGTGGTTCGCCAACCGCCTGCTCTTCTGGGGCGGCTTCATCGCCCTCAATACCTTCCTGCTCTTCTACCTGATCGACGTCGTGCGGATGGCCGAGGCCGAGGCACAGCAATTCGTCGGCAACATGTCGACCGTCATCGGGCTGGTGCTGCTGATGGTGACGCTGCCGTCCGGCTGGCTGGCGGACCGAGTTGGCCGCAAACCGCTCGTGGCAACCTCCGGCCTGATCGCCGCCGCCGGCACCGGCATGGTGCTGATCGTGCGCACGCCGGGCTTGATCACGGCCGCCGGAGCGCTCATCGGCCTGGGTGTGGGCGTCTTCCTGAGCGCCAACTGGGCGCTGGTGACCGATCTGGTCCCGGCAGGGGAAGCGGCGCGCTACCTGGGGATCGCCAACATCGCCACGGCCGGAGGCAGCGGCCTGGCCCGGTTGATGGGCGGCATGCTGATCGACCCGCTCAACCGCCTGCTGGGCAGCCCGTCCGCCGGCTACCTGGCGCTGTACGCCTTGACGATGGCGGCCTTCCTGCTGGGCACGCTGGCGATCACGCGTGTCCCCGAGGCGCGGCCGGAGGTCACGGCAGGGGGATTGCCAACGTGAAGGTCGTGCCCTGCCCGGGTCCAGGCGACTCGGCCCAGGCCCGCCCGCCGTGGGCTTCGGCGATGGCGCGCACGATCGAGAGCCCCAGCCCCAGGCCCTCGTGCCGGCGCGTCATGTGGTCCTCCACCTGGTAGAAAGGATCGAAGACACGCTCCAGATCCTCGGCTGCCAGGCCGACGCCGCGATCCCTGATCCGCAGCCAGGCCTCCGAGCCGCGGCGCACCAGCTCCGCCTCGACCTGCGCCTGCGGACCGCTGAAGCGGATGGCGTTGTTCAGCAGGTTGGCCAGCGACAGTTCAAGGCGCGCTACGTCGACCCACGCCGGCACGGGATCATCCGGCAGGCGCAGCGCGAGATTCGATTCGCTCGCCGTCAGCATCTCGCCCACCGACTCGCACGCCCGCGTCAGGACGGAGCACAGGTCGGCATCCTCCAGCATCAGGCTTTCGGGCGCCACCCCCATCAGGTGCAGGTGGGTCATATCCTCGATCAGCGCCCGCAGGCGCAGCGCCGAACTGAGCACCGCCTCGGCGTGCTCGGAGCCTTCCCCGCCGGCCTCCTCGCGCAGGATGGCGGCATAGCCCAGGATGACGCCCAGGGGTGTGCGCAGTTCGTGGGAGGCGACGGCGATGAAATCGCTCTTGAGCTTGTCGAGCCGGCCGAGGTCGCGGTTGGCTTCCTGCAGGTCCTGCAGCAGGCGGGCGTTGTGGATGGCGACTCCGGCCTGCGAGGCGATGATGGCCAGCGTGCGCGCATCGCTTTCGTCGAAGGCGCCGCCGCGCTTGTCGGCCACCTCCAGAACGCCGATGGCGTCATGGCGACTGAAGATCGGCACGGCCAGCAGCGAGCGTGCCTCCGGGCGCGGCAGCTCCGGCGCCCGCACCAGCGGAGCGCGGGAGGCATCGACCTGGTTGAGGATCACGTGCCGGCGCTCGCGCAGCACTGTCCCGGCGATCGTGCCCTCCTGAGGCACGGCGCCGGCCGCCTCGGCCGGCGGCCTCGATCCGGTCGAGGCCACGGGCTGCAGGCGCCGCGTGTTGGGATCGACCAGCAGGATGACGGCCGACTCGGCTTCCAGGACATCGGCGGCCGAGGTGGCGATGAAGCGCAGCAACACCGGGCGGTCGAGGGTGGCGTTCAGCGTCACGCTGATTTCCACCAGCCGCGAGAGCTGCACAACCATGCGGCGCAGATCGTCGTGGTCAGCGCGCGGTTCGGCCATGCGCCTAGTGTAGCCCATGCCGCTTCACCAGGCGTCAGTCTTCCCGGGCGGCACGCTTCCTGCACACACGTTTGCGCCGGGCCCTGCCCGCGCCTTCCGTTGTATACTTCGACTACCGACTCTCACCGAGGATGTCCCCGATGAAAGTCTCCTGCCTGCAAGAGAACCTCTCGCGCGGCCTCGGCCTCGTGGCGCGGGCGGTGGCCACCCGCAGCACGTTGCCCGTGCTGGGGAACGTCCTGCTGGCCACCGACCACGGACGGCTGCGCCTGTCGGCCACCAACCTCGAGCTGGGCATTTCGTGCTGGATCGGCGCCAAGGTGGACGAGGAAGGCGCCATCACCGTTCCGGCGCGCACCTTCGTCGACCTGGTCAACGCCCTGCCCAATGACACGGTCAGCATGGAGCTGGCGGTGCGGACGCTGACGCTGAATGTGCGCTGCGCGGCCTTCAACAACGACATCAAGTGCATCGATGCCCAGGAGTTCCCCCCCTTCCCGACCGTCGAGGCCGAGAACGGCCTGACGCTCAACGTGGAAGACCTGCGCCAGATGATCAGCCAGGTGGTGCTGGCGGCCTCCACCGACGATGCCCGCCCGGTGCTGACGGGCGTGCTGATCGAGATGGGCGGCAACACGATGACGCTGGCGGCCGCCGACGGCTTCCGCCTCTCGGTGCGCACGGCGCAGCTGGCGGAGAAGGTGCCCGCCAGCAAGGCTATCGTCCCCGCCCGGGCCCTGGCGGAGCTCGGCCGCATTCTGTCCGACGGCGAGGAGACGGTGACGATGACGCTGCCGCCCAACCGCGGCCAGGCCATCTTCCGCTCGAAGAACGTCGAGCTGGTGTCGCAGCTTATCGACGGCACCTTCCCCGATTACCGCAGCATCATCCCGACCTCCTACAGCACGCGCAGCGTGCTCTCGACCAGCGCCTTCCTCAAGGCCTGCAAGGCGGCCGACATCTTCGCCCGCGAGGCGGCCCATTCCGCCCGCCTGCACGTCGCCCCGGGCTCGCAGCTCGAACCGGGCAAGGTCGAGATCACCGCCACGGCGGCCGAAACCGGATCGAACGAGACCATGGTCGACGCCACCGTCGACGGCTCGGCCATCGACATCGCCTTCAATGTGCGCTTCCTGGTCGAGGTGCTCAACGTCATCGACACGCCCAACGTGGCGCTGGAAACCAACAGCACCTCGTCGCCGGGCGTCATCAAGCCCGTCGGCCGCGAGGATTTCCTGCACGTCGTCATGCCCATGCATCTGGGACGCTGAGCACCGGCCTCCGGCGGAGACGCGGCGCGCCGCTCATCTGAGCGGCGCGCTTTCCGTTTCTCGGCGGGGCGGCCTAGCCTCCGAACGACCAGCCCTCCCGCCCCGCCGCTTCTTCGCTCCAGCCCTGGTCCCCAATCAGCGGCACGAAGGCCACCGGGGCGATGCGCTCACGGTGCACCTCGCCGCCGCGCCGGGTCCAGCGTTCCAGCATCTGGCCGTCGCGCGAGCCGACCGGCAGCACCAGCCGCCCGCCGTCGGCCAGCTGGTCGCGCAGCGCCACGGGAAGGCGCGGCGCGCCGGCCGTGACCACGATTCCGGCATAGGGCGCCTCAGCGGCATGCCCGCGCGTGCCGTCGCCCTCGATGATCTCGACGTTCATGATTCCGAGCTCCGCGAGAATCCTCCGCGCCTGGGCCGCCAGTTCCGGTATTCGCTCGACCGAGATCACCCGCCGCGCCAGGGCTGCCAGGACGGCCGCCTGATACCCCGACCCGGTGCCGATTTCCAACACCGTATCCTCCGGCCGGGCCTCGACCAGCTGCGTCATCAGGGCCACGATGTAGGGCTGCGAGATCGTCTGGCGGTGCCCGATGGGCAGCGGGGCGTCGGCGTAGGCCTGCGGCTGATCGACGGGACGGACGAAGCGGTGACGCGGGACCTGACCCATGGCTGCCAGCACGCGCCGGTCCATGATGTCGCGCGAGCGCAGCTGGGAGTCGACCATGCGCCGGCGTTCGAGAGCCTGGGCCTCCGTCTCTTCCATGCCGACCTCGATTCGATTATAGGCCGTCCGCCCCCCGCTAACGCAACCGCCTGCCTCTCAGGCAGGCGGCTGCGCTGCTGGGCATCGCGCCGGCGCTACCAGCCGCCGGTCGTGCGCTGTTCCTTCCAGACGTCGGCTTCGTTGTGGTAGCCGGCCTGCTCCCAGAAGCCAAGCCGGTCTTTGGCCATGAACTCCAGCCCGCGCACCCATTTGCCGCCTTTCCAGAAGTAGGGCGTCATCAGGTCGTCGCGCCCAGGCAGGTTGCCGACCACGCCCCGCAGGGGGAAACCGTGATCGGGCGTCAGCGGCTCACCGTCGTAGTGGGTCGCCAGCAGGAACGTCTCGGACAGCGCCACCTCGAGCGGCAGGTTGACGGTGAAACCGTACTCGCAATGCTGCATCAGGTACCGGGCCGAGGGCTTCGGGCGAATGAGCCCCTGGCGCACCAGCTCGCCGAGCGAGACGCCCTCCCACACCGTGTCGAACTTGCTCCAGCGGGTGACGCAGTGGATGTCCATCTGCAGGCGCGCCCGCGGCAGCTTCTGGAACTCGTCCCACGTCCAGCGCACGTCGCTCTCGACCTCGCCCCAGACGCGCAAGTCCCACGTCGCCGGATCGAAAGCCGGCACCGGGCCGTAGTGCAGCACCGGAAACTTCTGGGTCAGCGACTGACCAGGCGGCAGGCGGCCCTCTTTGCGCACACGGTTCTCTTCGTTCCGCCTTGCAAACAGGTCTGGCGCCATCGTCGTGCCTCCAATTCGGAGGGATTATATCAACTCAGCCTGCCGGCCTCTACCCGGGTGGAACCGTCGTGCGGGCTGCGGCGTCCTTGGGGCAGACCTGTGTCCCTCGGAGGATGCGATGAACGCCTGGGCTGCGACCCATTTGCGCAAGCTGCTGCTCCTTTCGACGCCCCTGCTCGTGCTCTCGCTGGCGTGCAGCGGGCTGGGGACCGTTGCCCCCTCGCCCACCCCCGGCGCCGAGGCCGCCACGCCCGGCGTGGCCCTGACGGTCTACAACCAGGGCACGGCCCTGGTGCGCGACCGCCGCCAGTTCACGCTGACCGAGGGCCTGAACGAGATCGCCTTCAGCGATGTGGCTGCCTCGATCGACCCGACCAGTGTCCTCTTCCGCTCGATCAGCCGGCCACAGGGGACGTCGGTGCTCGAGCAGAACTACGAGTACGACCTGGTGGGCGCGCAGGCGCTGCTGGAGAAGTACCTCGACCAGGAGATCAACGTCGTCACCAAGGACGGCAAGGAATACCGCGGCCGGCTTCTCAGCGGGCGGGGGGACATCATCCTGCAGGACGCCGCCGGCGGTGTGATCGTGGTCAAGATCGACAACGTGCAGGACTTCTCGTTCCCGGAACTTCCCGAAGGGCTGCGCACCCGGCCGACGCTCGTCTGGCAGCTGCAGGCCGACCAGGCCGGCGCCCAGGACGTCGAGGTCACCTACCTGACCGGCGGCATGGGCTGGCAGGCGGACTACGTCCTGCTGCTCTCGACCGACGAGAGGACGATCGACCTGGACGGCTGGGTGACGGTGACGAACGCCAGCGGGGCCACTTTCCGGGATGCCCATCTGAAGCTCGTGGCCGGGGATCTCAATCGCATTCCCGAGGCCGGTTACGCGGCCGACAAGATCGCCCTCGAGCAGGCCGCCGCCCCGACGGCGACGCCCGTCCAGCAGCGCGAGTTCTTCGAGTATCACCTGTATGACGTGCCACGGCCGGTGACGGTGCGGGACAACGAAACCAAGCAGATCGAGTTCGTCTCAGCCGCCGATGTGGCCGCCGCCAAGTTCTTCGTCTACGACGGCGCCCAGTGCTACCTCAGCCCGTGGTACTGCGGCTTCTACGGCTATCCCCAGACCGACCCGTCCTACGGCATCGCCTCGAACCCCAAGGTCATGGTGATGGTCGAGTTCGACACCGAGGACGTGGACGCCGACCTTCCCAAGGGGCGCGTGCGGGTCTACCAGCAGGACATCGATGAGGCCGCCCTGCTGATCGGCGAGAACACCATCGACCATACGCCCAAGGGCGAGCAGGTGCGCCTGTACGTCGGCGACGCTTTCGACATCGTCGGCGAGCGCATCCAGACCGACTTCCGCACCCCCAACGATCACACGCTGGAGGAGACCTTCAAGGTCACGCTGCGCAATCACAAGGACGAGGCCGTGGAAGTGCGCCTCGTCGAGCACCTCTTCCGCTGGAGCGAGTGGCGCATCCTCGAGTCGAGCGCCGACTACACCAAGATGGACTCGTCGACCATCGAGTTCCGCGCCAACATCGCCGCCAACGGCGAGAAGACGATCACCTACACCGTGCGCTACACCTGGCCGTAGAGAACACAAACGCCGGCCCTCTCCCGAGAGCCGGCGCCAACAGCCAAGCGGGCCTTCCCGCCTAGTCCGGGGAGGCCCGCCTGTCTTCCAGTCGCCCGACGCGCTGCACGCAGGGATGGGAGAGCACCTCGGCCCCGTGCGGCGCCTCGGCGAACTCGTACGTCAGTTCCTGCCCGGGGAAGTGCTGTCCTTCGTGCAGCCCGCTCCTCCAGCGGGCGCACGCGGTGACGTCGTAGACCACGCCGGCAACGGCCACCCACATGGGCGCCCCGCGCTCGCCGGTGCACCGGCGCAACTCGGCCAGGCTGACCGACCGCTCGGGATCCATGACCGGCGCGGTCAGGACTTGAACAGGGGCAGGTGCCCGAGGGCGGTGATGTGCTTCCAGTCGGACGGATCGCCCTCGGTGAAGACGGCCGCCTCGGCCGCCACGCTGGCGCCGGCCAGGTCCATCACCTTGCGCATGCCCTCCAGGGTCGAGCCGGTGCTGATGACGTCATCCACCAGCGCCACGCGTTTGCCGCGCACCGCCTGGCGGTCCTTCTCGTCCAGGTAGAGCGTCTGCGGTTTGCCGGTGGTGATGGAGAGCGTTTCAGCGTGCAGGGTCTCGCCCATGTAGGGCTTGTAGGCCTTGCGCAGCACCAGGTAGGGCTTCTTCATCTCGACCGAGAGCGCGTGCGCCAGCGGGATGCTCTTGGCCTCGGCCGTCACGATCAGATCGAAGGTCTCACCCTTCAGGCGGTCGGCCAGCTGGCGGGCGCAGGCCTGCACCAGCTCGGTATCGCCCAGGATGTTGAGCACGGCGATGCGCAATCCCGGCGCCACCTCGAACAGCGGCAGCTGGCGGCGCAGGCCGGCGATCTCAACGGTGTAGGTCTCGCGGGTCGGGAGCATGGGCGCCTCAGGTTGGGGATGGGCCAGGACGTGCGGCCGCCGGGGGGACAGCGGGATTATAGCCGAGGGTCGACTCTAGGCCGGCGGGTCACGGAAGTCATAGATCCCGTCGCGCAGCGGCCAGGTGCGGCGGCAGCCGAGGCAATCGACGCCTTCCAGGTGCTGGCGCAGGTTGAACGAGGCGCAGGCCGGGCAGCGCCACAGAGCGCCGGCCGGCGCCGGATCATCGGGACCTACGGCGCGGGCGCCGACGAAGACCGACGGCGTCAGCTGCCACAGCCCGCCGCTCCACTGCGCCAGCGAATCCATCGCCACCAGCAGCCGCAGCGGCAGCAGGCGCTTGAGCAGCGCCAGGCGGAAGTGGGACACGGTCAGGCGTCGGCCGATCTCGAAGTGCGCCGCCTGCAGCCACTCCTCGACGGCCCGCGGATGGAAGTCGAAGTTGAGGGCGGCGAACTCGACCGGGGCGCGGTCGAAGGGACTCCATGCCTGGCGGCGCAACAGCCAGCGAGCGATGGACTTGAGGTGGCGCTTGTTGGCGAATTCGAGCACAAGGTCCCCGCCGGAGGCCAGGCAGCCGCGCACCTGGCGCAGCGCCGCCGGCGCTTCGGCCATGTGGTGCAGCGTGCGGATCATCGTCGCCGCCGGAAAGGCCGACGGGGCGAAGGGCAGGCGGTAGATGTCGGCGGCGACATAGGTGTAGCGCGGCCCGGCCCCCAGGCGCTGCAGGGCCTGTTCGAGCTGCGTGCGCGAGTAGTCAACCAACACGACGTGATCGAAGCCGGCGTAGCGCGGCGTGTTGCGCCCTGCCCCAGCGCCGAGCTCCAGCAGGCGCGCCCCTCCGGGCGGCAGCAGCCGCTTCAGGGCGATGGCCTCGACGCGATCTTCACAGGCGCGGTCACCCTGCTCCCAGAAGCGCGCCTGGTAATCCGAGCCTTCGTAGGAGCAGACGGGTGGCGTCGTCATGCGAGGGGGATTCTACATGGAGGGAGCAGCCGGCGGCTAGCAGCTAGTTGCCAGTCGCTGGTCGCAAGCCGCTCAGCTCTCGTACCGCGACTCATCGATCCGATCGCTTAGCCGGTCCGCCTCGCTCTCCGGCTTGAGTTCGCCCTGCTGGCTGTCGGCGCGCCAGCGCGCTTCGGCTTGCTGGAGGGCCGCCGGCGAGGCGGCCGGCACGATCGCCCAACGCCCGCAGTGAGGGCAGCGCTCGAGCTTGCCGAAGACCATGTTGAGCGCGAGGAAATGGCGGGCGAACGGCATGCCGCACCGTCCGCACACCGCCCCTCCGGCCGCGCCGTACTC
>DYJB01000084.1 GCA_020723365.1 Candidatus Aquidulcis sp. | reverse complement strand
GAGCTGGGAACGGCTGTCGACGACGCTCACGCCGAGCCCGACCGGGTCGATCACGCCGACGGCGACCGTGTCTGCGACCGCCACCCTCACCCCGACGGCGACCGAGACGCCCACGCCCACGGCGACGGATACGCTCACCCCGACGGCAACCGAGACGCCCTAGCCCGGCGCGCGGGCGGCGGAAACGCACACGGCCCCAACGGCCTTTGGGCCGTCGGGGCCGTGCGTCGTGACGCGTCCGGAAGCGACGCCGTCCCTAGATGAAGACGATCTGTGAGCCTTCGGTCATGTCCATGAAATCGGCGGCCGTCACAATGTCAAGCACGCCGTCGATGAAATCCGTCATCTTCAGCCCCAGCATGTCGACCGACATCTTGCAGGCGTACAACTTCGCCCCGCCGTCGACGAGCATCTGCAGGTACTCGCGCACCGGAGGCGCGCCGACGCCGGCAATCTTCTTGCGCATCAGCCAGGTAGCCACGGCTGTCATCCCTGGAAGGACGCCCATCCACTGCGGGATGCCCAGGTTACCGGTCGGGAGGCCCATCATCTTCATTTTGAAGCTGTTGTTGCCCACCGGAGGGATCTCCAGGCGGTCAACCCGGGACTTGGTGATCATGTCCATGCCCCAGAAGGTGAAGAAGATGGTCACGTCGATGCCGTTGCCCAGGGCGGCCCAGCCCATCACCAGCGCCGGGTAGGCCATGTCGAGGTTGCCCTTGGAGCAGATAAAGGCGATCTTGCGGTTCTCATCAGCCATGGTTGTCACTCCCTCTCGTCTGTGTCGTGCGGCGGGCGGCTAGACGCAGCCCTCGGGCTTCCCCAGCCCCGAGATGCGGGCGACCTTCTTGGCCGGGCCCTTGGGGAACAGGGCGAACAGGTCCTTGGTGGAAACGGCGGCGCCGGTCGTGATCTGGCGCAGCGTCGGCGCCTTGCCGCTGGCGGCGGCTTCCTGGCGGCAGAAGTCGATCACCTTCCAGTGCGCCTCGCTCAACGCCGGCAGGCCCTCTTCCGTGGCCAGCTCGGCGGCGATCTCCTTCGACCACTCGGCCGGGTTGGTCATGAAGCCTTCGTCGTTGACGGTGACGGTCTTGCCTGCGATGGTGCGGGTTGGCATACGGTCCTCCTTGCGATGGACAATGATTAGCGGGACGGATCGGCGGCCTGGGCGCCGATGGCTTGCAGCACACGCAGCGTGAGCGCCAGCCCGCGCCGGACGCGGGGGTCGCCCATCTGGCGCACCAGGCCCAGGGTCGAGATGTCGAGCGGCTGCTCGAGCTCCTTCTCGGCCAGCATCAACGTGTTGCGGACGAACCCCATGATCTCCGGCTGGGTCATGTCCTTGACCGTATTGACGATCAGGACGATGTTGTCGCCCAGGCGGCGGACATCGTCTTCGCTGAAGGAGGTCACCAGCGCGTCGAGGATGTGCGCCCCGCCGCGGGCGAAGGCGAAGTAGCCCTTGCGCTCCATCTCCGCCAGGGCGTCAACGGATTTCTCGAACGCCTGGTCGGTGAGGGGGCCGAGGGTGTCGGCCAGATCGCTGACCGCCTCCAGCTGGTCGAGCATGCGCTCGAGGTTGCGGGCGTTGCGCAGCAGGCGCTTGAGCAGGCGCAGCAGGTCGGCCAGGTCGACATACTCCTGGACTTCCTCCAGCTGCTCGATGGCGAGGGGGAACGCCTGGTTGGCGATCGGCGTGACATCGCGCACCAGTTCGGCGCGCTCCTGGCGCTGGCGCTCGGCCTGCCGGGCCTGCTCGCTCAGGTAGGCCACCTGGACGGTCAGGGCGTCGATCTTGGCGGACAACTCGATCGGGACGTCGCTCATGGCGGCCTCGCTAGCGGTACATCTTGCCGGCCATGGTCATGCGGGCCGGCAGCGGCAGTTCCTGCCCCTTGAGCAGCAGGTTCCAGTACATCCAGCGGAACATCATCTTGCCCCAGTGGTTCATCTCCGTCTCCTGGAGCAGGCTGAAGGGGCCGATGCCGGGCAGCGGGTAGTGGCCCGGGAGGGGTTCGACGTCGTAGTTGAAGTCGATCAGCAATCCCTTGCCGAACCCGGATTCGATGAAGCAGTTGGCGTGGCCGTCGAACGTCGGCAGCAGGTCCAGGCCGTCGATCAGGCGCAGGAAGTTGTCGGCGAAGCAGTCGACGGCGAAGTGGGCCACCGAGCCGGCCTTCGAGGTCGGCAGCGAGGCGGCGTCGCCCAGGACGAAGATGTTGGAGAACTTCGTCGACTGCAGCGTGTGCTTATCGACCGGGACGTAGTTGAGGTCGTCGCCCAGCCCCGAGCGGGCGATCACCTCGTCGCCCATGTTGAGCGGCACGCTGATGAGCAGGTCGTACTCCAGGCTCTGCTCGTCGTAGGAGACGATGCGCCTGGCGTCCGGGTCGACGCGCTCGATCAGGAAGTCGGGCACGACCTTGATCGACTTGCGCTCGAGGATGTCGCCCAGGTGCCGCGAGGCGATGGGCTTGGTGAAGGCGCCGGGCAGCGGCGTGGCGTAGGTGATGTCGACCCTGTCGCGCAGCCCGTGTTCGGTGAAATACGAATCGGCCAGCATCAGGAACTCGAGCGGTGCCACCGGGCACTTGATCGGGTTGTCGACGACGTTGACGACCAGCCGCCCGCCGCGCCAGGTGCGCAGGTGCTTGGCCAGGGCGACGGCACCGTCGACGGTGTAGAACTCATGGATCGTGTGGCCCCAGGCGCCATCCTTCAGGCCCGGCGTCTGCTCGGGACGGGTCTGGCATCCGGTGGCGATGACCAGGAAGTCGTAGGCCAGGATGCGCCTGTCCTTGGCCAGCGTTACCCGGTTGTGCTCGGCGTCGATGTGCTCGATGGGCGACATGATCAGTTCGACGCCGGCGGGGATGAAGTCGCGCTTGGGCTTGACGACATCGTTCTTCGAGTAGATTCCGAAGGGGATGAACAGGAATCCCGGCTGGTAGTAGTGAGTCTCGTTCTGGTCGACGATGGTGATGCGCCACTGATCGCTGTCCAGCAAAGCGTGGAGACGGTTGGCGACGGTTGTGCCGGCGGTGCCGGCGCCGAGGATGACGAGGGACTTCATGCCTGGCTCCTGGGATCGATGGCTGCCTCAAGCGGCAGGCGCGGGGCCGAGGCCACGCGCGCCCGGTCGGCGAGGGTGGTGGCCATGAAGGCGCGCAGCAGGTCGAGCGCCTGCACGACGCGGGCGTCGCTGAGGCTGTAGACGACCATGCTGCCCTGCCGCTCGGCCGTCACGACGCCGCGCTCCCGCAACACCTTCAGGTGGCGTGAGACTACGGGCTGGGGGGAGCTCAACGCCGCCGCCAGATCGTTGACATGGCGCGGCCCGGCGCTGAGTTCATAGATGAGCATGATGCGCTTGGGCTCCGAGAGGGCGGCGCACACTTCGGCGTGCAGCTGCATCACTTCGGATTCGGGAACCGTGGCCACGCTGGCTTGCTCCTGTAGACGCAATATACGCATATTCGGCTAGGGCGATATCAAGGCCTATTGTCATCCGCATTCTTGTTCGGGCGGGAGGACGAATGTCATATTCGTATTGTGACATGGGTCACAATAGGAACGCCGGGATGGCCGAAGCAGCCACAGCCTGGAAGGAGGGCCGCCCGCAAGGGCGACTGCCTGTCTGGCGGCGCCACCGGCGGTACGTAGGACTCCGGCCGTCCCTCGACCGACGGCCCAATCCGGTTGGGGTGCCGCAGGCTGCCGGTCTACAGTTCTTGGTCAAAAAAGATTGAATTCGTATTCATCTCGTGACTTTCCTTACCACGCCGCACCGGCGGCCGCTGGTATGCTTGAGCAAGCTGGCATGCACGAACTCGCCGTCACCCAGAACGTGCTCGAGATCGCCCTGCGCCATGCCCGCCAGGCCGGCGCCGGACGGATCAACACCATTCACCTGGTCGTCGGCCAGCTATCGTCGATCGTGGATGATTCGGTCGCCTTCTACTGGGATTTCGTCGCCCGCGGCACCCCGGCCGAAGGCGCCCGGTTGGATTTCCGCCGGCTGGAAGCGCGCTTCACCTGCCAGGCCTGCGGCCATGCCTACGCTCCACAGGGGGACACATGGTCGTGCCCCACGTGCGGGAGCGAGCAGGTGCGCGTGACGGCCGGCGAGGAGTTCTACGTCGAAGCCATCGAGGTCGACTCGGACGGTCCGGCGACGGCCGATCCGGCAGGAGCATAGGCATGCCGCAGCGCGTGGCCGTGGTCGAGAACATCCTGGGCGCCAATGACCGGCTGGCGGACGAGAACCGCGCCCGCCTGGATGCCGCCGGAGTCCTCGGCCTCAACCTGATGGCCTCGCCCGGCGCCGGCAAGACCTCGCTCATCGAGCACACCGTGCGCGCCCTCGCCGGCCGGCTGCGCCTGGCGGTCATTGACGGGGACATCGCCACCAGCCTGGACGCCGACCGGGCCGCCGCCGCCGGCGCCACGGCCGTGCAGATCAATACCGGCGGCGAGTGCCACCTCGACGCCGTCATGGTCCAGGGCGCGCTGGGACAGCTCGATCTCACCGGCCTTGACCTGCTGATCGTCGAGAACGTCGGCAACCTGGTCTGCCCCGCCTCCTTCCGCCTGGGCACACATCACAGCGTGCTGATCGCCTCGGTCCCCGAAGGCGACGACAAACCCTACAAGTACCCGGGAATGTACCGCGGCGTCGACGTGCTGCTGATCAACAAGACGGACCTTCTGCCCTACGTCACCTTCGACATGGCTCGCTTCCGCCAGGGTGTCGAGATCCTCAATCCGGGCGTGCGCACGTTCGCCGTGTCCTGCCGTACGGGCGAGGGTCTGCCGGCTTGGCTCGACTGGGTTCAGGCAGCAGCAGCCGAGGGGCGCAGGGGCGCGGCATGACCGTCGAGACTCAGGCGCTGCAGGGGCTGCGCCTGCGCGTGACCGGCATCGTCCAGGGCGTGGGCTTCCGCCCGTTCGTCTTCGGGCTGGCCGCCCGCCTCGGGCTGCCGGGCTGGGTGCGCAACACGGCGGCGGGCGTCGAGATCGAGCTCGACGGTCCGGCCCCGGCCCTGGAGGCGTTCGCTGCCGCGCTGCGGCGTGAGGCGCCGCCCCTGGCGCGCATCGATCGCATCGAGTCGCTCCCCCAGGCGCCGTCCGGCTTCACCGCCTTCACCATCCTCGACTCGCACGACCAGCCCGGCGCCTTCCTGCCCATCTCCCCCGACGTCGGGCTGTGCGACGACTGCCGGCGCGAGCTCTTCGATCCGAAGGACCGCCGCTATCGCTATCCCTTCATCAACTGCACCAACTGCGGCCCGCGCTTCACCATCATCACGGCCATCCCCTACGACCGGCCCAACACGACCATGGCCGGCTTTCCGATGTGTCCGGCGTGCGCCGCGGAGTACGGCGATCCCCGCGACCGGCGCTTCCACGCCCAGCCCGTCGCCTGCCCGGACTGCGGGCCGCGCCTTTGGCTCGAGCGCGGCGGCGTCACGCGCGGGCAGGGCGAGTCAGCGCTGGCCGAGGCGCGCGGCGTGCTGCAGGCCGGTGGGATCGTGGCCGTCAAGGGGCTGGGCGGATTCCACCTGGCCTGCGACGCCGCCAACGGCCAGGCGGTGGCCGAGCTCCGCCGGCGCAAGCTGCGCGTCGACAAGGCCTTCGCCGTCATGGCGGCGGACCTGCAGGCCGCCGAATCGCACGCCGCCCTGGACGAGATGGAGCGCGCCCTGCTGCAGTCCATCGCCCGGCCGGTTGTGATCGCCCCGCGCCGGGTGGGGTCCGACATTGTGGCCGAGGTGGCGCCGGGGCAGAACACGCTCGGGATCATGCTGCCCTACACGCCGCTGCACCACCTGCTGCTCGAGCGGGCCGAGGGCTTCCCCACGGCATTGGTCATGACGAGCGGGAACCTGTCGGAAGAGCCGATCGCCACCGACAACGACGAGGCGCGCCGGCGGTTGGCGGGACTGGCGGATGCCTTCCTGATGCACGACCGGCCGATCCACATTCGCTGCGACGACTCGGTTGTGCGCAGCTTCGCCGGCGGCGCCTACCCGCTGCGCCGGGCGCGCGGCTATGCACCCTACCCGGTGCGCCTGCCCAGGCCGGGGCCGTCGATCCTGGCGGGCGGCGCTGAGCTCAAGAACGCCTTCTGCGTCACCCGAAACGACTACGCCTTCGTCAGCCACCACATCGGCGACCTGGAGAACTACGAGACGCTGCGTTCGTTCGAGAGCGGCGTCGAGCACTTCGAGCGCCTGTTCCGCCTGCAGGTCGAAGCCCTGGCCTGCGACCTCCACCCGGACTACCTGGCGACGCGCTACCTGCGGCAGCGGGGGGACCGCCAAGGGCTTCCGTGCATCGGCGTGCAGCATCATCATGCCCACATCGCCGCCTGCATGGCCGAACACGGCCTGTCCGGCGATCGTCCGGTGATCGGCGTGGCCTTCGACGGCAGCGGGTACGGGGACGATGGCACGGTGTGGGGCGGCGAGTTCCTGCTGGCGGACTACGCCGGCTATCAGCGCGTGGGCTACCTGCAGCCCATTCCCATGCCGGGAGGCGATGCCTGCGTGCGGCAGCCGTGGCGCCTGGCGCTGGCCTGGCTGCGCGCCGCAGGCCTGGCTTGGGACGACGACCTGCCGCCGGTGCGTGGGACCGATCCTGCCATACGGCGCGTGCTGGCCAACTTGCTGGCGGAGCCGGCGCGGCTTCCGCAGACCTCCAGCATGGGCCGCTTGTTCGATGCCGCTGCAGCCCTGATCGGCGTCCGCTCGAGCGTCAACTACGAGGCCCAGGCGGCCATCGAGCTGGAGGCGCAGGTCGATCCGCACGAAGCCGGCGCCTATGCCTTCGCCAGGCAGGGTGCTGTCCTGGACCCGACGCCGGTGATCCGATCGATGGTGGACGATTTGCGAACGGGAGTGGCGGCGGGGCGCATCGCCGCCCGCTTCCACCGCGGGGTGGCATGGATGGTGGCGGGCCTGTGCGCCGATCTGCGCGCGGAGACCGGCGTCACGACGGTCGCCCTGAGCGGCGGGGTCTGGCAGAATCGAACGCTGCTCGAGGAAAGCGTCCGGCGGCTGAGGGGGGAAGGGTTCGTGGTTCACACCCACCGCCAGGTTCCGGCCAATGACGGGGGCCTGGCGCTGGGGCAGGCGGTCGTGGCGGCCGCCGCGCTGGCGGGGTCGGGCCACTGAGGCCTGGCGGTATGGCTCCGGCGCGAGATTGAGGAGGTTGGGTATGTGCCTTGCCGTACCGGGCAAGATCATGGAGATCTACGATCGCGACGGCCTGCGCATGGGGCGCCTCGATTTCGGCGGGGTGCTGCGAGAGGCCTGCCTGACGTACGTGCCGGAAGCCCAGGTGGGCGACTACGGCATCGTCCACGTTGGCTTCGTCCTCAACCTGCTGAGTGAGTCCGAGGCCCAGGCAACGCTCGAGACGCTGCGCCAGATCGTCGATTTCGAGGACGGGCTGCCGGGAGGCGGGGAGCCGGCGTGAAGCACCTCGACGAGTACCGCCAGGCGCACCTGGTGCAGGGGATCCTGGAGGACCTGCGGCGCCGCGTGACGCGCCCGTGGGTCATCATGGAGATCTGCGGCGGGCAGACGCATTCGATCGTGCGCCATGGCCTCGACCAGCTGCTGCCCGAGGCCATCGAGCTGGTGCACGGCCCGGGCTGCCCGGTGTGCGTCACCTCGCTGGAGCTGATCGACAAGGCCCAGGCCATCGCCGCCCGGCCGGAGGTGATCTTCGCCTCCTACGGCGACATGCTGCGCGTCCCGGGCTCGGGCCGCGACCTCTTCGCCGTGCGCGCCGCCGGGGGGGACGTGCGCGTGGTCTACTCGCCTCTGGACGCGGTGCGCCTGGCGCAGGAGAACCCCGGACGGCAGGTGGTCTTCTTCGCCATCGGTTTTGAGACCACCGCCCCCGCGAACGTGATGAGCGTCCTGCAGGCCCGTGCTCTGGGGCTGCGCAACTACAGCGTCCTGGTCTCGCACGTGTGCGTGCCTCCGGCCATGCACGCCATCCTGGGTTCACCGCACAACCGGGTCCAGGGCTTTCTGGCGGCCGGGCATGTCTGCACCGTCATGGGCTACCACGAGTACGAGCCGATCGCGGCGCGCTACGGCGTGCCGATCGTCGTCACCGGCTTCGAGCCGCTCGACCTGGTGCAGGGCATCCGGCTGACGGTTGAGCAGTTGGAGTCCGGCCGGGCGGAGGTGGAGAACGCCTACGCCCGGGCCGTGACGCGGGAAGGGAACGCCGCCGCACAGCAGGTGATCGGCCAGGTGTTCGAGATCTGCGACCGCAACTGGCGCGGCATCGGGCGCATCCCGGCCAGCGGCTGGCGGCTCCGGCCGGAGTATGCCGAGTTCGACGCCGAGCAGCGCTTCGAGGTGCAGGCGCTGCGTTCGGAAGAGTCGCCGCTCTGCATCGCCGGGCAGATCCTCCAGGGATTGCGCCGGCCGGCGGACTGCCGTGCGTTCGGCGGACCGTGCACGCCCGAGCACCCGTTGGGCGCCACGATGGTTTCATCGGAAGGCGCCTGCGCGGCGTACTACCGCTACGGCCGCAGCGCCTGAGGGGTGCGGATCGGCCGCCGCCCCGGGGGGGCTTGAAGGATGGTTCTGAATGAAGCGTGACGAGGCGATCCCCGTGATGGAAGGCGCCGTCTGCCCGGTGCCGCTGGCGCACGACGTGACCGTCGTGATGGGGCATGGCAGCGGCGGGCGCATGACGCACGACCTGGTGCAGCGCCGCTTCCAACGCGTGCTGGGCAACCCGGCGCTGGAGCAGGGGGATGACGCCGCCGTGCTGCGGCTGCCGCAGGCAGCCGGGCGCCTGGCCATCACCACCGACGCCCACATCGTGGCGCCGCTCTTCTTCCCCGGCGGCGATATCGGGCGCCTGGCGGTGTGCGGCACGGTCAACGATCTGGCGGTGATGGGCGCGCACCCGCTGTGGTTGACGGCCTCCTTCATTCTCGAGGAGGGCCTGCCGCTGGCGACGCTCGATCGGGTGATCGAATCGATGCGCGTGGCGGCCGAGGAGGCCGGGGTGGCGATCGTCGCCGGGGACACCAAGGTCGCCGAGCGGGGCAAGGCCGACGGGCTGTTCATCTCGACCGCCGGCGTCGGCTGGGTGCCCGAGGGGCGTGAAGCCAGCGGGCGGCTGGCGCGGCCGGGTGATGCTGTGCTGGTCTCGGGTCCGCTGGGCGATCACGGCATCGCCGTCCTCGAAGCCCGCGGCGGGCTGGGGCTGGCGAGCGACATCGTCTCGGATGTCGCCCCGATCCATGGCCTGGTCGAGGCCCTCTTCGAAGCCTGCCGGCAGGTGCATGTGCTGCGCGACCCCACGCGGGGCGGGCTGGCGACGACCCTGAATGAGATCGCCCGTCAGAGCAGCGTCGGAATCGAATTGGACGAATCGGCCATCCCCGTTCGTCCGGCGGTGCAGTCCGCCTGCGAGCTGTTGGGGATGGACCCGCTGTACGTGGCCAACGAGGGCCGGCTGGTGGCGATCATCGCTGCGGCCGAAGCCGAGGCCGCGCTGCAGGCCCTGCGCCGCACCCGTTACGGGGAGGGGGCAGTGCGGATCGGGAGGGTGCTGGCTGACCCGGCCGGCCGGGTGTTGATGCGGACGGCCATCGGCGGCACACGACTGGTCGACATGCTGGCCGGCGAGATGCTGCCGCGCATCTGCTGACGACCCGCCCTGGCGATCGAACTCCGGGAGACGCCATGATCCCCAATCAGTGGTACGCCGTTCTCGAATCCAGCGAGGTGCCGCGCGGGCGGCCGGTGGGTGTGACGCGCTTCGGGGAGCGGCTCGTCTTCTGGCGCACGCCGGCGGGTGATCCCGTCTGCCTGCGCGACGCTTGCCCCCACCGCGGGGCGGCGCTCTCGATCGGACGATTGCAGGAGGGGGCGATCGAGTGCCCCTTCCACGGCCTGACCTTCGATCCATCAGGCCGCTGCACCCTCATTCCGGCCAATGGGCGGTCGGCTGAAGTCCCCAAGGCGTTCCAGGCGACGGGCTACCCGGCGCGGGAGGCGCACGGCTTCATCTGGGTGTGGTGGGGCGAGGCGGCGCAGGCCGCGCCGGAGATCCCCTGGTTCGAGGAGCTCGACGCCACCTTCTCGTATGGCACCATTCGAGATCACTGGCCCGTGCACTATTCGCGTGCCATCGAGAACCAGCTCGACGCCGTCCATCTGCCCTTCGTGCATGCCACGACCATCGGGCGCGGCAACCGCACGCTGATCCACGGCCCGCTCGTGCGCTGGGAGGATCGACCCGGGCTGCCGCGCGACCGGATGAACATCTGGGTCTTCAACGAACTCGACCATGGCCAGCCGGCCAGGCGGGCGGAAGACCTCGCCGTCCCGGCGCGCCGTCCCTCGCTGCAGTTCCAGTTTCCCAACATCTGGCACAACTGGATCGGGGACGACGTGAGGGTGATGGCGGCCTTCGTGCCGATCGACGACGAGAACACGCGCATGTACGTGCGCTTCTACCAGCGGATCGTACGCCTGCCCGGGCTGCGCCAACTGTTCAACCTGGCATCCCTCCCGGCCAACCGTGTGATCCTCAACCAGGACAAGCGCGTCGTGCGGACGCAGCTGCCGAAGCGGAGCGACCTGCGCATGGGCGAGAAGCTGATCCCGGGCGACGGCCCGATCATCGCCTATCGCCGCCGACGGAGCGAGCTGCGCGGCGAGGGTGGCTGAAGCGCGCCGGGCGCCGCCTCGCCTGCGGGCATGCGGGATGAAAGCAGGCGCCGGCGACTTGCCGGCGCCGTTTTGCGGACGTGCAGACTCAACACACAGGCGTGGGAAGCCAGCGGTGGCGGCGTTGTCCTCGGTCTGTCCAGGCTCAGCGCGACCAGGAGCCCGGTGCGGCCCCAAACCGACGGGAATTGCGCGCGATGGGTCAGCCGCCCGATGGTCCCGCCGACAACCCGGCGATCAGGATGCTCCAAAGAAAGCCCCGGCTGTAGGGAGGTTCATCCCAATGGCTGGGTAATGGCCGGAGATGAATGGTCTGGCCGGCCGGGGATACTACCTCGGTTGAGCGGCGAAGCCTACCCGCCGTCGTATCGATCCGTATCACGTTTGCCGGATTGGCCGTCCTGGCAGTATCCGTGGGCGCGTGGGTCGCATACTCATCAATGACGAGGACTTCGGGGTTGTCCAGGGCCTTCGTTGTCCAGTCCTCCTTCATCCGGTAGACCCGGGGCGGGCTATCCCAGCCCGCAGGGAACTGATAGAGCTGCTCAAGGATCACCGGAAGGCTCCAGTAGTTCGCGGCGATTTGCCGTGTGTCCTTCAGGCCAGTGGGCTCGACTAGAACCACCGTCCCTTCAGTGACATCTGGTAGCAGGGGGACAAGCTCGGACCAGAACGCCTTCTGGTACTCCCAGGCACGGACGTAGTCGCTCTGAAGAACCATGCCGTACCCGGCGAGGAGGCCAAGCC
>DYJB01000083.1 GCA_020723365.1 Candidatus Aquidulcis sp. | reverse complement strand
CCGCCCGCCTGACGTGCTACGATGGTGGAAACGTTCTCATACCCGAGGCGACGGGCTGGATGGACACATCGGCGCGGGCTGGGCGACAAACCTGCAGGGACAAGCGCCCGCAGGCGCGGGCAGTTGTCGAGGTGCGAGACGAACTGGCCGGCGTGGCGGAGGGGCATCGATGAGCGACCCCGATTTCGCACGCGTGCTCACCGCTCTGCGCCGGGGCCAGCCGGACCGGGTCCCGCTGGGTGAGGTCTCCGTCGATCCGGAGGTCAAGGACGCCTTTCTCGGTCGACCTGTTGGCGGGCTCGAGGACGAAATCGAGTTCTGGGTTCAGGCCGGGTTCGACTACATCGCCATCGACACGGATCTGTACGCTGCGCCCGCCATCCAGGAGCGCATCGTGCGACCGCTGGAGAACACCGCCCACGGCTATGCCGGGGCGCGGCATGACCGCGGCTGGGTTGGCAGCGCGGCGGCGGTCATCCGCAGCCGCGACGACATCCAGCGCTTCGGCTGGCCGCGCGCCGAGGACGTCGACCTGTCGGTCTACGAGCGCCTGCCGTCCGCCCTGCCCCCGTCCATGAAGGCCGTCGTCACCATCGGTCACGTCTTCACCGGCGCCTGGCAACTGATGGGCTTTGAGTCGTTCTGTGTGTCGCTGATCGATGACCCGGACCTGGTGCTGGAGATCACCGATCGGCTGGGCGGGGAGACGCTCCGGCTGCTCGATCGCGTGTTGGCGCATGAGGTCGTCGGCGCGATCTGCCTGCAGGATGACATCGCCTACACCAATGGGCTGATGGTCTCGCTGCCCATGCTGCGCCGCATCTTCTTCCCCTGGCTGACGACCGCCGTCGAACGGGTGCATCGCGCCGGCCGCCCGGTCTTCCTCCACTCGGACGGCGATGTGCTCCAGGCCATCCCTGATCTGCTGCGCTGCGGGATCGACGGCCTGCACCCGATCGAGCCGAAGTGCATGGACATCGCCGCCGTCAAGCGCCAGTACGGCGACCGGCTGGCGCTGCTGGGCAACCTCGACCTGGGGTACACGATGACGCGCGGCACCCCGGCCGAAGTGCGCCAGGCCGTGCGCGAGCTGATGCGCGACGTGGCGCCGGGCGGCGGCTACCTGCTGGGCTCGGCCAACTCGATCACCAACTACGTCCCGCTGGAGAACTTCCGGGCAATGCTTGCCGCCGGCCGCGAGTTCGGTCGCTATCCGATCTCGCTCGACTAGAGCAGGAGGGCCGCTATGACCGCCACACCGACAGGCTTTCGTCCGCGGCTGGGGGTCGTCATCTCGACCTGGTCGCACGAGGACGGACGCGAGTACGCCGCCGGACTGGTGCAGGATTTCCCCGCCACCGCGCCCCTCGACCGCGTCGAGCTGCTGATGTGCCCGCGCTTGCTCGAGTACGAGTCCGATATCGCCCCCATCACCGACCACTTCCACAAGAGCGGGATCGACGCCTTGCTGCTCGTGCCGGGCAACTTCACCCTGGATCACATCCTGCCGATGATGGCCGACGCCGTCGGCCTGCCCACGATCCTGTGGGGAATCCCCACGCAGCAGGCCTGGGGGGCGCTGGTGGCCATCCACCAGACGCTCTATCCCTTCAAGGAGCTTGGCCTGCGCTACCGCTACCTGGCCGCCGAACTGGGCGAAGCCCGCGCCTGGGACAAGGCGCTGGCCTTCGCCAGCGGGGCGGCGCTCGTGCGCCGGCTGCGCGGGCTGCGCATCGGGCTGATGGGCTGGCGCGCCCAGGGCATGTCGGACACCGCCTTCGATGAGCTGGCGCTGCGGGAAACCTTCGGCGTGCAGGTGGTCAACGTCGGCCTGACGCGCTACACGCGGGCGATCGACGCCGTGCCGGACGCCGACGTGAGCGCGCGGTGGGCGGCGCTCAAGCCGGAGTTCGACACGGCCCACATCACCGACGAAGTCTCACGCTATGGCGTGCGCACCTACCTGGCCATGAAGGAGCTGGCCGCCCAGGAAACGCTGCAGGCCGTCACGGTCGAGTGCTTCCACGACCACCTCGGCGGTCCGTGCCTCGGGTGCAGCCTGTTCAATGACGAGGGCGTGGCGGCCTCGTGCGAGAGCGATGTGCCCGGTGCGCTGTTGATGGCGGCCGGCCAGATGCTCTCCGGGGCGCCGACCTTCCATGTCGACATCATCAAGGCCGATCTGGCGCGGGGCGAGGCCATCCTGCACCACTGCGGCAACCTGCCGCGCAAGCTGGCGGAGCAGGAGCGCGTGGCGCTCAAGGCGATCCCCGAGCACATCGGCCCCGGCGCGTACGGGCCGACCCTGCAGGCGACGATGGCCCCCGGGCCGATCACCATCGCCAATCTCGTCGGCCGGCGCGGGACGATGCGCCTGTGCGCCATGGAAGCCGTGGCGGTCCCCTACAAGCTGGAATTCCCGGGATCGGCGGCCAAGGCTGTCTTCCCGTACGATCTGACCGAGGCACTGGAGGCGATCGGAAACGCCGGCTTCGGACATCACTTCGTCGTCCTGCGCGGGCACCGGGCCCGCGAGCTGGGGGAGTGGTGCGCCCTGACCGGGATCGACTTCCTGCCGATGACGGCCGCCAGGTAGGCGTACGGTAAGGAGATCTCGGTGGCGCACCGACTTTCAGGCGGGACCAGGGTTCACGTGCTCTCTGACCGGCAGCGGCAGGACATCCACACCGCCAGCCTGGACCTGCTCGAGACGGTCGGGGTTCACGTGCCGGTGGACGAGGTCCGCCTCCTGCTGGGCGAGGCCGGCGCCGTCATCTCCGGTGAGCAGGTGCGCCTGCCGCCGGAGCTCGTCGAGCGCTGCCTGGCCGGTGTCTCGCCGGTGACTCTCTACGATCGATCCGGCGCGCCGGTGCTGCCGCTTTCCGAAGGACGGGTCACCTTCGGCGCCCTGTCCGACACCTTCTACCTGCTCGATCTGCCGTCCGGCCACGCCCGCAACTTCCTTCGGGCGGACCAGGGCACCTCGGCGCGCCTGCTGGATGCGCTGCCCTCCATCGACTGGATCCAGTGCGTGGGCCAGGCGCACGATGTTCCCGAGGGATTGCAGACCCAGCTGGCCGTGCTCGAGACCGTCCGCCACTCGTCCAAGCCGATCCTGGCCTACCCCTACGACCGGCAGGGAGTTCTCGATCTGGTCGAGCTCAGCCGCATCGTTTCGGGCAGCGACGAGGTGCGACGCAGCCGGCCGTGGCTATCCATCACCTCGGTCCCGGCCGGTCCGCTGAACGCCAGCCGCTACAACCTCGAGATCCTGCTGGCCTGCGCCGACCTGGGCGTGCCCGTCCTGTACTACGACTGTCCGGCTATCGGCGGCAACGCGCCCAGCAGCCTGGCCGGCACGCTGGCCATGGCCAACGCCGACTGGCTCTTTGGCCTGACCGTACACCAACTGCGCGCTCCTGGAGCGCCCTTCGTTTCCGCCGGGTTCACCGTCCAGCTGATGGACATGCGCACGACCCAGTGGGCCTATTGCGCGCCGGAATCGCAATGGGCCTACGCCGCCGTGGCCGACCTGGCGCACGGCTACGGTCTGCCGGCCTTCGGGCTCGAGATGATCAGCGATTCGCCGCGCCTGGACGCGCAGGCCGGGCAGGAGCTGGCCGCCAACTGTCTGTGGGGCTGTCTGACCGGCACCGAACTGGTGCACAACACCGGCATGATCGGCGCCGGCAAGCTCATTTGCCCGGAGGCCTTCGTCCTGGCCGACGAGATCATCGGCGCCACGCGCGCCACACTGGCCTCGCCGGACCTGTCGCCCGAGGCGCTGTCACGGGCAAGTGCCCTGGTCGGGTCCTTGCCCGCCGGCGCAGAGTACGTCAGCCACCCCCACACGCTCGAGCACTTCCGCGACTTCTGGTACCCGACCGTCTTCGACCGCTCCAACTTCGATCCGCTGGCCGCACTGGACTCGGGCCAGCTGGCGAAGCGCCTGACGGCGCGCAGCGCCCGGCTGCTTTCCGATCATCAACCACGGGCCATGCCCGGGGATGTCGAGGCAGCGCTGGCGGACCTCGAGCGAAGCTGGAGGCGACGCCCATCCGCATGATGCCCGCGCCGCTTCCGGCGAGGCCGGAAAGCGGGCGCGGAAGGCTGCACTTCGCCGGCGCCCATGCCGGGAGTCCTGGAGGTCTGGTTGGCCACACCGCTGTTGACGCTGCTCTCGCCGGATGACCAGAAACGCATTCACACCGACTCGCTGCGCGTGCTGGAGGAGGTCGGCCTGCAGATCCTCGAGCCGCAGGCCCTTGAGATCCTGACGGGGCATGGCGCCAGGGTCGATCGCGCCCGGCAGCGGGTGCATTTCCCCCCGGATCTGGTGACGGCGTCCGTCGCCAGGGCCCCGCACGCCTTCTCACTCTTCAGCCGGGATGGCGCCCGCGAGATCCGGCTCCGCCAGGGCGAGGTCTACTTCACCACCAACGGCTATGCCGTCCATCTCTACGACCCAGCCAGCGGCGTGCGACGGGGGATTCAGCAGAAGGACCTGGCGTGGGTGACGCAGCTGGCCGATTCGATGGACCAGATCGACTTCTACTCGGTGATGGCCACGCCCGCCGACGCGCCGCCGGAGACGAACGATCGCTACCAGCTGGCCATCTCGGTGGCCAACACCACCAAGCCCATCTGGAACACGGCCTACGGACCGGAGGGGGTGCGCGACGCTGTTGCCATCGGCACAGCCGTGCGCGGCAGCCGCCAGGCGCTGCGCGAGAAGCCCCTCTTCACCCTCGATCTGACGACGCTCAGCCCTCTTCAGCTGGACGAGCGCCAGGCGGGGACGATGATCGAAGGCGCGCGGCAGGGGCTGCCGATCGGCATCAGCCCGGGCCCGATCGCCGGCGCCACCGCGCCGGTGACGCTGGCCGGGACGATCGTCCAGGCCAACGCCGAACTGCTGGGCGCCATCACCCTCGTGCAGCTGGTGCAGGCGGGGACGCCCGTGGTCTTCACCCAGTACACGCGCAGCCTGGACATGGCCAGCGGCGGCGTGACGATGGGCGGGCCGGAGTTCGCCCTCTTCCGCATCGCCACCGCCGAGATGGCGCGCTTCTACGACCTTCCGTCGCGCGGCGGGGGGCTGATCGCCGACGGCAAGGCGTGTGATGCCCAGGTGGGCGCCGAGAAGATGCTCAACGTGCTGGCGGCGTCCCTCGCCGGCCTGACGATCTCGGCCGGGGCGGGCTTCGTGGACTTCATCAACACCATCCGGCCGGAGCAGCTTCTGATCGATAATGAGATCATCAGCCAGGTGCGCCGCCTGCGCCGAGGGATCACGCTCGACGGCGGCTCGCTGGCGCTCGACGTGATCGCCCAGGTGGGCCCGGGCGGCAACTACCTGGCCCAGGATCATACGGCCTCCAACTTTCGATCGGAGTTGTGGTTCCCGAAGCTGTGGGACCGCAAGCCGTGGTCGGTGTGGGAGGCGGAGGGCGGAAAGGACGTCGCCCGCCGGGCGGCTGAGCGCCTGCAGGCCTGGTCGCCGAAGGTGCCGCCGCTGACCGAGGATGTGGAGCGCGCCGTGTGGGACGTGGTGCGCGAGGCCGACGGAAAGGTCGCCCGGCCGCGCTAGCCGGAAATCGAGGAGAGCAACGCCATGAACGAGAAGGGCAAAGCCAGCACGCAGCCGGCCGTCCACCGCACCTGGCGCCCCATGCCGACGGCGGAGCGGGGCGAGGGTATCTACCTGTACGATACCGACGGCAAGCGCTACATCGACGGCGCCGCCGGCTCGTCCGTGGTGGTGACCATCGGCCACGGGGTCCAGAGCGTCGCCGACGCCATGTACGCGCAGATGAAGAAGGTGTCGTTTGCCGCGCCGCACGTTTTCAGCAATCAACCGCTCCAGGACCTGGGGCGCGTGGTGGCCTCCAAGGCGCCCGGCAGCATGAAGGACAACTGCCGCGCCTGGTTCACCTGCACCGGCACCGACGCCATCGATGACGCCATGCGCGTGGCGCGCCAGTACTTCGTCGCCACCGGCCAGCGCTCCAAGACGCTCTTCATCAGCCGCTGGCAGGGCTTCCACGGCAACAACCTCGCCGTCACCGGCATGCACGGGCACACCGGGAGGCGGCGCATGTACATGGGCATGAACATCAACAGCCCGCACATCCCGCCGGCCTACTGCTACCGCTGCCCGTTCGAGATGCGGCTGCCGGACTGCCGCCTGAAGTGCGCCCGCGCCCTCGAGACCGAGATCAAGCAGCAGGGCGAGGAGAACGTGGCGGGCTTCTTCGCCGAACCCGTCGTGGGGGCGGCGCTGGGCGCCGTGCCCGCGCCGGACGGCTACTTCCAGGTGATCCGGGAGATCTGCGACAAGTACAACGTGCTCTTGATCGCCGACGAGGTGATGACCGCCTGGGGGCGCACCGGCCACTGGTTCGGGATCGAGGCCTGGGGCGTGACGCCCGACATCATCGCCACCGCCAAGGGCATGACCTCCGGCTACACGACCCTGGCCGCCACGATCGCACGCGAGGAGATCTGGGCTGCCATCGAGAAGACCGGCGTTCCCTTCCTGGCCGGGCACACGATGGATCTGAATCCGGTGTCCTGCGCCGGGGCGCTGGAAGTCATCCGCACCGTCGAACGGCAGGATCTCGTGTCGCGCTCGCGCCAGGTGGGCGCCTACCTGCTGGAGAAGCTGAACGAGCTGCGGACGTTCGACATCATCGGCGACGTGCGCGGCAAGGGCCTGATGTGCGGCTTCGAACTCGTCAGGGACAAGGCGACGAAGGAGCCGTTCCCGCCGGCGAGCAGGGTCAGCCTGCGCTTCCAGGACGAAGCCATGCGCCGCGGGCTGGTGCTGTTCCACTGCACCGGCTGTGTGGAGGGCACGGCCGGCGACATGATGCTGGTGACGCCGCCGCTGATCATCACGCAGGAACAGGTGGACGAGATGATCGCCATCCTGAAGGAAACGACCGGCGTGATGCAGCACGAGCTGCTGGGCTGATCGCGGGGAAGCTGCCGGGAGCGCGCGCCGCCATGAAGCTGAGCATGCTGACCGGCTTGTGGTACGTGGCCTCGAAGGCCACCGTCTTCCAGGCGCTGGAGCGCGTCGCGGCGCTGGGCTTCCGGACGGTGGACCTGCACGGGGTGTTGCATGCCGGCCCGGCCCACCTGACCCCCGACGAGCGGCGCGACCTGCGCCGCCAGCTCGATCGCCTCGGTCTGGAAGCGCGCAACTACGTCCTGCACGCCCGCCACAACATCCCCGCCGCAACCCCGGCCGAACGGGAAGAGGATCTGGCCTACCTGCGGGAAGGCCTCGTGTGCGCCTCAAGCTGGGGCGTCCGGCAGTTGATGCTGAATGCCGGTCAGTGGTCCGTTGGCGTGGGCCGAGCCGATGCCTGGCGCCGTGCCGTCGACTTCCTGCAGCGTGTGTGCGAGGAAGCCGAACCGCGCGGCATCACCATCCTGCAGGAGCCCGAGCCCTTTGTGTGGTTCCTGGTGGACGACCTGGCGGCGGCGCAGCAGATGCTGCACGACGTCGGGCGCCCGAATTTCGGCGTGCTGGCCGATCTCGGCCACATGGGCCTGGCGCGCGAGTCGGCTGCCGATCTCGAGCCGCTGTCGGGCGCCATCCTGCACGCGCACTTCAGCGATCACGAGGCGACCCGGCACACCAACCAGGTGATCGGAAGCGGGGCGGCCCCCACGGGCGACCTGCTGGCGGGGCTGCGCCGGATGGAGCTCGACGCGCAGCTTCAGGCGCGTCGCTACGATGAACTGGCGATTGCCTTCGAGTTGGGCGCCCCGGGAGACACGATCGCCGACCCGGACGATTGGGTGCGCCGGTCGATCGCCGCCGTCCAGGCACTCGATCCCAGCCTCGGGCTGCGTTGATCGGGTCCTCCTAGCGACCGCGAGGGCTGGAATTGACTCGGGCCAGCGGAAATGCTAGGATGATGCAAACGTTCTCAGAGTCGCCGGGCTTGCGGTCGCCCGGAAGCCTGCCCTGAACGGGGCCGGGCTGGGGGATGTGAGAAGTGAGCATGGAAACGCATCGCCGAGCCAGTCTCAAGGACGTAGCGGCGCTGGCCGAGACCTCGATCGCCACCGCCTCGCGCGCCCTGAGCGGCACGGGCTACGTGGCCGAGGCGACGCGCCAGCGGATCCTGGACGCTGCCCGAACGCTCAACTACCAGCCCAACCTGCGCGCCCGGGGCCTGCGCCAGCGCGTCAGCCACAGCGTCGGGCTGATCATCCCCAATCTGCTCAACGCCTACTACACCGCCCTGGCCGATTCGATCTCGCAGCAGCTGGCGGCGCGCGGCTATCACCTGCTCCTGTCCTCGACCCGCGACGACGCCGCCACCGAACAGGAGACCGTCGTCGATATGGTCGGGCAGGCGGTCGACGGTTTGATCTGGGTGCCCTCGACGGCGGAGACCGATCTGCTGACCTACCTGGCGGACCAGCACACGCCGGCGGTGGCCATCGTTCGCCGGCTGGCGAACGATCCGATCGACACGGTCGTCTTCGAGGACCGCGCCGGCAGCCGGGCCGCTACCCAGCACCTGCTCAGCCTCGGCCACCAGCGCATCGCCTATATTGGCGGCGACATGATGTACTCCAGCAACCGCGACCGCTGGCAGGGCTATCTGGAGGCTCTGCGCCAGGCGGGGCTCGAGCTGGACGAGTCGCTCGTCAAGCTGGGCACCAACCGCGGCACGTGGGGCACCATGGCGACCAACGATCTGCTGCGGCTCGACCCGGCCCCCACGGCCGTCTTCGTGGCCAGCAACGCCATCATGCCGGGCGTCATCCGCACGCTGCGCCAGGCAGGGGTGAGCCTGCCGGGCGAGATGTCGCTGATCTGCTTCGATGATGTCGACTGGTTCTCCTTTTCTGTCCCGCCCATCACCGCCATCAGCACCGCCTACACGGCGCTGGCGGAGGCGGCGGTCGATCTCCTGATGACGCGCATCACGGGGACCTCGGGCGGCGCCGACAGGCCGCCGGTGTTTATGGAAGTCAACTTCGAGTTCGTCCTGCGGCGCTCGACTGCGGCGCCGCGCACCGGCCCGCTGCAGTTCCGCGACCTGCACCTGGTGGAGGCCGCTTCGGCCGAGGGCGTATCCTGAACGTACCTTGACCTTCCTTCGGAGGCATGCATGCACGAGCTGTTGAAGACCGTCTATGACGACGTGATCAACGGGGACCGGCCCGCCGTGGAGGCCGGAGTCCGGGCCGCCATGGAGGCCGGGCAGCCGGTGGGGTCCATCCTGAGCGAGGCCCTCATCGGCGCCATGAAGGAGGTCGGCGAGCGTTTCGAGCGCCAGGACTTCTACGTGCCGGAAATGCTGGTGGCGGCGCGGGCGATGCAGGCCGGCCTGACCATCCTCAAGCCGCATCTGGTGCAGGCCGGCGTGCCGGCGGCCGGCAAAGTCGTCATCGGCACCGTCAAAGGGGATTTGCATGACATCGGCAAGAGCCTGGTGGGGATGATGATGGAGGGCGCCGGGTTCGAGGTGATCGACCTGGGCACCGACGTCGGGCCGGAGAAGTTCGGCGAGGCGGTGCGGACGCACAAGCCGCAGCTGGTGGGCCTGTCGGCGCTGCTGACGACGACCATGCAGAACATGAAGGCGACGCTCGAGGCGCTCGAGGATCTGGGCGTGCGGGACCAGGTCAAAGTCATGGTGGGCGGCGCGCCGGTGACGGATGTGTTCGCCAAGGAGATCGGCGCCGACGGCTACGCGCCGGACGCCAGCCGGGCTGTGACGCTGGCCAAGTCGCTGCTCTAGGTCTACGCCACCGACACAGCGGGATCGCGGCGGGCAGCCAAGGATGGCTGCCCGCTTTGGCGCTCGCAGACTGCGAGGGCCGAGGAGAAGGACGACATGCAGCCTCGCATCGGCTACATCGGGCTTGGCTTGATGGGCAAGCCGATCGCCACCCATCTGCTCCAGGCCGGCTTCCCGCTCACGGTCCACAACCGCAGCCGCGCCGCCGCGGACGAGCTGGTGGCCCTGGGAGCGCGGGCGGCGGACACGCCGCGGGCGGTGGCGGAGGCGAGCGATTTCGTTTTCACCAGCCTCCCGGACTCCCCGGATGTCGAACAGGTCGTCCTCGGTGCGCACGGCGTGCGCGAGGGCTGCCGGCCGGGCATGGTCTTCATCGACAACAGCACGATCAAGCCGGAGACGGCCCGGCACATCGCCGCCGAGCTGGCGGCCGCAGGAGTCGCGGCGCTGGACGCTCCCGTGTCCGGCGGGGACGTGGGCGCCAAAGCGGCCACGCTGGCGATCATGGTCGGCGGCTCGAAGGAGGCGTTTGACCGGGTGCTGCCCGCCTTCCGGGCGATGGGAAAGACCATCACGCACGTGGGCGAATCCGGCGCCGGCCAGGTGGCCAAGGCCTGCAACCAGATCATGGCCGCCGCCACCATGGTGGCCATGTCGGAACTGCTGCTGCTGGCGCGCAAAGCCGGTGTGGACCCGCAGCGCGTGGTCGAGGCGATTCGGGGCGGGGCGGCCCAGTGCTGGACGCTGGACGTCAAGCCGCCGCGCCTGTTCGCCGGCGAGCGCCGTCCCGGGTTCAAGGCCTCCATGATGCACAAGGATCTGGCCATCATCCTCGACACGGCGCGCACCTTCGGCATGCCGCTGCCCCTGTCGGCCCTCAACCTGCAGCTCTACGAGTCGATGCTGCAGATGGGCATGGGCGACCTCGACAACTCGGCCATCATCGGGGTGTTCGAGGCGATGGGGGCGACGGCGCTGCTCGCTACGTGAAGGCGCGCGGCGCGCCGGAGGACCCTGCTCCAATGAGGTAGGGGCGAAGCACCCGAACCGAGTGGGTGCTTCGCCCCTACAGTTCATGCAATCAAGGTCGATTCATGCCTCATCAACCCGCTAGCTGACACGCCGATGTCGGCCTGGCGTCATCTGGCTGGCGGGGTGGCGGGCCGAGTGGCGGCTATGCTGGATGTGCGGCTCAAGCGCCAAGCCTCTCGGGAGGGGAGCTGGTGAGAAAGGCACGGCCGGGCCGCACGGAGGGGAACATGCGTGAAGGACGTGGTTGCTGCGGGGGTTGCTGCTCGCTGGTCGTGCTGCTGACGCTGATGGCCACCTGCATCTGCCTGGTCGCCCCGATCGCCCTGATCCTGCGCTGAGACCAGCAGGCCCCATCGCACTCCGAGACGCGTGCCGCCACCGAAGGAACCGGTGACGGCACGGCGTTCGCGGGCGGATCGTGACCTTGCGCTCGCGGCAGCCTGGCGGGCGCAGGCCGGCTCACCCTCGTGAGGCTGCCCCCGGCCGGGGCTGCGCCAATTGCGCGCGCAGGGCGGCGTGCCGCTCGCGCGTGATCGGGTAGGCGCGCACGGCCAGGAAGCTGATCAAGAGCACGAGCGCCGGGGCGAAGCTCACGAAGACTCGCAATGCCATCAGGACACCCGGCGGCTGGACGGGCAGCGCCGCCCCGGCCACGGGGTTGAGGTAGCCGGTCGCCTCAAGCACGAAGTTGGAGATCG
>DYJB01000082.1:8994-11513 GCA_020723365.1 Candidatus Aquidulcis sp. | reverse complement strand
CCACGGTCATCCTGCGCTACTTCAATGTCTACGGACCGCGTCAGGCGCCGGATTCGCCCTACGCCGCTGCCATCCCGACCTTCATCGGCACGATGCTGTCTGGCCAGGCGCCCGTCATTCTCGGCGACGGCCGCCAGACACGCGACTTCGTGTTCGTCGACGACGTCGCCCGGGCCAACCTGCTGGCGGCTGAGGCCGAGGTGGAGCCGGGCGACGTCTACAACGTCGGCAGCGGCCGATCGGTGACGATCGCCGAGCTCGTGGCGGAGCTGCGGGCGCTCTTCCCGGGTGTCCCCGAGGCGTCCTTCGGCCCGGCCCGGGCGGGCGACATCCGCTATTCGGCCGGCCGGATCGAGCGCGCCGGGCAGGCGTTGGGGTATCGCCCGGAAACCGCCCTGAGCGACGGGCTGGCGACGACGGTAGAATGGGCGCGGGGCAGCCTCCAGGGTGGCCGCACATGAAGCCTACGCAGCCCATCCGCAACCGCTTCCTGCTGGCCGGCGACCTGCTCCTGATCGTCACCTCGGTCCTGGCCTCCTTCGCATTGCGCCTCGACCTTGGGCCCACGTTCGTCTACTTCATGCCGCAGGCCTGGCTGATGGTTGCGCTGGCCCTGCTGGTCAAGCCGACCGTTTACTACTTCTTCGGCCTGTACCGACGCTACTGGGCCTACGCCAGCGTGCGCGAGCTGCGCTTGATCGCCGTCGCCACCGTGGCGGCCGAAGTGGTCGTGGCGCTGATGCTGATGCTGGCCATCGTGACCTCGCTGCTGCCGGCCACCTTCCCGCGCTCGGTCATCTTCATCGACTGGCTCTTCTCGCTCTTCAGTGTCGGGGGGTTGCGCCTGACGGTGCGCCTGATCGCCGAAGCCGGCCAGGTCAGCCAGAAGAGCGATGGGCGGGGCGGGATGCGCCGGGTGGTCATCGTCGGCGCCGGGGACGCCGGGGTGCTGGTGGTGCGCGAGATGCAGCGCAACCCGCAGCTTCACATGGTCCCGGCGGCCTTCGTCGACGATGACCCGGAGAAGCTGCGCAAGGATATCCATGGCGTGCGCGTGGCAGGCACGCTGCGGGACCTGTCGACCGTCATCGACCGCGCCCGGGCCCGCGAGGTGGTGATCGCCATCCCTTCGGCCCCGGGCGAGGTGGTGCGCATCGTGACGCAGATCTGCCGCCGCAAGGGGATCCCCTTCCGCACCATGCCCGGCATCTATGAGCTGATCGGCGGCAAGGTCAACGTCAGCCGGCTGCGCGACGTTGATATCTCCGACCTGCTCCGCCGTCAGCCGGCGCGCATCGACGACGAAGTCGTCGGTCGGACACTGACCGGCAAGCGCGTGCTGGTCACCGGCGCCGGTGGCTCCATCGGGCTCGAGCTGTGCCGCCAGGTCGCGCGCTGGATGCCCGCCCAGCTGATCCTGCTCGGGCATGGCGAGAACAGCATCTTCGAGGCGCTCCTGGAGCTGGGCGAGAACTTCCCAGAGCTGCCGATGCTGCCGGTGGTCGCCGACGTGCGCGATGCGGAGCGCATCACCCAGGTCTTCGAGCAGTTCAAGCCCGAAGTCATCTTCCACGCCGCGGCCTACAAGCACGTGCCGCTGATGGAGCTCAATGTCGCGGAAGCGGTCACCAACAACGTGCTCGGCACGCGCCGCCTGGTCGAGGCGGCGCTGGCGTCCGGGACCAGCCGACTGGTGCTCATTTCCACCGACAAGGCCGTGCAGCCGGCGAGCATCATGGGGGCCACCAAGGCCATGGCCGAGCTGATCGTGCGCGACGCGGCGCAGCGGGCCCGCCTGCCCTACGTCTCGGTCCGCTTCGGCAACGTGCTCGGCAGCCGCGGCAGCATCGTCCCGCTCTTCAAGCGCCAGATCGCTCGCGGCGGGCCGGTGACCATCACTCACCCGGAAATGAAGCGCTACTTCATGACCATCCCCGAAGCCGTGCATCTGGTGCTGCAGGCCGCCGGGCTGGGATCGGGTGGGGAGGTCTTCGTCCTGCGCATGGGCGAGCAGGTGCCGATCGTCGATCTGGCCGAGGACTTGATCCGCCTCTCGGGCTTCGAGCCCGGCAAGGAGATCGAGGTCCAGTTCACCGGCATCCGGCCAGGCGAGAAGCTCGAGGAAGCGTTGTGGGACGAGGGCATGCAGTACGCCACGACGACCCACCCGGACGTCGTGCGCGTCGAGGACACCCAGCCGCTGGCGAACGAGGCGCTGGCTTCGACGCTGGCGGAGATGGAGCGCCTGGCACGCGCCGGTGACGCCCCGGCTCTGCTCGCCCTCCTGGCAGCCCATCTGCCGGGCAACCAGCTCGGTCAGGCCCCGCCGCCGGAAATCACCTCCGTCGTCTAGCCCAACCTGCCGCCTGGATAGGGTCCGGCGAGCGCCTCAGCGCGCGGGCGGGCGCTCCACCACGCGCACGATCAGCTCGAGCGCGGCTTCCACATCGCGAGCGTCGATTGACTGAATCGGCGTGCCGACACCGGTGGCGGGGACCAGGATGGTCGCCGTCGGGATG
>DYJB01000082.1:0-8984 GCA_020723365.1 Candidatus Aquidulcis sp. | reverse complement strand
CTCCTCGGCGCCGGTGGGGTTCACCGTCGTCACGACGACCTGGTGGGGCAGGCGCGCACGCGCAGCCGTCTCCACCAGCGTTTCGGTCAGCCGGGCATCGGCGACGAAGCGTGGTGCCCGCACAACGATCGCCGGCCCCCTGCCGCTGTGGGCCAGCGTGGCCTCCGGTTCACGCCGGCCGGACAGCATCAGCACACCCAGCGTCAGGATCCAATCGGGGGCCAGCTCGTCGGCGGCCGCACGCGCCGCACGCTGCCCGACCTGCCCGAGCGTGGTCAATGCCAGCACCAGCGAATGGGCCGCCTTCCGGGTGCGCCGCGCAGCGTGCAACGCCAGCGCCACGCCGACCCGGCTGTCCAGAGCCTTGCCTCGCACCAGGCCGCGCTCGACCTGCCAGGACGTGGCGAACACACCCATGCTGCCCGTTCGTACCGAGGGGGCCGGAAGCCTGGCGCCGAAGTCGGCCAGCAGCCGAGGAGGCTGTTCAGCGGGCGAGGAGGTCGCAGCGCAGCCCAGGACAGCCAGTGCGCCGTGGGCGAATCGCAGCCCGGCGCCGGAGCACTCCGCCGCCTGCACCTTACCGGCCGGGTGCAGCCAGGCAATCCCGTAGCGGTCAACGTGCGACACGATCAGGCCGACCTCATCTAGATGCGCGGCGAGCATCACGCGGGCGCCCTTCGTCGAACGCCGTTCGAGATACAGGCTGCCCAGCGGCGAGACCTGTGCGCGCAGCGAGTCCGATTTCACCTCGGCCAGCACGCTGCGGCGCACCCCGCCTTCGCGGCCGGGGGGGCCATCGGTCTCGGCCAGGCGGCGCAGCGTATCCAGGAGCGCGGAGTGCGCACTTCGAGCAGACGCCATTCGGATGCTCCTCCTGTGGAGCGCGGGGTCTGGATCGGCAGTCGTCAGGGCGAAGTCGTCTGCCGCCGGGGAGACAGGCGGGCGCGGGCGCGCAGCGGTGCCTTCTCGAGCCAGAGCAGGACCATCCATGGGGCCAGGGCGCGCCATGCTTCCTGCACCGGCGCCGGATCGGACGTCTTGCCGCCAAACCGCTCCGCGGCATAGGCCTGGGCGATCGTCCAGCCTCGCTCCGCTTCGAGCGGGTACTCGTGGGCGAAGGCCCGCCCGCGTTCGAACGGGGTCTGATCGGCGGACACCGGCATCCCGATCCGACCGAGACCTTCGACCCAGCGCCAGTAGATCTGGGCTACCTCGCTCATGGGGCCGTGGTCGTAGTGTGCCAGCCTCGCCGGGGTCCGCACGCCTGCACGCGCCAACGAGCGCGTGACCAGCGTGCCGGCCGCGTAGCGGGCCACGGGATCGATGCGGATCCACATCACCCCGGCTGCCAGCAGCAGCGCTGCGGCTGCCAGCCAGGGTGCGGCCGATGGCCGCTCGACCGGGATCTCCGGACCCGCCTCGACGGCGTCATCGATCCGGCCTCCCAGCATGCGGCGCAGGTCCCGCATCTCGTCCTCGAGGTCAGGAACATCGGCCTGGGCTTCACCCTCGGTCGCTTCCGAAGGGACGACGACCTCCAGCCTCTGCAGCGGAGGCTGGGCCGATGTCGGCTCGAACTCCACCCACCCGTAGTCGGGGAAGTAGACCTCGGGCCAGGCATGTGCGTCGCGCTGGCGCACGAGGTATTGGCGTCCGCTCTCGTCGACGGTCCCCTGGGCGAACCCCGCAGCCACCCGCGCTGGGACGCCCAGCGAGCGCAGCAGAAGAACCTCGGAGCTGGCGTACCAGTTGCAGAATCCGACCCCGTGATCGAACAGGAACCAGTCGATCGGCTCGACGCCTTCGGGGGGCTCGGAGGACTCCAGGCTGTACTGGATGTTGTCTCGCAGCCAGTGCGTGATGGCGACCGCCTGGTCGTACGGATTGCTCAGCCCGCGCGTGATCTCGATGGCTAGCTGCCGGGTGCGAGGCGTCAGGTCCTCGGGCAGCTGGAGGAATCGTTCTCTCACCCACGCTGGATACTCGCCCCCGGCCGAGCGCAACTGGTCTGCCGTCGGATTGGCGACGTCCCCGTAGACGCGGTAGACCTCCCCGCGCACAACGGTTGTGCGCGCCGCCACCGACGAGACATCGACCAGGCCCTGCGGCGTGCGGATCACCGTCAGCACGCTTGACCGATTCAGCCCGGACGGCTGGGCCGGGACGTAGAGCAGATGGAGCGACTCCACCTGAGGGTTGACGCTGACCTCGACCCTCACCCGCGCTTCATTGGGCGGCAGTGGGAACGAGCCTTCATCCGGGAAGTACGATTCCTGATCGGTCTCCAGCGAAGTCCATGTCCCGGTCTGATAGGTGTCGTAGGTGCGAGCCCGCCAGTAGAAGCGCAGGGAGGGGTCCACATCCTGCAGGACCGTGGCGGTGAAGATGGGCGTTTCGGCCGGGGCGACAGCTGCCGCAAGCCGGAGCTGGTCGCCGAAGACGTCGCTGACGATGGCCACCGGGTTGCGCAGGCTGCTGAAGGCCTGGGTCAGGCGGTGGCGCACACGCGCCCAGGGGCGGGTAGCGGAGGACCACAGGTCCGAGGCGCGCTCCGATTGGGCGAAGGACGGTACACCCCAGGCGAGCATGACCAGGACGACGGCCAGGATGATGCCGATCTGTGCGATCTGCCCCGGGGCATTCGACGGGACGCGCGTGCCGGCCGCTCGCCATTCGCGGCTGTGCCGGGCCTGGCTGAGGGCAAAGAGGAAGAGGACCGCCGTCAGGGCAAAGGCCGCCACGTATCCGTTCAGCCCCGGGCGGCGCAGGTAGTAGAAGACGTTGATCATCAGCGCGATGCCCGACGGCAGGACCGCCCACCAGAAGGCTCCCTTGCGGAAGCACACGTAACCGGCCAGGACAGCCATCGCCCAGTACACGAGCACCATCAGGAGCACGAACATCAGCGGGTCGTAGTTCGGCTCGCCCGTCACGAGAACCTGGCCGAAGGTGGCGATTCGGCTCCCGAGCGCGACAAGCCGGTCGTGCCAGCCGTAGATGTCGCTGATGGCGCCGGCAACGAGGAACGCCGCCAGGAAGGCGCCGTAGGCGGCGGCAAAGAAGGCGGCCAGCCACCCGGGGAAACGTGAGCGTGCGAGTGCCGTCCCGGCTACGACGCCGAGCACAGCCACGGTGGGGATCAGCCCCAGGTGGTCGGCCCAGTCAGCCGCTGCCAGGCCGTAGGCCGAAACCAGCACGAGCATGACCAGGGCGGAGAAGATCGCCCAGTCGAAGGGAGGGCGGGCGGGGGGAGGGGCCGAACGAAGGCGTCCCATAGTCGCCACCATTCTACCCAGAAAGGGCGTGAGCCCCGGGCGCTCGAGGGCTGGCGCGTGCAGGACTGCCCAACTCGCGCCCGTAGACCGGCGACAGACTGGGCGGTCCCCCGGAAGTCAGGGCGCCCATCCCGCCGGCGTGGCTGGCGGCGACCGTCCTCCTTCATCCGCACCTGGGGTCTGCCAGCTGGGCCGCTCTTGTGGCGCCGCTTGCCCCCCGGCACCCGGGCTGATATGATGGCCGACCTGAGCAAGGCAAATGGAGCCGATTGCGCGACGGCCGCGCCCACTTTACCTGGTGCTGGTCGCCATCATCGTGGCGACCCTCCCGTGCTATTGCGCCGGCCTGATCGCCATCCGCCGGGCGCCGGGCGAGGCCACCCCCACGCCTTCCCCGAGCCCCTCACCGGGACCCACTGCCAGCCCCGCCGCGATCACCGACACGCCGCCGCCCGGCCCGACCGTTTCGCCCACGAGCACGCCCACGCTGCTGGCCTTCACACCCTCGACCGCCACCCCAACGCCGACGGCCACGCCCGTTCCCAGCAGCACCCCCACGCCGACGGCCACGCCAACCGACACGCTTGTTCCGACCGACACTCCGACGCCGACCGAGACGCCCACACCCGGATGAGCCTGGATGCCTGACGATCTGCTTGGCCTGCTGCTGGACCTGATGCGACTTCCGGCCATCCCCGGGCGGGAAGGGGCGGTCGCCGACCGCCTGGAGTCCGCCTGGAAGCCGCTGGCCGACGATATCCGCCGCACGCCGGCCGGTTCCGTCATGGCCACGCGCTTCGGCCGCGCGAAGAAGCCCCGTTCCTCGGTCTTGCTCACGGCGCATATGGACGCCATCGGGCTGGCTGCCGCCGATTTCGACGGCGCCTTCCTGAGGATCGCCTCGGCCGGCCACATGTTCTCGGAACACCTGGCCGGGCAGCGCGTCCTGGTCCACGGCAAACGCCTGGTGCCCGGGCTGCTCGTCCGGCCGCCCGACGTCTGCCTTCCACCTCGTAAGGAAGATGAGCCGGTTCCGCTGGGGGGGCTCCTGGTGGACACCGGCCTCAGCCCACGGCAGCTGCAATCCCTGGTCCGGATTGGCGATCCCATCACCTTCGACCGCATGGGGCTGCAGTTGGGTCCCGGCCTGATCGCCGGGCCGGCCCTGGATAATCGCGCCGGGCTGGCGGCGATTACCCTGGCATTCAGAGAACTGGCCGGGAGCGCGGTGGAGTGGGACGTCATTCTCGGCGGGCTGGTTCAGGAGGAGACCGGCGGGCTCGGGGCGCGCACGGCGGCGCATGCCGCTCCACCGACCCTGGCGCTGATCGTCGACACGACCTACGGCCGATCCCACGGCGAAGTCGAGCACCTGACCTTCCCACTGGGCGGCGGCCCTTCCAACGGCTGGGGACCGGCGGCGCACCCTGCCGTGCATGAGCGCTTGCGCCTGGCGGCCGAGAGGCTGGATCTGCCGATCACGCTCGAGCCGATGCCAACGTTCTCCGAGAGCGATGCCGATCTGATCCAGATATCCGGCTCCGGGATCGCCACCGGCTGTCTCTTCATTCCTGTCCGCAACATGCATTCGGCTGTCGAGGTCGTCGACCTGGAAGACATCCGCCACACGGCCGCCATCGTGGCCGAGTTCGTGCGTGACCTCGATGCCGAGGCCGCCGCGTCCCTGGACCGAGGCTAGAAGGCCATGGCCCGATCTCGCCCCTCCCGCACGGCGCAGCGATCTCACCTGGCGCTGCTGCGCGCCCTGACTGAGGCCGCCGGTGTCTCAGGCGATGAAGGAGAGGTCCGCCGCCTCGTTCGCGAGCAGGTGACGCACGCGGCGGACGAAGTTCGGGTCGATTCGCTGGGAAACCTGCTGGCGGTGCGGCAAGGGCGGGGCGCGCGGCGCGTGCGGGTCATGCTCTCGGCCCACATGGACGAGGTGGGGCTGATGGTCACGGGCGTCGAGACCGACGGCACACTCCACCTTGCGGCTGTCGGCGGCATCGCGCCCTACCACCTGATGGGCAAGGTCTTCTGGATCGGAAAGGACCGCTTCCCGGGCGTCATCGGGATGACCCCCCCGCACCTGGCGGCGGCTGGCACGGAGCGGCAGGCCCTTGCGATCGAGCAGATGCGATTGGACATCGGGGCCTCCTCGCGTGAGCAGGCGCTCAGCCAGGTGCGCATTGGCGACCGGGCTACCTTCGCCACGCCGCTGGCACGCATGGGTGAGACCGTTTCCGCCAAGGCGCTCGACAACCGGTTGGGGGTGGCGATTCTGATCGAGCTGTTCGAAAGCGCACCGGCGAACATCGATCTAGTGGCCGCCTTCACCGTCCAGGAGGAGATCCGTGCCCGGGGGGCGGGGGCCGCCGCGCACCGTCTGGATCCGCAGCTGGCCATCGCCATCGACTGCACCCCGGCGCGTGACCTGCCCACCTGGGACGGGTCCGAGAACACGGCCTACAACACGCGGCTGGGACAGGGCCCGGCGCTGTATACCTCCGACCGCGCAACCGTCTCCGACCGGCGACTGCTGGAGCACCTGGAAGGAGCCGCCCGCGCCGCACGGCTTCCCTATCAGCTGCGGCACCCGGGCGGGGGCGGCACGGATGCTGGGCCGATCCATCGGGCGCGCAAGGGGATTCCAACGGCCAGTGTTTCGGTTCCGGTCCGCTACCCGCACTCGCCTGCCGGGTTGATCGCCATCGATGACTGGCGCGCCACCGTCCTGCTGCTGCACGCCGCCCTCAGCCGGCTGACGCCGGCGATCCTGTCGCGGTCGGGGAGGGCACGCGGATCGTAGGGCCCTGCAGGTGCGGATGGATTCGTGAGCCTGCGTCCATCTCGAGAGCGAACGCACGTGCCGGCATTGACAGAGTGTGAACTCTCCGCCCGGCGCAGATCCGCCATCGCCTATGGGGATGAGCAGGAGGTCCTTGCCGATGGGCAAGGCAAGACGGGGGCGAGGCATGCGCGTGCCCTGCAAGCGACACGCTTCCCTGGTCGGGCGTGGCCGGGGGCTGAAAGTCCCCAGGCCCGGCACCGGCGAGGGCGCATGGAATGGCACCGACCGGATCCCTACAATGGGCGCGAGGTGATGTCCCGGTGTGCAAGAGCGTGAGATCGACAGGCGGCCGGATCGCGGCGTTGGTTCTGCTGTCCGTGTATCCCTCAGTGGCCATGCTGGCGGGCAATCTCGGACAGGTGTACGCGGACGTTGTCTTGCGGCCGCTGCTGTGGACAGCCATCCTCGTGGGCTTGTTGTATGTCGCCGCATGGCTCCTGTACCGAGATGGACACCGCGCCGCGCTGCTGACCGCGTGGGTGTCGTTCGTGTTCTTCACCTACGGCCATGTCTACGAACTCGCCCGCGAGCAGCCGTCCCTTGCGGACTTGCTGGGCAGACACCGCTACCTATCGCCCCTCTGGCTGGTGTTGCTGGTTCTGGGCGTCTGGACCCTATCGCGAGTGCGCAATCCGGGGCGCGCCATCCCCTCCCTGGTCACCGTCCTGGCCGTGGCGCTCGCCGGTCCGGTGATCAGCATCCTGATGCAGGCCGTGCCGTCCGTGGGGCAGGGCTCACCTGCGGACCCTCCGTGGCCGGGGGGGTCAGCGGCAGCCACCGATCGCCCAGGCGCAGCCTCCGAGCCGCCGGACATCTACTACATCATTCTGGATGGATACGGCCGAAGCGATATCCTCCTCGATGAGATGGGGTACGACAATCGGGGGTTCTTGGAGGCGCTGGAGCAGCTTGGTTTTGCCGTGGCTCGCTGCAGCATGGCCAACTACGGGATCAGCCATCTGTCGATGGCCTCGTCGCTGAATCTGGATTATCTGGAGGCCCTCCATCCGCTACCCGATCCCGATTCGGGCGACCAACCATGGGTGCCCGAACTGATACAGCGGAGTTGGATACGGCAGTACCTTGAGAGCCGCGGCTACGCGACGGTTGCGTTTCAGACCGGGTATCGGTTCACTGAGCTCCGCGATGCCGACCTGTACATCGGGCTGACCGACAGCGGGAGCAGCAAGGGGGTGGAAGCCGGCTTCGAGGAGATGTTCTTGCGTTCAACATGGCTGCGCCTGTACTTCGACACACTGGGGAGACAACGAGACGGAGAGGCATCTGGACTGAGCTCCCCACAAGAATGGCACCGGGCGAATGTCCTTTACACCCTCGCCGCCCTTGAACGGCTCCCCACAGTGCGTGGGCCCAAGTTCGTCTTTGCCCACGTGCTCGCCCCCCACGTTCCGTATGTCTTCGGGGCGCAGGGTGAGCCCGTCGCACAACCGGACGCAGGGGTGCCGCCTTCCGGAGAGTGGGAGCGACGGGCCTATGCTGCCCAGGCGGAGTACATCGGCATGAGGATCGTCGAGATTGCCCGGATCCTAATCGAACAGTCCGACCCTCCGCCAGTGATCGTGATCCAGGGTGATCATGGTCCCGACCTGGAGACTCCCGTGGCAACGGACGAAGCCAGGATGGGGATCTTGAACGCCTACTACTTCTCCGGGGCACGAGGGCTTGTCTACGGAACCATCACCCCAGTGAACACCTTCCGTTTGGTCCTCAATGATGTCTTCGACGCGCATCTTCCCCTGGCCGCCGATCGGAGCGAGTACTCGACGAAAGGGGATCCGTTCATGTTTCGCAGGGTCGCCAATAGTTGTCGTGAGTGAGCCGTCCTGAGGATACGTCGGGCTCCCCCCCTCTGGATTGCGCGGCGGCGCACGGGCCGGACAAAGGGGAACGCGGGGTCCCGGTCCTGAGCCAGGGGATGTTCGGCCCCCCTCCGCACGGTCGCAGCCCGCCGGCCAGTTGCGTGACTTTCCTCTCTCCCGGTGAAGGCGAGGGTGAGCTTCGGGCAGGGTACAGCAGGGGGGCTTCTGGCGACCCGGCCCCTCAGAGCCGAGGCGGATGCGGCATGGCACACAGATGGCAGTCGGACGCGTCGCGGGTCGCTCGTGGAGCCAAGGCTTCAAACACCGTTGGCGGTTAGGTCCCGCGCCATGCGTCGTACAGCCCTGCGCGCGTGCTCCCCGAGGCGCTCCGCCGGCTGACCTCGGAGACGCCCGCGGGATGCTCGCACGGATTGGCAGACGTCCGCCTGGACCCTCCCAGAGGGCCAGGCCAACCGCCCTCCTGAGAAGGCTTGCCGCAAGCGGGGAGGGCGAGGCTGCTGTCCGCGCCTCGTGGAACGCGGGCCTATTCCGCCCTGAGATCGGAGCCGTACGCGAACAGCGCCGGGGTTCCGCCGGTGTGCCAGAAGAGCACGCGCTCACCCGGGGTGAAGCGGCCTTCCTTCACCAGGGCCAGCAGGCCGCCGGCGGAGCGGCCGGTGTAGACCGGATCGAGCAGGATGCCTTCCTGACGCGCGAAGGCGCCGATGGCCTCCCGTTCCAGGGACGTCAGGACCGCGTAGCCGGGCGCGGTAAAACGGTCCTCGACCAGGATCGATTGCGGGGCGACGGGGGCGGCCTGCCCAAGCCGCGCGCAAACCTCGGTCGCCAGCCGCGCCACCTCCGATTGAAGCGCGGCCGCCTCCAGGTCGACGCTGATGCCCAGGATGCGGCCCTCGAAGCCGAGCAGGCGCGCCCCGGCGACCAGCCCGGCCTGCGTACCGCCTGAGGACGAAGCCAGCACGATCCAGTCCGGGGTGACCTGCGCCAGGCACTCCTCCAGCGCCAGCGCGTACGCGC
>DYJB01000081.1 GCA_020723365.1 Candidatus Aquidulcis sp. | reverse complement strand
CCGGGGGCCCGGACGGCCGGTCGGCCGGTCGGCCCTACTCCTCCTCGCGGGGCAACCCCAGGGCTTCGGGCTTGGCGGCGCCCCACCGGGAGCTGAACCACCGGGTGGACATCAGCACCAGGACGGCAATGGTGATGACGAAGGGCACTGTCCTCCAGATGTACCTCGACAGGACGCTCTCCATGACCAGCTGCGGGTTGAGCGACAGCTGCCACAGCGTGCCGAACAGGATCGACCCCCCGAAGAGGATGAAGGGATTCCACATGGAGAAGAAGACCAGTGCCAGAGCGCTGATGCCCCATCCCAGGAGAAAATTGATGCTCCACACCGGGTTGTAGCTCAAGGAGTAGACCGCCCCGCCCAGGCCCATGAGCATGCCGCTGATCACGACGCTCAGGTAGCGCGTGCGGGTGACGTTGATGCCCGAAACCTCGGTGACCGATGGGCTTTCTCCCGCCGATCGGATCCGCAGTCCAAGGCTGGTCTTGGAGAACACCCACCAGGTGAGGGCCACCAGTGCGATGGCGATGAAGAAGAAGGGGGAAAGGCCCCAGAGGTCGGGGATCCGCTCCAGGCCCAGCGGCCCGGTGTAGGGGTAGCCGACGTAGGCCGTCAGGCCGAAGCCCAGGATCCAGATCCCCATCCCGTTCACGACCTGGTCGCCCCCCAGCGTGATGGAGAAGTAGGCATGCAGTGCAGCGATCAGGCCCCCGATGGCAATGGCCGCCAGGCAGCCGAGGAGATAGCTCCCGGTGGTCTTGGCCACGATGAATCCCAGGGTGGCGCCGAAGAGCATCACGCCTTCAATGCCGACGTTCAGGATCCCCGCCCGCTGTCCGATCAGCTCGCCCAGCGCCGCAATCGTGAAGACGGTCGAGGCATTCAGGCTTCTGGCGGCAAACTCCCACATCCTAGGGTTCCCTTTCCATCTTCTTCCAAACGATGGAGTTGCGATAGAAGAACTGGAAGGCGACAAGAGTGATCATCAGGACTCCGAGCAAGGCGTAGTCGATGCCGTAGCCCAGCTTGAGCTGTCCCTGGACGAATCGGCCCCCGTTGGTCAGCCCGCCGAAGAGCAGGGCGAAGGGGACAGCCGCCACAGGGTTGCCCTGTGAGATCAGCCCGCAGATGATGCCGTAGAAGGACAGGTCGCCGAAGTCGCCGTAATTCAAGGGGATCTTGTACACCCCCGGGACGGCGGCGAAGTAGTGGTATCCCGCCAGGCCGGCGATCATTCCGCCCAGGATGAACACCAGCAGCGGCACGTTCTGCGGGCTGATGCCCGCGTACTTGGCCGCCGAAGGGCTTTGGCCGAAGGCCTTGATCTGATAGCCCAGGGTGGTCCTGGCGAACAGGAGGTAGAGCAGAACCGCCAGTCCCAGGGCCAGGGGGATGGTGAACGCTCCGCCCAGGACCTTGGGGGGAAAGACCGACTCGGCGAGCTTGAACCCCTCGCCTTCACCGCCCCCGCCCATGAAGGGACCGCCTTCCTTGATGCCGTAGGCGATCAGCCAGAAGCCGATCGAATTCAGCATCATGGTCACGACGATCTCGTTCGTGTTGAACCGCCCCTTGAGGAAGCCCGGAATGGCGCCGATCACCGCCCCGCCCAGGATGGCCGCCAGCATCATCAGGGTGATGATGAGCCCCGGCGCCAGCGTCGGGGTCTGGGATCCTTTGGCGCCCAGGGCCAGCGCCACGCCGAAGGCCGCCAGCGCGCCGCCGTAGAGCTGGCCGGCCATCCCGATGTTCCACAACCCGGCCTTCATCGGGATGATGAAGGCGCACGTGCACAGCAGGATGAAGACCGAGCGGTTGACCGTCAGCGGCAGCCCGAACTTGTTGGCGAAGGCATACGAGAAGATGGCCTTGTAGCCGGTCAGGGGATTGACCTTCGCTTGCAGGAAGATGAGGCCGACCAGCGCCAGGCCGATGAGGATCGCCAGCAGGGAGATCGCCGTCGCCTCCCAGGCGCTGACCCTGATCTTCTTCTCGAGCTTGAGCTCATAGCCGCCGAGTTTCATGGCTGTGCAACCTTCTGCCGCATGCCTGCCATCATGGCCCCGATGTCCTCGATGCGGGCGTCCTTGATCGGGACAACACCCATGAACTCGCCCTCGTAGATCGGCGCCACGCGGTCGCTCAGCGACAGGACCTCATCCAGGTCTTCGGAGATGAGCAGAATAGCCGCATGCTGCCGCTTGGCCTCCAGCAGTTTGTTCTGGACGAACTCGGTCGCACCCACATCCAGACCCTGGGTGGGAAGGTTGGCGATGATCAGCCGCGGCTTGCGGGACAGCACGCGGGCCAGGATGAGCTTCTGGAGATTCCCCCCCGACAGGCTTCGGGCCGCGGTCTCCGGACCCGGCGTGGCGATCCCGAATTCGGAGATCAGGTCCTCGGTGAGCTTGCGTGTCTTGCGGGAATCCACGATTCCCCAGTTGGAGAAGGCGCCATCGAAGTAGTAGTTCAGGAGGACATTGTCCACCAGCGAGTAGGCGCCGATCGAACCCGTGTCGATCCGGTCCGAGGGGATGTAGCCCATGCCGTGCTTCCAGCGTTCCAGGCAGCCGGAACGAGTGATGTCGATCCCGTCGATCCGCACCCGGCCGGCCGTGGCCTTGCGCATCCCTGCCAGCACCTCGGCCAGCACCTGCTGTCCGTTCCCGGAAACGCCGGCGATGCCGAAGACCTCGCCTTCGTGCACGGAGAAGGAGACGCCCTTCAGGGCCGGGACGCCCTTGTCGTTCAGGGCGGAGAGGCCCTCCACCTCCAGAATGGGCCTGCCGCGCTCGACCTCGACATGGTCCAGCCGGAAGATCACCTCGCGGCCCACCATCTCCCTGGCCAGGCTGTTCTCGGTGGCCTCCGTTGTCCGCAGTCGGGCCGTGACCTTGCCCCGCCGAAGGACCGTGACCCGCTCGCTGATGGCCAGCACGATGGGAAGCTTGTGGGTGATGAACGGGACGAGCGCCAGATCGTCCCCGGTCATGATGCGGATCGACTCCAGGAGCTTCTTCGTTTCCGGAGGCGCAAGAGCGGAGGTGGGCTCATCCAGAATGAGAATCCGGGCGCCTCGATACAGGGTCTTCAGGATTTCGACGGCCTGCTTCTCGCCTTCCGACAACTGCCAGACCTTGGCCTTCAGGTCGATCTTGAAGCCGTAGCGGTCGCAGAGTTCGGCGATCTCGCCGCGGGTCTTCGTCAGGTCCGGAACGCTCCCCGCTTTGGGGTGGCCCAGGATGATGTTCTCGATGACCGTGTGGGCCGGGATGAGCTTCCGGTTCTGGTGCACCATCCCGATGCCCAGGTGAATGGCGTCCAGGGGTGAGTGGAGGGCAACCTTCTGCCCGTGAACGTAGATCTCCCCCTCGTCGGGCTGGATCAGCCCGAACAGGATCTTCATCAGGGTCGTCTTGCCGGCGCCGTTCTCACCCAGGATGGCGTGGATCTCGCCGGCGCGGATCTCGAAGTCGATGCGGTCGTTGGCGACGACCCCGGGGAATCGCTTGGTGATTCCCCGGGCTTCCAGGACGATATCGCCGCGTTTCACGGATGGGTTGGACATGCGGTCAACCTGTTGCCTGCCGATGGTTCGCGCCTCGCTGGCCGGGGCGGGAGTCCCCGGAACCTCGAGCGAGCTGTGCGAAGCGTGAGGCTCTCATCCCGAGACATGCTCCCACAGGATGAGAGCCTCACTAGACCGTGACTAGCTGTCACGCCTCATGCGGCTCGACCCACCGAGCTACTCCAGGATGGTCGTGCCCTTGAGATCGAAGTTGAACATGGACAGCAGGAACTCGGTGGTCGCCTCCACATCGGCGGCCTTGACCACGGTGCCCGCGGCCGGGATCGGCAGGCCCTCGAGCTCCAGGCCGGTGCCATTGCTCACGAACTCGTGCGCCGTGAAGGGATCCCACGTCCCCGCCATCATCTCCTCGCGTCGCTGCTCGACCAGGTCGAGGATCTCCTGCGGGATAAGCGGGAGCGCCGCCGGGCTGATGGCCTCCAGGCCGATCTTGCCGTCGTTCATCAGATCGACGGTCGGCACGACGGTGCCGTCGGCCAGGGTCATGGTCGTCTCCATGCCCGGATACAGGATGGTCTCCGGCGTCATGTTGCCGGCCAGGTAGTCCAGGACCATCTGCTCGTAGATGACTTCCCAGCGGGTGTCGAACGAGACGGCCACGGTGTCGGTGTCGGACCAGCCGTATTCGCCGACGATGTCCATGTCCTTGCCCACGAACCAGACGCCCTTCTCCTTGGCCACATCCATGGTGGAGCTCGAGTCGGTCTGCTGGGTCAGGACGTCGCACTTGTAGGTGTCGACCAGCGTCTCGGCAATGGCGCGTTCGTCGGCGGGCAGGAACCAGTTGCCGGCGAACTTGACGTAGATGTTGATCTCCTTGTCGAGCAGCGCGGCCGCATCCTGAACGCCGAGGACGAAGCCGGCCTGGCGCCGGATCACCTGGACGTTCGGGAAGGCGGACGTGATGCCGATGTTGCCGGTCTGCGTCAGCGCCCCGGCGATCAGGCCTTCCAGGTACAGCGCCTGATACTGCTTGGGGAAGAACCGGATGAAGTTCGGCTTGGTCGACAGATCACTGGCAATGACCGACCCGAAGTAGACATTCGGGTATGTGTCGGCGATGTCCTTCAGGGGCAGTCCCATGAACTCGGCGTTGCCGACCACGATGTTGGCGCCGCTGGCGATCAGTTCTTCGGCGAACGGATTGGTCTGATCGGGGGCGACGTTCTCGCGGTAGACATAGGTGACGTTGGGGTACTTGGCGGCGATGCGCTGTCCGGCGCGGTCTTGAGCGCCCGACCAGGTGGTGCCGGCGATGACGCTGAAGTGCTCGATCGCCAGCGTGATCTTCATCGGCTCGGCGGGTGCCGGTTCGACGGCCGTCGTGGCCTCGGCCGGGGGCGGGGGCGCGGGCGGCTCGGCCGTGGGCGTGGCCGCCGGCGCACAGGACCCCAAGAGCATGCTGGCTATCAGGAGCAGCGCGGCGAAGACGAAGGACTTCTGGGGCTTCATCACTTCCTCCCTCGCGATCCACTGAGAATGGAGACGGATGGTGGAGAGACGGAGCAGGGTCGCTTGTCGATCGGCCTGTGACCTCCCTTCGTTGACCTCGTCCTTTGGCGTTCGTATGGAGCGTGTCGGCAACCGGGTAGGTTGATGGACTGCCTGCGGCCCACCGCCGGGCCGACGACCGCGCCTTCGATAGTACAGGCAACCGGCCCAAACTGCCAAGCGCAACGCAGGGCTTCCTGCGGCCCCCTCCCCGGCCCGGCTGCCGGGGCTAGCGCCCCCCGCTGCGTGCCTGCAGCGTCTCATTCAGCTTGCCCAGGGCCTGGTCGATCATGCCCCGGCTCACCGAATCGAACAGTCGCTGGCCGACACTGGCGACTTTCCCTCCAATCTGCACTTCGCCGGTGTATTTCATCAAGGTTTTGCCCGGGCCCTGGTCGGTCATGTCGATGTTTCCCACGCCCTTGACGAACCCGACCTTCCCCTTGCCCTCCACGGTCAACGTGCAGCTGGCGGGCGGCACCTCGTTCGTAACCGACAACTGGCCCGCAAAGGCTCCCGAAATGGGGCCGACGCGGATGGCGATCTCGCCTTCGTACTCATGCTCTCCCGTCTTGCGCACGCTCGGCGACCCCGGCAGGCAGGTCGCCAGAACCTGCGGATCCCGCACCAGCTCCCAAAGGATCGGGCGCGGGCCGTCGAAGGTGTACTGACCTTCGATCTTCATCCAGCCTCCTTCCGGCTCGTCAGTTCGTACAGGCGGTTCGGGCTCAGGGGACTCTCGAGGATCTCAAGCTGCCGGTCGGCCAGGGCGTTCTCGATGGCCTGGGCGAAGAGGGCCGGCACCGGTATCGTCCCCGCTTCACCCACGCCCTTGGTGCCCAGTTCGTTGAGCGGGGAGCGGGTCTCCATGTGCCCGACCTCGATGCGCGGCATCTCCGTCGCCGACGGGATCAGATAGTCTGCGAACGAGGCGTTGAGCAGCTGTCCGTTTTCGTCGTAGTGCAGCTTCTCGTAGTAGGCGTTGCCGATGCCCAGGGAGACACCCCCGTGGATCTGACCTTCCAGGATCAGGGGGTTGAGCACCGTGCCGCAGTCCTCGACCGTGACGTAACGCTTGATCTCGATCATCATCGTTTCCGGGTCGATCTCGATGATCATGGCGTGGACGCCAAAGGCCGTGGCGCCGTAGCGCGGGCCGAAGTAGGCCGTGGCCTCCAGCCCGGGTTCGGTGCCCGGCTCAACGGCCCCGCGCAGGGGGTTGGCCAGGTTGGCCAGTTCGGCCAGGCTGATCGACCGGTTGGGGATATCGGCCACGCGGACCCGGCCTCCCTCGAGCTCCAGCTCGTCCTCGGGTGTCTCCAGGTGCTTGCTGGCCAGCTCCAGCACCTTGCGGCGTACGATCGAGGCGGCGGCATGGATGGCGTTTCCGGCCACCACCGCCCCGCGGCTGGCAAACGTGCCCGTCCCCCAGTGGAATTCAGCCGTGTCCCCGGACACCAGGCGGACGTCGCTCACCTCGACCCCGAGCTGTTCGGCCACGACCTGGGCGAAGGTCGTGAAGTGGCCCTGCCCCTGGGTCCCGACTCCCGTGGCGACGAAGACCTTGCCGCTGGCCTCGACCGTGACGCGGGCGCCTTCGTAGGGACCCACACCGGTCGACTCGACAAAGGGAGCGATGCCAATGCCCACGTGCTTGCCCGCTTTCCGAAGACGCGGCTGTTCGTCGCGCACGAACGTCGCGTAGCCGATCATCTCGAGGGCCTTCTCCATCACCGGCCAGTAGTTGCCGCTGTCCAGGATGAGGGGCGCAAAGGCCTGATCGATGATCCCGTGCTCATAGGGAAAGGCGGTCGGGGGGATGAGGTTGCGTCGCCGGATCTCCACCGGATCGAGGCCCAGCTCCCTGGCGGCGGCATCCAGCATGCGTTCGATCACGAAGATGCCCTGCGGGCGTCCGGCTCCCCGAACGGGCGTGACCAGCGTCTTGTTGGTGAAGACCACGCTGACTTCGGTCGTGAAGTTCTGGATGTCATACCCCCCCAGGGCGTGGCACTGGGTGTTGAGGGGGATGGTCAGGCCGTAGGGGTCGTAGGCGCCGGTGTCGTGCAGGAAGATGTCCTTCAGGCCGAGAATGCGGCCGTCCTTGCTCAGGGCGATCTCCACGTCGTGGACCTGCCCGCGTTCCTGGGTGGTGGCGTAGAAGTTCTCCCGCCGGTCCTCGATCCACTTGATCGGGCGCTTCAGCTTCTTGGCCGCCCAGGGGATCACCAGCTCCTCGGGATAGAACATCATCATCTTGGGTCCGAAGCCGCCGCCGATGAAGGGGGCGATCACCCGCACCTGGTTCTCCGACAGGCCCAGCCGGGCCGCCGTGCCGTTGCGAATCGGGATCGGCGCCTGGGTCGTATCCCAGATCGTCAGGTGCTGGCTCTTTTCGTCCCAGTCGGCGACGATGCCGCGGTTCTCCATGGCGGCCGCCGCCCCGCGGTCGATGAGGATCCTCCGCCGCAGGACCAGGTCGGCCTGCTGGCGGGCGGCGTCGTAGTCGCCCTTCTTCTGGAACAGGTGGGCGGCCAGGTTCGACTCCAGGTCGTCGTGCACCCGGGGACTGTCCGGACGCATGGCGTCCTCCAGATCAACGACCGCCTCCAGCGGCTCCAGGTCGACGAGGATGTCCTCGACCGCATCCTCGGCGATATAGCGGTTCTCGGCGATGACCACCGCCAACGCCTCGCCCGCATGGCGGATCTTGTCCTTGACCAGCGGCACTTGCCGGCGCGAGTGGAAGGTGACGTCCTTGGCCGTCGGTGGTGGCGAGACCAGCGGCGGGCCCGGCGCCCAATCGGCGCCCATGTCCTCGGCCGTGAAAACGGCGATCACGCCGGGCCGCTGGCGGGCGGCGCTGACGTCGAGGCCCACCAGGCGAGCGTGGGCATGGTCACTGCGCAAGAAGGCGGCGTGGAGCAGCCCGGGGATCTCCACATCGTCCACGAATTGGGCAAGGCCTGTCAGCAGGCGGGCATCCTCGTTTCGCAGCACGCGCTGGCCGATGAGTGTCTTGGTCACAGATCTTCTCCTGGGGTCACCCCGCGATCGATGAGGGTGCCACCATCAACGGGCGGGCTGCTCGTTGGCGGCTTTCATCGCCTGGGCGGCCAGCTTCACGGCGTCGACGATGTGCTGGTAGCCGGTGCAGCGGCACAGGTTGCCGGACAGGGCTTCGCGTATCTCTTCCTCGCTCGGGTCGGGGTGGTCGGCCAGGAAGGGGACCACCGAAGTCAGGATCCCCGGCGTGCAGAACCCGCACTGCACGCCGTGCGCCTGACGGAAGGCCTCCTGTACCGGGTGCAGCCGGTCGACGGCGCCCAGCCCCTCGACGGTGGTGACGCTGTGGCCGTGCGCCTGAACGGCGAAGATCAGGCAGGAGCGCACCGGCTCGCCATCCAGCAGGACGGTGCAAGCCCCGCACACGCCGTGCTCACAGGCGACATGCGTGCCGGTCAGGCCGAGGTCGTGGCGCAGGAAGTCGCTCAGCAGAAGGCGAGGTTCGACCGCCTGTTCGCGGAGCGTGCCGTTGACCGTCAGCGCCAGATCGAAGAGCTTGGGCATGGTGGACTCCGTGATGGCCATGCTAGTCCTTTCCTGCCGCGCGCCGGCAAGCCTGCTCGAGGGCGCGCAGGGCGAGCACTTTGGCCAGGTGGCGGCGGAAATCCGCCGTGGCGTGAATGTCGCTGCTGGGATCGATCTCGTCGGAGGCGGCGATCTCCGCGGCCGCCCTCAGGGCGTCCGGCGTGGGCGCCTGCCCGCGCAACGCTTCGGCCGCCCGGGGGGCCTGCATGGGCCGGTCGCCGGCGCTCAGGAACACCAGGCGCACCTGCTGGCAGGCGCCTCGCTCGTCCAGGGTCACGACCGCCGCCGCGCCGACCAGGGCAAAATCATGGCTCCGGCGGGCGACCTCCATCAGCGCGCATCCCGATCGCGCCGGCAGGGCCGGCAGCTCCACCTCGACCAGCAGCTCATCCGGATCCAGGACGGTCGTGAACAGCCCGACGAAGAAGTCCTTCGCCGGGACCCAGCGTTCGCCTCGAGGGCTGCGCAGCCGGAAGCGCCCGTCCAGGGCCACGCTCACCGTCACCAGTTCGGCCGATGGATCGGCATGCGCCAGGCTGCCGCCCAGCGTGCCGCGCCGGCGGATCTGGGGGTAGCCGATCTTGGGCATGGCGTCGTGCAGCAGCGGCATCCGCTCGGCGACGATGGGATCGACCTCCACCTGATGGTGGCGGGTCAGCGCGCCGAGGCGCAGGCCGCCATCCTTTCCGGGCTGGATGAATCCCAGGTCCGGAATCGAATTCAGGTCCACCAGGACGGAAGGCTGGACCAGGCGGAAGTTCATCATCGGGACGAGGCTCTGCCCGCCGGCGAGAACCTTGGCCTCATAGCCGTGTTCCGCCAGGAGCGCCACGGCCTGCTCGACCGATGGGGGGGCGAAGTACTCGAAGGGGGCTGGCTTCATCGGCACTCATCTCCTGGGCAAACGTACATGCCATGCATCTCCGCTAGGCTTCAGGGTCGCGGGGCAATCGCTCAAACCAGAGCGGCGAGCGGACGCTGCGTCCACCGGCCCACAGTTGGAAGGTGACCTGCATGTGCCCCAGGTGAAGGGAGGTGTGGTCGATCACATGCAGCAGGCACCAGCGCACCGGGACCCTGTGGCCATCGGCCAGGCGCGCTTCCTTTAGATCGGCGTCCGACAGCGTCTGCAGGATCTCCCGCGTCTCCAGCGCCGTTGCCTCCAGCAGCCGGACGACATCCGCCGAAGTGGACGCCCGCGTTGCGAACTCAGCCTGGCGGTCACGGGTCGCCGGGCGTCCGCCAACGATTTCGGCGATCCAGAAGTGCTCGGCGCCGGCGATATGAGCGGCCAGGACGGCCAAGGAATTGGTGGCGTGCTCCTGGCGGTCCTCGATCGGGCGCCAGTTCAAGGCCTCCGCCGGCAGGTCGGCCACCAGCGCCAAGACCTGGCCGCGCAGGTCCTCCAGCCGTTCCAGGTAGTTGGCCAGTTCGGCACTCACGAGCTGCGCTCCTGGACCATCTGCCGAATGTAGGCCTCCAGGGACGTGGGCTGCCGGCCGAGGACGCTCGCCAGGGCGTGCGGGCTGCCGGTAAGCCCGTGGTCATTGTAGTAGATGAACATCATCGCCAGGGCCGAGATCGAGTGGTCACCCAGGCCGGAAGTTCGCGCCCCTTCCTTCCACGTCTCCAGGGGCACCCGCTCGACCTCCACCGGACGCCCCAGTGCGGCGCTCAGGGTGGCGGCGATTTGGCGGGGCGTGATGCCCGGCGTGCCGACGGCTTCGATCGTGGCGCCGGCATATGCGGGATCGGCGAGCACGCCAGCCGCCGCCTGGGCCACGTCCTCCAGGTCGACCAGACTCAGCCGCGCCTCGGGGGAGTAGGGGACCGGGTAGCGGCCGCGGGCCGTGATCGCCTCCCAGGCGGCGGCGATGTTCTGCATGTAGGCGGTCGGTTGCAGGATGGTGAACCCCAGGCCGGAGGCGAAGAGCAGTTCCTCGACCCGGGCCTTCTGCCAGTGGTGCGGCATGGCCTCGATGTGCGGGTGCAGCACCGAGTGGTAGACCAGCCGCTCGACCCCGGCGGATTGGGCCGCGGCGATGACGTTGCGGCCGATGGCGATCTCGTCCGGGCTGACGTTGGGCGCGATGTGGTAGACCGCCCGCACCCCGTCCACGGCGCGCTGCACGGCCGCCCGGTCCCGCAGGTCCGCCACCGGCGTCTCCATGGCACCCAGCGCCTGCAGCCCGGGTGCCTGCTCGGGGCGGTAGATCAGCGCACGCACCGGCTGGCGGCCTGCGGCAAGCGCCCGCACCAGCGCCCGTCCCGTCTTCCCGGCTGCACCGGTCACCAGGATCATCGCCTGTCCCCGCCAGGGTCTCGTCGCCGCCGGCTGTCCCCCAACCGACTCAGCCCCCTTCTTGGAAGGCCACGAAGCGGGCCCACATCGATTCCGCTTCCAGGGCTTTCTGCGGATAGCAGCCGATGTAATAGCGCCCGCTCCGGGCGGTGGCGATGTCCCCCGCCAGGTTCTCGGCGTGGACGATCTTCTTCGGGAACAGGTTGAGGTGCATGTCCTGGTAGAAGCCGTCCAGCGGGTACATCTGGTCCCAGTCCTTGCCGAAGTCCTTGACCAGCTTGGCGTTGGCCTCGGCGAAGGTCTTGGGGTGCCACAGGCGCATGATGGTGTTCATGGGATGGTCGGCGGACACGGCGTCGACGCCGATCCACTTGATGCCCAGGTCGGCCGCCCACCTGGAGAAATCGGCGGACGGACCCGGGTGCTTGACCATGTAGCGGAACTCATCCGACTCCTGGCTGTACCAGCCGAACTTGTTCCAGCCCGTCTTGATGACCAGGATGTCGCCCTTGCGAATGTCGACCACGCCTTCGATCATCTTGGGGGTGTAGACGCTGGAATCGCTGACCAGCTGCGAGATATCGGCGATGACGCCCGGCCCGACCCACTCCGACAG
>DYJB01000080.1:4483-11680 GCA_020723365.1 Candidatus Aquidulcis sp. | reverse complement strand
CCTCGCCCGCGCCTACCTGACCGAAGGCGACGCGCCGCGCGCCCTCGAACACTACCGCGTCGTCACACAAGCCACGGGCAAGGATCTCGGTGTGGCGCTCGAGGCGGCGGCGGCCGAGGTCCACTACGGGTCCCTGGTCAATGCCATCGAGCTGCTCGAGACCGCCAGCGGGAATGCGCCTGGCGACATCCTCGTCTGGGTGGCGCTCGGCGAAGCCCTGTTGCTGGCCGGGCGCGCCCCCGAAGCGCGTCAGGCGCTCGAGACAGCCTATCGCCTCGACCCCACCCACATCCCGACACTGGCCGGGCTGGCAATCGCCGCCCAGGACACCCAAGAAAACTCCATGGCGGAGCGCCTCCATGCGAGCGCTCTCCGCCGCACCTGCGAGAACGGCGCCGCGGCGGCTGCACTGGCCCGCGCCTCACTGGCGTTGGGACACTGGAGCCAGGCGCTCGCGCCAATCGACCGGCTCAATGCCACAGCGCCTTCGCTGGCATCGCTGCGCGCCGGCGTGGAGATCCGTCTGCGTCTGGCCGACGCCTACTGGCTGCACGAGTGCGCTGCATCCCAGCGCCACGGGCCGTCGAAGGAGACGGTTTCTCAGGACGCCCTGACCGCCATACGCGATCTGCTGACGCGGCTTGTGGACCATGCTCCAGCCTGGGAAGTCGAGCGCTTGCGCCAGCGCACCGCCATCACGTTCGAAGCGCACTCCCCCGCCTCGCTCCAGGAAGCCGCGCGTCGGGATCCGACCGGTGAGACGCTGGAGGGACTGGTGCTGGCCTGGATGCGGTCAGACCGCCCGAGCGAGGCCCTAGACCTTGCGGTAAGCGGTGCCGGTGCCCTGGCAGGCCGTTGGCTGCGGCTGCTTGCCGGCATGGCCCACCTGGCCACGGGTGATCTTGAGGCGGCCCGGTCGAGCCTTGAGGCTGCCGGCGCGGACGCCGCGCTTCGTCCGCTGGCCGAACATCTGGCAGCCCAGACCTACTTGCGCCAGGGTGATGGCGAGGCCTACGCCGAGCACGCCAGCAAGGCGTTGGTTGAGTGGAACGACGAGCCGGCGTGGCACTTCGACTTGGCTCAGGTCTACCTTCAGAACGGCCGCTCGGACGCGGCGCTGGCCCATCTCGCTGAAGCGGTGGAGCTCTCGCCGGAGAATGGCGAATACGCTCTCTCCTTCGCCCGCACCGCCTCACAGGCCGGCGATCAAGCCACCGCGCTCAGCGGGTATCGGCGGGTCGTTGAATCCCAACCGATTGACGGCCAGGCATGGATGGAAGCGGGGCTTTGTGCACTGGCCGCCGGCGATGCGCCCGCCGCCTGCGAGTGGCTGTCGCGGGCGCGCACGCTGCTGCCAGGTGACAGCGACTGCCTGGTCAGTTCGGCGCGCGCCGCCCTGCTGGCAGGCGACGTTCGCCAGGCGCACGAGCATAGCCAGGCGGCGTACCACCTGGCACCCGAGAGCGCCGAGGTCCTGCTGGTGATCGGCGAAGTCTTCGCGCGCCAGGGGAAGCTCGACCGGGCGCTGCAGGCGTTCGACCGCGCCCTGAAGCGCACGAACGACCCGCTCCCGATTCACATCGCGCGCGGCCAACTGCTCGTGCAGATCGGACGGGGCGGACAGGCTGTTGACATGCTGAAGGCGGCCGTGGCGGAGGATCCCGAATCCGCGCCGGGATGGGCGGCCCTGGCCGAACTGCAGGAGGCAGCCGGCAGCCTGCCGGAAGCGGTCGATGCAGCCGCCCGGGCAGTTCAAATCGCCCCCGACGCAGTCGCCTATCGGCTTATCCTGGGCCGGCTGTGCCGCAAGACGGGCCAGCTTGACCGCGCGCTGGATGAGCTGGTGCGGGCGCAGACCGCCGGCCACAGCGATAGCCGCGTGTCCTTCGAGCTCGGACGCATCTACGAAGAACGCCGCGAGTTCAAGCGCTCCCTGGATGCCTACCAGCGCGTCATCGACCAGGAGTCCTCGAACGGCGAGGCCCACTTCCGCGCCGGCCTGGTGCTGAAGCAGATCAAGGCTTACCCGCAGGCCGGCAAGATGCTCAAGCGGGCCGTTGAACTCAGCCCCAAGGATCCCGAAGCCCTGCATCAACTGGCGGCCGTTCGCGCCCTCGAGTTGGTGCATGGAGGGATCACACAACAGGTGGTGTCGACATGATCGATCGCTCTGCCTTGCTCGGACTGCTGCGCAGCTCGGTGCTGGCGCACCGGTACGACTTCGCCCGCGCCGCGGCCCTCGACTGGCTGGCGGTCTGGCCCGGGGATTCCGAGGTTCAGCATGTGCTGGCCCAGGCCGAGACCGCTCTCGGGCACGATGATCTGGCACTGGAGCGCCTGCTGAGCATCGTGGCCCGCGACCCGGAGGACACCTCCGCCCACCTGGCGCTGGCGGAGGGATTGCGCCGCAGAGGCGACGCCGCCCGCGCCCGCGTCTTCGCCGCCTGCGGCCGCGCCCTGCGAGGCACGGACCCGGATCGCAACGCCACGCCGCCCTGGGCCGCAGCCCTAACCCGCGCCTATCAGGCGCTGGCGAAGGAAGACCTTGCCACCGCCCTGCAGCAAGCGGCCCTGGCGCTCTCGGCCGATCCCGAGAGCCCGCTCCCGACTCTGATCGCGCTCAAGGCGCACCTCGCCCTCGGCGACCGCGCCGCCGCCGCCGCTCTCGCCTCCGCCTCGCACAGGCGCTGGCCGGAGTGCGTGGCGCTGCGCCTGGTGCACGCCTCGTCGCTGCTGGAAGCCGGCGAGACGACGGCCGCCGTCGAGGCGCTCCACCGCGCTTCGGTCGACGATCCGACGGGGGCGGTCACGCATCGCTGGCTGGGAAACCAGCACGCCTACCACGATCTGTGGCCGACCGAGTTGGTGGCGCACCTCAGCCGCCCGGTCCCGGCCGACATCGCCGCCGTCATGGGCGACAACCGACTCGCTTCCGGCCCTGTCTCGACGGGTACTCCCGCATCCCGCGAGCAGGCTCCGCCGGCCAAGTCGGCGCCTGCCCTTGAGCCGGATGAGGACCTGCCGCAGCCCGAGCCCTGGGAGGCTTTCCGCGGACCGGGCGCCGGTGAAGAGCCCCGCATTGAAGAGGGCCCGGATCCGGTTGGGGAAGCCCAGCAGGAGATGGTCCGACTGGCCGTGCGCATGAAGGTTCCCCGACCGGCGAAGGATCAGGACCGGCGCATGCCGGCCTACATCCTGCTCTCGGCCGAGACCCGCCTGTTGCAGCAGTTCGGCCCGGAGGGATTCAAGAAAGTCGATCGGGCGGTGCGCGATCTGAACGACGCCGTGCGCCGGCGCAAAGGGTGGAGCGCCCACCGCATCTACGTCGATGATCCGGGAAGCCTGACTCCGTTCGGTCTCTCGCCGGCCGATCCGGGGAATGCCTGGCAGATCAAGCTGCGCCTGGCCGACCTGGATGCGGCTCTGCGGCGAAAGGGCGAGATGATCGGCGCCGTGCTGATCGTCGGAGGCGACGAGGTCATCCCCTTCCATCGCCTGCCCAATCCCACGGATGATGACGACGAAACGGTTCCGTCGGACAACCCGTACTCCACGACCGACGAGAACTACTTCGCCCCCGAGTGGCCCGTGGGACGGATCCCGGTCGACAGCGATGCCGAGCTGCTGATCCGTCAGCTGATGTTGGCGACGCAGGCCCATCGTGCTGCGCTCGCCCCGCGCGGTCTCCTGGCGCGAGTGCGAGCCTGGTTCGCGGCTCGCCTGGGCCGCCTGGCGGGCGATCGGCGCGCCTTCGGCTACAGCGCCAGCATCTGGCGCCGCTCGTCGTTGGCGGTCTACCGCTCCATCGGCGAGCCGCGCTCGCTCATGACCTCCCCTCCGGCGGAGGCCGGGGCCCTCCCGGCGCTGGCGCAGCGCGCCGTGCGCAATTCGTACTTCAACCTGCACGGGCTGGAGGATGCTCCGGAGTGGTTCGGCCAGCGGGATCCTGTCCGCGATCCGGAGGCGGCCGAGTTTCCGATCGCCATGGGACCGAAGGACGTCGTCAACGGCGGACGCGCCCCGAAGGTCGTCTTCACCGAAGCCTGCTACGGCGCCAACACGCTTGGCAAGACCAGTGAGACGGCGCTGTGCCTCAAGTTCCTCGCCTCGGGCAGCGAGGTCGTCGTCGGCTCGACCAAGATCTCCTACGGCTCCGTCACGCCGCCGCTGATTGCCGCCGACTTCCTGGGGCGCGCTTTCTGGGACCTGCTCACCCAGGGGGTCCCTGCCGGCGAGGCCCTGCGCCGCGCCAAGACCCTCCTGGCTGGCGAAATGATCGGCCGCCAGGGATACCTGGACGGCGAAGACCAGAAGACACTGATCTCCTTCGTCCTCTACGGCGATCCGCTCTACATCTCCGGCGCCGCCCGTGCCTCCCTCAGCGGGAAAGCCGTCGTGCGGCGAACGACGCGCCCGGCCGAGATTCGGACGGCCTGCGCCCTCAACGGCGACACGTCCGAGGCGCCTGCCATGGACGAGGCCTCGAACAGCCGCGTGCGCTCGATCGTCTCGCACTACCTGCCCGGGATGAGCGATGCTCGCGCGGCCATCCACCGCCAGCACTGTGGATGCTCCGGCGAGGGCCATTGCTGTCCGACGTCTCAGATTGGCTCGAAGCAGGTGGGCCACACCGAGCCTGGCACGACCGTCGTAACCTTGTCGAAATCGGTCGCCGAGGGCTCCCACCGCCACGCCAAGTACGCCCGCCTGACGCTCGACCCGGCCGGGAAGGTGCTGAAGCTAGCCGTCTCCAGGTAAGCCGTATCTGGCCCCGTTCTTGCATCATGGCCATCACGCTGGGAACACTGCGGGATGGCCATGAATCGTCTTGGCTTCCACTACTACCCTGATGAGCGCCACTACACCGACGCCGACCTCTCGGCCTGGCTGCCGGCAATGCACGCCCTGGGCGCCCGCTGGCTCACGCTGCGAGGCTCCGCGGCGCGGGCCGTGCCTGAGCCCTTCGTGCGCGGGCTGCTCGATGCCGGTATCACACCCGTCATCCACCTGCCGCTCCGCATCGGGGCCGTCCGACCGGCGGAAATCACCGGTCTCCTGGAGGCGTATGCCCACTGGGGTGTGCGCCACGTCGTGATTGGCGATCGCCCCAACACCCGTCGGGAGTGGGAGCCCTCCGAATGGGGCCGCAGCGCCCTCGTCGAACGCTACCTCGACCGCTTGATCCCGATCCTGCAAGCCGAGCGCTCGGCAGGGCTTCAGCCTGTCCTTCCCCCTCTCGAGCCCGGCGGCGACTATTGGGACACGGCCTTTCTGTCCTCGGCCCTTTCAGCCCTTGTGCGCCGGGGACAGCAGGCCCTCGTGCGTGATCTGGCGCTGGGTGTGTACGCCTGGAGCTTCGGCCATCCGCTCGACTGGGGCCGCGGCGGCCCGAAGGCATGGCCAGGCGTCCGCCCCTACGACGCCGTCGAGGGCGCCCAAGATCAGCGCGGCTTCCGCATTTTCGATTGGTACGAGCAGATCTGCCTCGAGGCGCTTGGCCGCAGTTTGCCCATGATCGCCCTGGCGGCGGGCGTTGGTCTTGCCTGGAATCCGGACGCGGACGAGGACTGTGACATCATCACGGCGATGGCCCGGTCGGCCGCTGCGGCCGAACTCCCCGACTCGGTCATCGCCCTCAACCTGCACCTTCTGTGCGCGGAACCCGAGTCGCCCGAGTACGGCGCTGCGCTGTATGCCGGCGCAAGCGCGCCACGCGCGGCAGCCCGCGCCCTTTTCACGGCAGCCGCCCAGGCGCCAGCCGCTCCCGCGCCGGCATCGGCCAAGACGATGGGCCACTACTTGCTGCTGCCCACCAACGGCAGCCTCGGCCGTGAAGCCTGGAACGCACTGGCCGAATACGTCCTGGTCTGGCGGCCTGTGATCGGCTTTTCGGCCAGCGAGGCCTGCCTGGCCTCCGAGGTCACGCTCGTGGGCGACTCTCGCGCCCTTCCGCTCAGCCTGGAGAACGAGCTGCGCGCCGCCGGCTGCGTCGTCCGGCGCGTGATCCCCGAAAAGACGCACGCCCACGGCGCCGCCGCCCCGGCCGTCGTGCCTGGACCTCAGCCCTCACTCACCTACGGAGTCAGCCATGGATAGCAACGCCCGGACGCAGCCGTCTCGCAACCTTCCTGCGCAGGACTCGCCTGCCATTGGCAAGGCGCGCGTCAAGGTCCTGGGGCTCGGCGGCGGCGGGTCCAACGCCGTCAACCGCATGATCGAGCTCGGGCTTACCGGAGTCGAGTTCATCGCCGCCAACACGGATCGGCAGGCGCTGCAATCCAGCCTGGCGCCGACGCGGCTCGTGCTCGGCCCGCGCGTCACGCGCGGCCTGGGCGCCGGCGGCAATCCGAAGACCGGTGCCACGGCCGCCATGGAAAGCAGCCGCGAGCTGGCCGCCGCCTTGGCCGGCGCCGACATGGTCTTCATCACCGCCGGGATGGGCGGGGGTACGGGCACCGGTGCGGCCCCCGTGGCGGCTGAGATCGCCCGGGAGCTCGGGGCCGTCGTCATTGCCGTCGTCACGCTGCCCTTCTCCTTCGAGATGACCAAGCGTTCCCACAACGCCCTGGACGGCGTCCGCCTGCTGCAGCCGCACACCCACACGCTGATCACGGTCCCGAACGACCGGCTGATGCAGGTGGCGCCTCGCGACCTCAGCCTGGAGATCGCCTTCCGACTGGCCGACGATGTCTTGCGCCAGGGGGTGCAGGCCGTCTCCGAGCTGATCACCCATGCCGGGCTGATCAATGTAGACTTTGCCCATGTCCGCTCGCTGATGCAGCGCGGCGGTGGAGCCCTGATGGCCGTGGGCGTGGCCGAGGGGCCGGACAAGGCTCGCGACGCCATCCACCAGGCGCTTCACCATCCGCTGCTCGAGATTGACAGCCTGGAGTACGCCAACGGCGCCCTGGTGCATTTCACCGGTGGCGAAGACTTGACGCTCTTCGAGGTCAGCGAGGCCGTGGATGAGCTGCGCGCTTCGCTGTCGCCGGACACCGAGATCATCCTGGGCGCCACCACCGAGCCCTCGATGGAGGGACGCACCCAGGCGATCCTGATCGTGACCGGTGTGGGCGGACGACCGATGGCCCCGGCCATCGAGAGCGCTCCGCTGGCGGCGACGCTCGCCGCTGCGCCCGCCATGGAGGCGGATCTCGACCTGCCGACGTTCCTGCGCCGCCGCGTGGCCGTCGGTTC
>DYJB01000080.1:1780-4473 GCA_020723365.1 Candidatus Aquidulcis sp. | reverse complement strand
AGGAAGGTGATGGAACCTGAGGCTGTCGGGCGCGTCAGCCGCGAAGTCGTGCGGACGTACCCCGAGATGCGCGATGTCAAGCCCACGGTCCGGCGCGAGGCGCAGGCGGCGCAGGAACTGTATGTGCTGACCTTCAAGGGCAAGGTTTCGCTTCCGGGCGGCAAGCAGCTTAGCCGCATTGTGCGCGCCACGGCCGATGGGCGCGGGCGGATTGTCCGCCTCAGCACGTCGAGGTAGCCGCCATGACGACCGAGAGCCCCCGCCCCATGTCGCTCATCCGTCTGGCCTTCTGGCGCGCCGCCGCCTCGACGGCCGACATCGTTCTCCGCAACCGGGAGCAGCTGCTCTCAGCCACGCCGTACCTGGTGATGCTGGCCGGAGGCTTGCTGGCCTACGCCATCGGGTACCGCGTCGGCCTGGTCGCCTTCGGGCCGAATCCATAGCGCGATCTGGACCGGTTCGCCCAGTCTGATCCCGCGCCCGGGTCGCTCTATCCCCCGGGCGCTTCGCCTTTCCTTTCGGCCGGGAACGATCCCTCGCCGGCTGGAGGCCGGGTCGCGGGCCGCCGATTGCGGGGCCACCGACGCCAAGGTACAATCCGCGCCACGAGGCCCGCCCGACGACCGTATGGACCGCCGCGCACAGCTCAAGCTCCTTTTCCTGGTGATCATCGTCGGCTTCGTGCTCGGCCTGCTCAGCACCGCGCTCGGCGGGATCCAGACCTCCGGGAGCAGCACGCCGACCCCGCCCGCCGGCATCGGGCAGACGACGCTACTGATCCTCGGAGTCGATCGCTTCGATCAGCCCCCCGACCTGCGCGCCATCTGGTTCGTAACGTTCCGTCCCCCGGGGCGCAGCGTGTTCCTCTACGGATTGTCCGCCGATGCACCCATACCCGGGCAAGAACCCGTGACGCTCGGTGCCTTGTTCTCCTGGTCAGCGGATGGCGGCATCGCTCCACTCTTCCTCTCGCAGCTGGCGGCCGCCGTTCCCCTCGAGCCGGACGTAACGGTGCTGATGGACGAGACAGCTTTCGCGGCGCTGGTGGACTTCGTCGGCGGCGTCGATCTCAACGGCACGGTCTTTTCGGGCGATCAGGTGCTCGGATTCCTGAGCCTGGTCGAGGACCAGCCCGATGCCTTGCTGGCGGCGCAATCGCGCCTGATCGAAGCGCTCGTGCAGCGTTCCCCGGCCCTTGGCCCGTCGCCGGATACCTCCTCCCTTCACAGTCTGGTCCCTAACCACGCGCATCTCTCCTTTCCCGTCAGCCAGCTGCTGGCGATGCTCACCCCGCTGCTGCCCGTGGACCCGGCCGAGGTTCACATGAGCCGCTGGGCCGAGGCATCGCCGTAGGTTCCCATACAGGCGCTTGCACTCCACCCCAAGTGCGGCTATTCTTTGGATACTGTCCAGCGGTCCCCCTGCCTCGGCGTCGAGGGTGAGGACGACGCCCGCGGCTTGACCGGCTGACGCCGGGCAAGCCGCGTCACTTCTTCGACCGCCAAGGGTTTGCACCGCTGAGATCCAGAGCCCTGATGGAGGATGTCATGAAGAAGTACGCCCTGTTGTCGCTGCTCGTCCTGGCCAGCCTGGTCCTGGGAGCGTGCGGTGGGACGGCCGAGAAGGTCCAGGTCGCCACCGACGCCACCTGGCCGCCGTTCGAGATGGTCGACGAGGCCACCAAGCAGATCGTTGGATTCGACATCGATCTGATGACCGCCATCGCCAAGGAGGGTGGTTTTGAGGTGGAGTTCGTCAACGTCTCGTGGGATCCGCTGCTGGCCGGCGTGGCCCAGTGCCAGTACGACGCCGCCATCTCGGCCATGACGATTACCGAGGAGCGCGCCCTGGAGATGGGCTTCTCGGACCCGTACTTCGCCGCCGGGCAGGTGGTCACGGTTCGGATCGACGAGACGGCCATCGCCGGCAAGGATGACCTCACCGGGAAGACGATCGGCTCCCAGCTTGGCACGACCGGCGAATTCGAGGCCCAGAAGATCAGCGGCGCCACGTCGAAGAGCTACGACTCCATCGACCTGGCCTTCGCAGACCTGATGAACGGCCAGATCGACGCCGTCATCGCCGACAACCCGCTGGCGATCGGCTACGTCGGGACGAATCCCGACAAGCTCAAGACGGTCGGCCCGGTCTTCACCGAAGAGAACTACGGCGTCGCCGTCTGCAAGACCGACACCGAGCTGCTGGCCAAGATCAACGCCGGCCTGGCGGCCGTCAAGGCCTCCGGACTGATCGACGAACTGACCACCAAGTGGCTCGCCAACCAGTAGGGCCCTGACCCGACCGATGCCAGCTAGGCCCGCAGGGGCCTCGCTGGCGCGTCAGGAGGCTATCGATGCCCGCCAAGCCTAAGGCCGCGCCATCGCCGCCCTTGGACGAGCTTGCCCGTATCCCCGGCGCCGAGCCGTCCGCCAAGCTGGACGCCTGGTGGTGGCTGCTCGTCGGAGTCGTTGCCCTGGTGGTGCTCCTGGCGGCAGTGCGCCCCGACCCCTTCCTGCGCATCATCGTCTTCGTGCGCGATGGGATCGCCGTCACCATCTTCACGACCGTCAGCTCCTTCGTGTTGATCCTGGTCCTGGGCATGGTCGGCGGCCTCGGGCGGCTGTCCAAGAATCCGCTGATCTTTGGGCTGTCGTCGCTCTACGTCGAGCTCATCCGCGGCACCCCGCTCATGG
>DYJB01000080.1:0-1770 GCA_020723365.1 Candidatus Aquidulcis sp. | reverse complement strand
GGTGGTACTTCGCCTTCCCGTCCGTGCTCCAGCAGATCGGCCTGTCGTTCAAGCTTCCCTTCCTCATGCAGTACCGGGCCAATCCCATTGCCATGGCGATCCTGGGCCTGACCATCTGCTACGCCGCCTACATGAGCGAGATCTACCGCGCCGGCATCCAGAGCATCCCCAAGGGGCAGCTCGAGGCGGCTCGCAGTCTCGGCATGACCTACGCGCAGGCCATGCGCCACGTCGTGCTGCCTCAGGCGGTGCGCGTGATCCTGCCGCCGGTGGGGAATGAGTTCATCGCCCTGCTCAAGGACTCATCCCTCGTCAGCGTCGTCGCCGTCACCGACCTGACGCGACGCGGACGCGAATTCATGTCCACGACCTTCATCCCCATCGAGACCTGGTCGATGGTCGCCCTGCTCTACCTGGTGCTGACCCTCTTCGCGGCGCGCATGGTTGCCTGGATCGAACGCCGCACGAAGTTCGAGAGGTAGGCGGATGGAGCCCATCATTCAGATCCGCGACGTTCACAAGCATTTCGGCCGGACCGTGCACGCCCTGCGCGGCGTCAGCCTGGATATCCAGAAGGGCGAGGTGGTCGTGATCATCGGCCCGTCGGGCTCGGGCAAGTCCACCCTCCTGCGGTGCATCAACCGTCTGGAGGAGTACGACCAGGGGACGATCGTCGTCGACGGGATCCCGCTGGACTCGGCCGCCAACATCAACGCCGTGCGGACCGAGGTGGGCATGGTCTTCCAGCAGTTCAACCTCTTCGCCCACCTCTCAGTGATGGACAACCTGATGCTGGCCCAGCGCGTCGTCCGCCATCGCGATTCCGGGGAGGCCCGTCGCGTGGCGCTGGAGCTTCTCGCCAAGGTGGGCATCCCCGAGAAGGCCGAGGCCTACCCCGTCCAGCTCTCCGGGGGCCAGCAGCAGCGCGTTGCCATCGCCCGCGCGCTGGCCATGAATCCCAAGATCATGCTTTTCGACGAGCCCACCAGCGCGCTCGACCCGGAGATGATCAAGGAGGTGCTCGACGTCATGCTGGCCCTGGCCCAGGAAGGCATGACCATGGTGGTCGTCTCCCACGAGATGGGCTTCGCCCGCGCCGCCGCCCACCGGGCCATCTTCATGGACGAGGGATCGATCGTGGAGGAGAGCACGCCCGAGAAGCTGTTCAGCACGCCCTCGCACGAGCGAACCAAGCTGTTCTTGAGCAAGGTTCTGCTCTAGGACGGCGGCCCAGCCGCACCGGCCCGGGAAAGCAGCTCGCCGCCCACGGGGGCGGCGAGTGTGTGTGCGCTGGGGGGGACTTGAACCCCCACGCCTTGCGGCACATGGCCCTCAACCATGCCTGTCTGCCAGTTCCAGCACCAGCGCCCGTCGAGCGGCAACGTGGAGTATTATAGCCGCCGACTCTTGCGTGTCAACCCGAGCGCCGCCAACGGAGACGAGTGACGATGCGGATCGTTCTGGACGCCATGGGCAGCGACACCCATCCGGGTCCCGAGGTTGCGGCAGCGGTTCAGGCGGCGGCCGCGTGGGGCGACCCGATTCTGCTGGCTGGCCCGCAGGAAGTCCTGCAGCCGATGCTGCGCGCCGCCGGCGCCGCTCCCGACAGCGTGCGCGTGATCCACGCCCCGGAAGTCCTTGAGATGACCGACAAGCCCGCCGACGCGGCGCGCGGCAAGGCGCGAAGCTCAATGGCGGTGGGCATGGAGCTGTTGAAGACCGGCGAGGCGGACGCTTTTGTCACCGCCGGCAACACCGGCGGCGCCATGG
>DYJB01000079.1 GCA_020723365.1 Candidatus Aquidulcis sp. | reverse complement strand
TCCGTGGAGCCAGAGCCCCCCAGGTCGAGCGCGCTGACGAGGCCGCGCAGCGTCAGTCCGGCGAAGACCCAATGGCTGGCGTAGGTGTCCGGGTTGTTGGGGATGCGCGTGCCGAACTCGAGGTCGGTCGATCCGAACTGGGGGTGCGCGCCGGGGTAGGCGACGAAGGCGAGCGGGCGATCGGGATCCCCGCTGACCTCCAGGGCCAGCGCCGCGCTGGCGTTGTCTTCGGCCGTCTGCAGGATGCCGTCCATGAAGTAGACGGTGTCGCCGGGCTGGACAGAGGCCCGCGCCCGCGTAACCGTCGCCCAGGGCGCCTGGAAGCTGCCGTCGGCTTCATCGTTCCCTTCGGGGGAAACGAAGAAGATGCGGCCTGGGCGCACCTCGAACGGCAGCGGGTTGCTGGGCACACCTCCAACGGTCACGACCAGATCTCCCGACACGCTGCCAGGCCCGAGCTGGACAGCGATCATGTCGAGCCCGCGTGCCGGCGCGTTGTTCTCGCCCCAGGTCCGGTAGGCGGCCACTTCGGCGCCGCTGAGCATGACGGTTGACTCGCCGCGTTCAGGGCCGAAACCCTCGCCGTACAACGTCACGAATACTCCCCCATCGTTCTCGCCTCCGGATGACGGGCCGGACACAAGGTCGGTGAAGAACAGGCGTGGGCCGCCGGGCTCAGCCGGGAACGCGTGCGGCTGCGGTAGTGGTCCGGAAACGGCACGCGGCGCGGCGGGGACTTCCGCCTCCGGCGACGCGCCCGTGTCGGTGTCCGAGGTCCCCAGGTTGCAGCCGACGAGCAGACTGGCAACAGCCAGGCATGCCATGAGGCGATATCGAGCGATCATCTCACGGGCCTCCAGGTCGCGCAGCCAGGGGGGGACCGGAGGGCGGCGGGGACCCTGCCCGCCACCGACTCAGCATGTCGCGCTGAACAAGCTGAGCCTCCGAGAGGGTGGCCAGGCGACTGCGCCAGGCGCTGTGCTCTGGATCGTCCAGGCTGCGCTCGGCCGCTGCCCGGTCGGCGAAGTGGCTGATGGCAACGAAGACCTGTGGGTCCGCCGGATCCACGAGGATCTCGCTGGACAGCAGGCCCGACTCTCTGGCGCGGCGGCGGAGCCACTCCTCATGCAAGGCGATGACGGCGTCTTCATCACCGGCACAGGCGCGCCCGTGCGTCAGCGTGACATAGAGGGCGCCCTGTGTCGAGGCTCCAGCCGGTTGCGCTTCGGGGTCTTTGGACCGGGGAGAGGCTGGGTCCCGCATGCTGCCAGTCTAGCGACGGGCGGGCGGGGGCGCATCGACAGGAGTTGCCAATCCGTGGCGGGCTTCGGGCGCCAGGTGCCTGGCGCGGGTAGCAAGAACTTGCCAGTTGGGAAGGGACGTCGGCGGCTTAGTCGAGGCCGTGCCGGATGGCGTAGGCGGTGGCCGCGGCGCGGTTCCCGACGCCCAGCTTGGTGAAGATGCTGGTCAGGTGCTTGGCGACGGTGTGCGGGCTGAGGCACAGCTGCTCGCTGATTTGGCGGCTGCTGAGGCCGGTGGCCACCAGGCGCAGCACCTGGGCCTCGCGAGGCGAGAGAGGTGGATGGGTGGGTGTCCGGTCGGAGGCGGCGGATCGAGACGGAGGCAGGCCCAGACGTTCCGCCAGCCCGGCCGCCTCCGATTGCACGGAACCGGCCGCCTGCGCCGCTCCCTCGCCGGGATGGGTTGCGATCAGGGCGGCGCGAGCACGTAGGACCCGCTCGAGCTCAGGCAGCAGGCCTTCTCGGCGGGCGAGGGATTCGGCGGCATCGAGGTGGGCGTGAGCGGCGGCCTCGTTTCCGAGCAAGGCCTCGCCGGCGGCGAGGATCCGGTCGACCAGGAACCAGTGATGCTGGCCGCGGCAAGCCTGCAGTTCCAGCAGAAGGGAGGCGGTGCGGGCGCGATCGCCCACCCCACTGGCAAGGAGAAGCAGGGTGCTGGCGGCCGAGGCGTAGGGCAGGGAGCCCGAGCGCTGCACGGCCAACATCCCCACCTGCTCCCGAAGACTTCCAGCTGCCTGCGATTCCTCACCTAGCGCGAAGTGGGTCAGGCCCATCATGCCCACACACAGCTGGTACTCGAGCGGGTCCTTCTCGTGAAAGACGACCAGCGCGGCGCGGAAGTGCTCTTTCGCCTTGGCGAAGCAGCCACACTGGTACGACAGGTAGCCCTCAATCTGATGGAGGAAGGCATGCGGCCGGACGGACGCCGCGCCGGACAGGGAGGACCGGGCCAGATCGAGACAGGCTTCCGCCTCCGCCCACTCGCCGCGTGCCGCCGCCAGGAACGCCAGCCACGTATGGACGTAGTGCAGGCGGTAGGGCTGCTGGGCGCGGAGGGCGTGTTCGAGACGCTGCCGACTGACGCGGACGGCCTGGCTCAGGTGGCCCGACCAGACGTATGCCTGGGCCAGGGCCGAGCCGCATTCGGCCGCTTCGGCCATATCGTCGGCGCGGAGGGCAAGCTGCAGAGCGCGTTCGAGGAGTGGGATCGCCTCCTCCATGCGGTTCTCCAGCACCAGCAGGAAGCCCATCGTCCTGCCGGCCGAAGCCTGCAGGTGCGGGTCCTGCAGCGAGCCTGCCAGTTGGTGCGCGACGCTGGCATGCTGTAGGGCCAGCGTGGGTTCGGCCAGGACGTTTCCCAGCAGGGTCGCCAACTCCACCCGCGTGCGCACGGCCTCCGGTGCCGGGTCCGGGAAGGCGTCGAGCAGCACGAGAGCCTCTTCCAGCACACTGCGCGCTCGATCGAGCGCATCCCGTCTCCACAGGCAGATGCCCAGGCCGCGCAGCGCCTGGATCCGGCCGGCCGCCTCGTTTCGCGCGGCATGCCATGCGTCGGCAGCCTGGAAGGCGTCGGCGGCGGCCTCCTCCCGGGCGGCCAGGAGCAGAGCCTCGCCCAACCCCAAGAGGGCCGCGCCACGAGTCTCCGCCTCGTGCGGAAGCTGGCGCAGCACCGCCTCCCAGTGGCCTGCGGCTTGCTCGAAGGCGAAGGCCGAATGCGCCCGCTGGGCGGCCTGTTTCGAGTAGGCAGCGCCGCGCTCGGCGTCGTCGCTGCGCGAGAAGTGGAAGGCCAGTTCGTCGAGCCGCTGGACGGCCGGGGCGCCAGCCCTGTCCTCAATCGCCGCGCCAATGCGGGCGTGCAACTGCCGTCGGCGCGAGGTGCTCACCTCCCGGAAGAGGCAGGCGCGGATGATGTCGTGGGCGAAGCGGTACTCGCCGGTGTCGTCGGCCTCGACCAGGTGGTGGGCGGCGGCCTCCATCAGGCGGACCTCCACCGCCTCGACCGGCTCGCCCACTACCTGGGCCAGCAAGTCGATGCCGAAGGAGCGGCCGATGACGGAAGCAACGCGCAGCGGGTCGATCGCCTGGGCCGGCAACCGGCCGATGCGCAGGCGAACCGCCGAGAGAATGCTGGCCGGGATGGCGAGCGTGTCTCCACCTCGCAGTGCCCATCCTTGTGGCGTGCGATGCAGGGCGTCGGCGTGCTGCCAGCCTCGCAAGAGCTCCACGGCGAAGAACGGGTTGCCTTCGCTGTGCGCCTGCAAGGCCAGGGCGCTCTCCGGGGACAGGGGCGCTCGCAGCACGATCCGACCGAGCTCGGCAGTCTGACCTGCGTCCAGGGGAGGCAGGGCGATGCGCTCCGGCCGCAGGGTGCGATGCAGCGTCACCAGGGCACGCTCGAGCGCGGGATGTGTGGCAACGGCGGCCTCCTGGTAGGCGCCGAGGATCAGCAGGCGAGCGGCAGGTTGATGGCCGGCCACGTAGGTGAGCAGGTCGAGACTGGCCGTATCGGCCCATTGAAGATCGTCGAGGATCAGCACCAGCGGTTGGCGGGCGGCCAGTGCGGCCAGGTAACTCCCGATCGCTTCGAAGAGACGCAGGCGCGCCTGGGCCGGGGGCAGCGCCGGAGAAGCGACCGGGTCCCTGAGACGGGCGGTGAGATCCGGGAAGACTGTCGTCAGGACGAGCGCGCCCGAACCCACGTCGGACAACACCTGTTCGATGGGCGCCTGCCGGATCCAGGGCCCGAGGGCTTCCAGGAAGGGTAAGTAGGGCGGCATGGCCTCGGCTTCGGAGGCGCCTCCCTGCAGCACAAGGGCTCCGGCGGCGGCAAGCCGCTCGGCGGCGACTGCCAGGAGATGGCTCTTGCCGATCCCTGGATCTCCCACGCACAAGGCGACGCGAAGCCGGCCGCGCACGGCATCCGTGAAGGCGGCGCGGATCGATTCCCAGGCTGCCTGGCGGCCAACCAGTTCGGGTGTCGTCGGGCGCACGGCGATGGATGCCAGCGCTCACCCCCCCGCATGCTCGACAGTGGAGGCGAAGGGACGGGGACAGCGGCCCCGCAAGCTCCACGTTAAGGCGAAGATTCTAGACCCCGGCGAGCCGGCTGGCAATGAGGCCGGCTGACCGGCAGGGAGTTGCCTGACGCACGACGTGGCTCTGCGCCGATCGGCACGTGGTCGCGGCTGCGCCTGCCTCCACTCGGCATGTTTCCCCCGGCTAGGGGGAACGCAGTCTGCGCGGCTGTGAGCCTGAGTCCGCGCGTTCGCCCCGAGCGACTGCCGGAGGAGCCGGGACGGCGGCGTGGTATACCAGACGTAGCGGTCGGCGTTGTTCCTGCGGCTATGTCCACCGGGCAATCAGCCGCAGGCGGCGCACCTTTGGCTTCGCGAGCTACGCAGGTGAAATACCATCGGTGCCTGCCCGTGTGCCAGGACGAGGTTGTGGCAAGGGCGCCGGGGAGCAGACGAATGGCGGCGGCGCCCGAGCCGGGAGGCAGGCGATGAACGTTGAAGGTCCCGTGTTGATCTACGACGGCGACTGCAACCTGTGCGCCTCGATCGTCGGCTTCGTGCTGCCGCGGGACCGGCGCGGGCGCCTCCGCCTGGCGGCGCGCCAGTCCAAGGCAGGGGAGCGACTGCTCCAGCAGGCCGGGTGTCCGGGCGAGTCCGCTGCCACGGTCGTGCTGGTGGAGCCGGGCGGATGCCACGTGCGCTCGGAGGCCGGGCTGCGCCTGCTGCGCTACCTGCCCTTCCCTTGGCCGCTGCTGGCGGTGTTGCGCGGGGTCCCGCGTGCCCTGCGTGACCTCGTCTACGACTGGTTCGCCCGCAACCGGGAGCGCTGGTTCGGCCGCCGGGCGGAGTGCATGGTTTCGGTGGAAGGATACGCCGACCGCTTCCTCACCTGACTCAGCTCCCTTCGCCGGCCGTGCCGGTGGCCCTTTCCCTGTAGACCGAGTCCGTGCTATACCATGCGTGGTCCAGACTACGGGGTGCAGCCCTGCAAGCCGGGAGGATCGGCATGACGGAAACGGAGAGCGGAGACCGCCTGCGTTCGGCGCGCCTGCTGATTGCCGGATTGGTGGCGGTGATCATCGTGCTGGGGCTGATCCTGATCGCCCAGGCCGTGGCGCGCTCCACGGCGACGGCGTCGACGATGGCAGCCCGGACGAATGCTCTGGCTGGCAGCAGCGACGAATGCGTCGCCTGCCACCGCCAATCGACGCCGGGAATCGTCGAGCAGTACGGCGTGAGCTCGATGGCGGCGGCCAAGGTCGTGTGCCGCGACTGCCACGAGGTGCGCCGCGGCTACGCGGGGGCGGTGGAACACGAGGGCACCTACGTGCTGGGCTCGCCCAGCACGGCCATGTGCCAGCGCTGCCACGGGCAGGAGGTGGCGCAGTACAACGCCAGCCGTCACTCGCTGCCGGCCTACGTGGCTGTCGTCGGCATCGAGCCGCTCACCGAAGCTCAGCGCGCCCAGTACCAGGCGATCCCCGAAGGTTCGTTCGCGCCCGACAAGATGCGCCATGCCCTGTACGCCATCGAGGGCCCGGCCATCACGCGCTTCGCCTGCGAGGATTGCCACAACATCGGCAAGCCGGCGGCGGATGGCTCCGTCGGGCAGTGCCAGAAGTGCCACCTGCGGCACGAGTTCAGCCTGGAGCAGGCGCGCAAGCCCGAGACGTGCAACGCCTGCCATATCGGCCCCGATCACCCGCAGTGGGAGATCTACCAGGAGTCGCCGCACGGCATCGCCTACGCCACGGGCGGCGACCGCTGGAACTGGGAGGCCGAGGCCGGGACGCTGACGGTCGAGGACTTCCCGGCGGCCACCTGCGCCATCTGCCACATGAGCGGCTTCGGCACGGCCGGTACGACGCATGACGTCGGCGACCGCCTGACCTGGTATCTGTTTGCGCCCATCAGCCAGCGGCGCCCGTCCTGGCAGGACAACCTGATCCGCATGCAGGGTGTGTGCCGCGAGTGCCACAACGAGGCCTTCCTGGAGGAGTTCTACGCCGCCGCCGACGCCGCCGTCGAGGCGGTGAACGAACGCGTGCGCGAGAGTGACGCCGTCATGGAGCCGCTCAAGCAGCAGGGCCTGCTGACCGCCGAGCCCTTCGACGAGCCGATCGACTTCGTCTACTTCGATCTCTGGCACCACTGGGGGAGGACGGCCAAATTCGGCACCTGGATGCAGGGGCCGGACTACACCCAGTGGCACGGCATCTACGAGCTGCTCAAGGATCTGAGTGAGTTGAAAGTGATGGCCGCCGAGAAGCTGGAGGCCGCCGCGGCGGGGGAGTGACCATGACGCTGCTGGCGGAGCTCTCCCCGGCGCTGGAGCGGGTGCGCCGTCGCCTGCTGCCGATTACGCGTGACCAGATGATGTTGCTGATGGCAGCCGTCAACCTGCTGTTCCTGGGGATCGACACCTACCTGGCGCACAGCATCAGCGGAACGATCCGTCCCTACGAATGGATCCCGATCATCTTCGGGCCGGTAGCGGCCGTGCTGCTGCTGGCGGCCGGACTGATCTCCCTGCGCCGCCGCCCGCTGGCCTCGGCCACCGCCAGCACGGTGCTGCTGGCCAGCATCGTCGTCGGATTGCTCGGCGCCTACTTCCACCTGCGCCGCGCCCTCCTGCCCAACGCTGTCCCCGGCGAGCAGGTCTCGGTCGACCTGCTTGTGTGGGCGCCGCCGATCCTCGGCCCGCTGACGTTCTCGCTGACCGGGCTGCTGGGGCTGAGCGCGGCATGGGTCGAGGAGCCGCCGGACAGTGGGATCCTGCGCCTCAGCCGGCGCTGCACGATGGCGCTGCCGTACAGCAAGACGCAGGCGTATTTCTTCATGGTCAGCATGGGGAGCCTGGCGACGGTGATCAGCAGCGTGCTCGATCACGCCCGCACCGGCTTCGTGAACCCGTGGCTGTGGCTGCCGACGGGCGTGGGCGTGTTCGCCACGGTCATCGCCGGGACCCTCGGGGCGATCGAGAACCGCCGGCGAGCGGATCTGATCCTGTATACCGGTACTATGCTGTTGATGATCGCCGTGGGGATCATCGGCGCCGTGCTGCATGTTCTCGACGACCTGACCGCCTCGGGGAGCTTCCTGCTGGAGCGCTTCATCCGCGGCGCGCCCTTCCTGGCGCCGCTGCTGTTCGCCAACATGGGATCGCTGGGTTTGTTTGTGCTGCTGGGCCCTGAAGAGACCGCCGCTTGAATCCCGGGGCCGGATCCTATCGGAGGGGGCGAGCGGGCCGCTCGTGGTAGGTGGGGCGGCCGGTGCCCATCCAAGGACTCGCCGATGCGAATCCCGCCCGGCCCCGGCATGGGCCGCCAATCCCGGCCGGAGGCTCCCGCCGTGCGGCGCAGCGCGACCGCGCGGGCCTTCATCCTCTGCGTGGCTTCCGGGTTGGTGATCGTCCTGGTGCTCGCCACCTCGGCTGTGGACTCGAGCGCTGGCTGGTCCCTGCCGCCGGCGCTGAGAGCGCCCGGGGCGGTGTCGTTGGCCGGGGGCCTGACGCTGATCGCATGGGCCGAGGTGGCCTTGCTGCGGACGGCCCGATCGACCGGCGGATTCGGCGACGCGCCGGAGGTGCTGGTGGCCCACGGGCCCTACCGCCACACGCGCAATCCGATCTACTTGGGCGCCTTCTTTCTCCTCATTGGGCTTGCCGGCTGGCTCGGATCGCCGACGCTGCTCCTGGGGGGCGCGGCCTTTGCCGCGCTGATGCATGTCTTCGTGATCCGTGTGGAGGAGCCGGCGACGAGCCGGCGGCTCGGCGCGGCGTACGACGACTACCGCAAGGATACGCCGCGCTGGGTGCCGCGCCTCCACGCGCCCCACAGGCGCGGGGGAGATTCCGGGTGATCGCATCCTACGCCCGGCGGCGGTCGCGGCGGGGCACGACGAGTGAGGGGGAGGGATGAGGCAGCGTGGGGGCTGGGCCAGGATGGCGCTGGGTCTGGTGCTGGCCGCCAATCTTTCGGCGGCGATCCCCTATGTGCTCGATCCGGCCGCCTATGCCAGCGCCTTCGAACTGGGCGGGGCACCCGGGGCGGCCATGGTGAGAGGCCTGGGCATCCTGTTCCTGATGTGGAACGTGACCTACCTGCCGGTGATCGTGGATCCCTTCCGACAACGCGCGCTGTTCGGCATCGTCCTGGCGCAGCAGGTGATCGGGCTGGCAGGCGAGAGCTGGATCCTGGCCTCGCTGCCGCCCGGACATGCGGTGCTGGCGGCCAGCGGCCTGCGCTTCCTTGCCTTCGACACCGCCGGGCTTATGCTGCTCCTCGCCGCTTTCCTGGGGACAAGACAGCCGGCGGCCTGAAATCGAAGCCGGCCTGGCACAGGCCGGCTTCGATCCTCTCCGGGCGCCTGCCTAGAAGCGGAAGCTGTCCAGGAAGACGTCGTACACCGACCAGTCTTCCTCGGCGGTGTGCATGACGGTGATCTCGTAGACCTGCCCGGCGTGAACGAAGTAGTAGCGGTCGTCGTCGCACGCCTGCGGGCCGTTGTCATTGCGCGTATGGATGGCGGCCTCGCCGGCGATGAAGCGCGTGCCGACCACTCTCCCGGGCAGCCGGTTGTGCTCCACCAGCCAGGTTTGCAGATCGGCGTCTTGCGGCGGATGGTAGTCGTCCAGATTGGGGTGGGCGATGCCAAACAAAGGCCAATGTCCATCCCCCGCCAGCGGTCCGACGTAGGAGATGGAGCGGTCAATCTCGTCGGTCTCGATCTCACCCCCCACCGGTACATAGAACGAGTACCCGAGGTTTGGATGGGTGTAGACCTCCCAGCCTGCGGGCGGAGGGGAAGCCGGATCGATGGCCGGCGCTGACGTGGGTGCGGCGGCCTGCGTGGCGACCCGGGCGGGCTGGCACTCGTTTCGGAAGAGCGCCCACTCCTCGCACTCACTCCCGTCAGCGAAGACGCAGTAACCGGTCTGAGCTCCTGAGGCATCCTGGCGGACATCAACCCTTCCGCCTTGGCCCTCACAATAGACGGATGCCGGGTTGGGAAGCCCCGCCTGCGTTGGGATGGTGGGACCTTCCTGTGCCGGTCCGCAGGCTGCCATCGCGCCGGCAACAAGGACCAGGGCCAGGGAGGGTGGAGTGACAAGCCGCATGGGATCCGCTCCTTTGGCTGGGATGCCAGACGCAGGCTCGCGCGTGCGCCGCTACTTCTGGAATGCGAAGCTATCCAGGAACACGTCGTATACGCTCCAATCCTCCTTGCCCGCGTGCATCACCACGATCTCGTACACCTGCCCGGCATGCACGAAGTAGAACCGGTCATCGTCGTAGGCCTGTGGGCCGTTGTCGATGCGCGTGTGGATGGCGGTCTCTCCGGCGATCGTGCGCGTGCCCATCACCTGTCCCGGCAGCCGATAGTGCTCCGCCAGCCAGGTCTGCAGGACGGCGTCTGCCGGAGGGTGATAGTCCGGCTCGTCGGGATGGGCGATTTTGAACCATGGCCAGTGCTCGTTGTTCTCCACCGGGCCGATGACGGACAGGTAGCGGTCCTGCGCGTCTGTCTGAAGGGTGCTTCCCGTGGGGTAGAAGAACGAGTAGCCGAGGGTGGGGTCGGTGTAGACCTCCCAACCTTCCGGCGCAGAAGCGCCCGGTTCGACGACCGAGGCGGCGGTGGGTGCCGCCTCCCGCGTCGCCACGTAGCCCGGCCGGCACTCATTGCGGAAGAAGGCCCATTCCTCACACTCGCTGCCGTCGGCGAAAACGCAGTAGCCGGTCTGGCCGCCTGTGCTGTCCGTGCGGATCTCAAGCCTGCCGCCCTGTCCCTCGCAGAAGACCGAGGCAGGGTTGGCCAGCCCGGCCTGAGCCGGGACGGGGGTCGGCTGCTGCGTGAGGGAGCAGGAGGTCAGGCCGAGTGCAATCATCAAGGCCGCGAGAACGGATCGGGATAGCGTTGGCATTGCGTGGTCTCCTGTGGTTTGGATGGCGAAATGCCGCCGGCGTTCAGACGCCAGGCGCATTGTGACGGTTCCCGCCGACTAGGCGAGCCGCAGGTCCCTGCCGCCGCGCCCGAACAGCAGCAGCAGGCTGGTAGCCGCAAGCAGAGCCAGCCCGGCCAGGATCATGGGCTTGCGTGTCCACTCGATCATGCGAACCTCCTGTTGCCGGCGCCGGGTCGTCGCGATCCCGCGCGCCGTCCCCAGCATGCCGCCGGGGTGGGGGAGACGTCATCCCCCAAGTTAGGGAATCCTCCAGTCTGGGCGATTGCCCTCGCGTCTCCTTGACCGGCTGGCCCCACCCCGCTAAATGGGCTTGCGTCCCGTCATCAGGGCAAAGCCCATCAGGCGCACGACGCCTGACGGCGCCCGGAACTGGTCCCGGATGGCCTGACGCGATTCGGGGTGCTCGCGCAGAAGCCGGATCAACCGGCCGTAAGCTCGCAGCGCCCAGCGCCACCCCACCCACTGGATGCGGCTGAGGACCTCGTCGCGCAGGCCGATCGACGCCACCTCGGACGTGCGGTCCACCAGCCCTGAGGCGGCCCACAGCCCCTGCCATTCGTCGGCCGTGAGGATGTAGGCCCCGAGCGCCGTCGCCTGCTCCAGGACTTTGGCAGCCGGTGGGCGGAGGAGCCAGACGGTCTCATTCATGCCGACATAGCCACCGGGGCGGGTGACGCGCACGCATTCCCGAATGGCGCGCGCTTTGTCCTGGACGAAGGCCAGGACGGATTCGACCAGGACGGCTTCGAAGCGATCGGCCTCGAAGGGCAGGGAGAGGACATCGCCCTGCCGCGTCTCGATGCGATCTCCCAGGCCTTCCTCCTGGGCGCGCTGGCGGGTCCAGTCGAGCATCCGCTCGGAGATGTCGAGCGCCACCACGTGCGCCCTGGAGCGGCCGGCGATGACGCACGGGCCGACGCCGATACCGGAGCCGACGTAGAGCACTTCCTGTGCGTCGGCGACCCGGCACAGGCGAAGGATCTCCAGGGTGGCGGAAAGGCCGCCGTTGTGCTTGGTGATGCCGAGGGCCCCCTGGATGTCGAGGTACGAGCTCTCGGTGACGGGAAGCGATGGGGACGTCATCGCCACACCTCCTCGGATCGAGTCGGATCGCGCTCGGCCACGGTCGCGTCGCTACCCGGGCGGCAGGCTGGTGGCCAGGAGCACGGCAGCGACCATCAGTCCAAGAGCCGCCAGCGCAAGGGGCAGCTGGACATACCATGCCATCGGCCGAGCCGGCGCCGCTTCTCCCGTTGCGCCCATCCCCCAACGGATCACGCCGCGCCGAGTCATCCACAGGTGATAGGGGTAAGTGACCAAGGCGCCGGCCAGAGTCCCCAAGGCAAGGGCACCCCAAAGCGGAGGGTAGGTGAAGTCGGGATTGAAGGGGCCCAGCCACGGTCCAACCACGCGCTGAAGCCCGACCAGCACGACAGGGTAGGCACCGGTTAACACCAAGAGAGTGGACGCCAGTTCGGCCAAGATCGGGCGACGGAAAGAGGCCCTGAAAGCAGGGTTGGAAC
>DYJB01000078.1:6608-11866 GCA_020723365.1 Candidatus Aquidulcis sp. | reverse complement strand
GTTGAGGTAATCGGCCTTCGGCGTGATCTTCGACGAGGGTAGTGTGGGGGCAATGGGGTCTGCGGGCGCTCATACCGGTTCCTCCTCAAAGACGCGGGGTCTCGAGTCGGAGCGATTGTAGCCGACCGAGCGCCGAGCGGAGCCTAAAGGTGGATGAGTAGATGGCGGACCAGCCGGCACGCCCCTGCACGCCCACGGCGGGACCCCTTCCTCTGGGAACTCGGCCAGCGCTCGGTGGGGACCGGTCAGGGCTTCCCGCCTCTCCATGTGCGGGCCGTGCGGCGGCCAGGTGTTGGGCCTTGACGGTCCCGGGAGGGTCTGCTATGTTGTTACTGGCGTTTACTAAAATAAACGGAGATAACATGAGCCCCAAGGACACGCCCCGTTCACGCTCTCGCCGGGAAGCTACCCAGGAGGAGATCCTGCACACCGCCTGGTCGCAGATTGGCAAGCTGGGTGCGCCGTCCCTCTCGCTGCGGGCCATCGCCCGGAGCATGGGGCTGACGGCCCCGGCCCTTTATCGCTACTTCCCCAGCCGGGATGAGCTGGTGACAGCCATGATCATCGAGGCCTACGAGTCGCTGGGCCATGCTCTGGAGGCCTCCATCCAGGCGATGGCCGCCGAGGACCATGCCCGACGCTTCCTGGCTGTGGGCCTCGCCTACCGGGAATGGGCCCTGATGCGCCCGGAGCGGTTCGCCCTGATCTTCGGGACGCCCATTCCGGGCTACCTCGCACCCCTGGAGCGCACGCTGCCGGCAGCCGCGCGTGCCCTGGGCGTGCTCATGGCGGTCCTTCAAGCGGCCTGGGAGGCCGGCCGTATCCAGCGGCCGCCGATCCTGGGCGCCACACTCCAAGGACAGATGCAGTCCTGGAAGGATGCCCACGCGCTCAGCGCCCATCCTGTGGTGCTGTACCTGACGCTGATCAGCTGGGCACGCGTGCATGGCTTGACCACGCTGGAACTGCACGGGCATATCCCGCCGCAAGTGGCCGACCCGTTGGAGGTTTACCTCAACGACCTGCACGGCCTGCGCAGCGAGATCGGCCTGAGCATCTGAGGATCGAAATCCCGACCGGCAGTCGAACGTTTGAGGTAGAGGAGAAGGCACAAGGTGGAAAGAAGGAAAGGCAACGTGCATGTGGTGTCTGGATCCGGGCCGCTTGGGCTTTCCGTCGTACGTGAGCTCGTGCGCCAGGGCAAACCCGTTCGGATCGTGAACGGGAGGTCCAGGCCCGAGTTGCCGCCGGGCGTCGAACTGCTCTCCGGCGACGCGTACGACTCTTCGTTTGCCCGGCAGGCAACTCAGGATGCGACCGTCGTCTATCAATGTGCCCAGGCCGGGTACACGCCATGGCCGGCCAAGTTCCCACTGCTCCAGACGTCGATCCTGGAGGCAGCCGCGGCAGCCGGCGCCTAGCTAATTGTGGGCGACAACCTGTACATGTACGGCGAGGTCGATGGGCCGATCCACGAAGGCCTGCCGTATGCCCCGAGCGCCCGCAAGGGCGAGGTCCGGGCGGCGATGGCGCATCGCCTGGGCAAGGTCCGCGTGGCCCTGGCGCGCGGCTCCGACTTCTTCGGCCCGCAGGTTCTTGGATCTGCCATGGGCGATCGTGTGTTCCTGCCGGCGCTGAGGGGCAAGGCTGCTTCCGTGGGCGGGCGGCTGGATGTCCCCCACACGTACACCTTCATCGATGACTTCGGTCGGGCGATGGTGGTGCTGGGAGAGCGCGACGAGGCGCTCGGTCAGGCATGGCATGTGCCCAACGACCAGCCGGCGATCACGCAGCGCCAGTTCGTGGAGCGCGTTTTCGAGGCGGTTGGTAGTCCGGCGAAGATGAGCGCCATGGGCCGGGCGATGATGTCCCTGGGCGGCTTGTTCATCCCCGAGGCGCGCGAGTCGGAGGAGATGATGTACGAGTTTGAGAAGCCTTTCGTGGTCGACAGCTCTCGCTTTGAGACGACCTTCGGGCAGACTGCGACGCCGCTTGGCGAGTCGATCCCGGCCACCGTGGAGTGGTACCCGGGGCCTCTGGGGCTGCACTAGCCTGCCGTTGGTCCGGAAGGTCATCGGCAGGCTGATGTCAGGCAGGCACGAGCCGAGGGGCGCACAATCCTGAGCGTGAAAGCAGACAGGATGACTGCGCCCCCTGCGCCTGCCCTGAGCCCGCCCGCCGGCCTACGTTCGCATGTCGTCGCAACGAACCGGCCCCCGGGCGATCGTGCCTCGGGGGCCGGGACGAATCCACGCTGCGAGAGAGGCTCCTCGGCCAGGACTCGAACCTGGAACCTAGCGGTTAACAGCCGCCCGCTCTGCCTATTGAGCTACCGAGGAAAGCGGGAGGATTATAACGACCCGCCGGGGGAGCGTCAAGCCAACGGCCTGCCGCGCAGATCGGATCAACCCGTCCGTTATAATCGTCGCCATGCTAGGCGAGAACCCGACCCCCGGTCACCCGCGCCGAGAGCGGTGGGCCCGCGCAATGCTGCTGGTTCTGGCGGTCGGCGTGCTGCTGGTGTGGCTGGTCTACACGCCGGATGGCCTGCTGGGCAAGGCCGATGCGGTCGGATACGCCGTCTGCCACCGCATCGATCTGCGCTCCTTCCACCTTGGCGAACGTACCCTGCCGCTGTGCTCGCGCTGCACCGGGATGTACCTCGGTTCGACGTTGGCCTTCGCCTACCTGTGGCTGCGAGGGCGCGGGCGGGCGGGCGAGTTTCCGCGTCGCGGCCTGCTCGTGGTGCTGGGCATGCTGGGCGCGGCCTTCGCCATCGACGGCATCAACTCCTACCTGGCCTTCTTCCCGGGCGGTCCTCCGCTCTATGCGCCCAGCAACACGATGCGGCTGCTGACCGGTACAGGCCTTGGGCTGGCGATGGGCAGCCTGGTCCTGCCCGGCTTCAACCAGGCCGTGTGGAAGACCTGGCGCAAGGAGCCCTCGCTGGAGTCGCCCGCCGACCTCGGCCTGCTGCTGGTCGCTGGCCTGGGCGTGACCCTGCTGGTGCTGACCGAGAATCCGCTGGTGCTCTACCCGCTGGCGATCGTCAGCAGCCTGGGGGTCGTCTTCCTGTTGACGTGCGTCTACACCATGCTCGTCTTGCTGCTGACCGGGCGCGAGAACCATGTCGAAGGCTGGGGGCAGCTCATCGTTCCGGCGCTGGCCGGATTCACGCTGGCGCTGCTGCAGATCGCGGCGCTGGATGTGATACGCTATGCCCTGACGGGCACGTGGAGCGGGTTCGCCCTGTGACCCGCTCTGAGGAGGGGACGTCATGAACGGTTTGAGCAGTGTGCTGGCGGCCTTCGGGCTGTCGGCGAGTGCGGGACTGAACGCCTACATCCCGCTTCTGATTGTCTCGCTGATGGCGCGCTTCACCAACTGGGTGACGCTCAGCGAGCCGTGGGACGCGCTCAGCTCGTGGTGGGTGATCGGGGCGCTGGCGATCCTGACCTTGATTGAGTTCTTCGCCGACAAGTTCCCGGCCGTCAACCATGCCAACGACATCCTGCAGACCTTCGTGCGGCCGGCGGCGGGCGCCGTTCTTTTCGCCGCCAGCACCGGCGCCGCCACGCAGATCCATCCGGTGGTGGCCATCATCGCCGGGCTGCTGGTGGCGGGCAGCGTGCACGCCACGAAGTCCCTCGCCATCCGGCCGGCCGTGACCGCCACGACCGCCGGCACCGGCAACGTGCCGGTCAGCATCCTGGAGGACCTGGTCGCGACCGTCCTGTCGATCCTGGCCGTTGTCGTGCCGGTCCTGATCGCGGCCCTTGTCATCATCCTGACCGCCTTCGTCGTCTGGTGGCTGTGGCGCCGGGCGAACACCGCGCAGCCCGCCTGACGGCGGCTGCTCGCAAAGGAGCGATCCCATGAGCGTTCAGACTCCTCCCGCACCTCCTCCGGCGGCCTCCGCCCAGACCAACAGCATGGCCGTCATCAGCCTGGTGGCCGGCATCCTCGGCCTGTCCCTGGTTCCGCTAGTGGGAAGCATCGTGGCCGTCATCACCGGCCCGATGGCCAAGCGCGAGATCGCCGCCTCGGGCGGCCGCCAGTCCGGTGAGGGCCTGGCGACGGCCGGCGCCATCCTCGGCTGGGTCGGCATCGGGCTGACCGTCATCGGCCTGTGCATCACCGGCGTGGCCGTCGGGATCCCGTTCTGCCTGGGGCTGGGCCTGTGGGGCGCGGCGAGCTCGTCGACCTCCATGCTCGTGCTCGCCGCCCTGGCCTAAGAGGGCTATACTCGGGGCATGCCTGAGGTTCAAGGAGGAGAGCGATGACCGCTACACCCATGCCGCCGGCAGCCGAGCCGGGCCAGCCCAAGAAGTCCCGCACCTGGCTGATCATCCTGATCATCGTCTTGGTCTTGTGCTGCGTGTGCGCCGCTGTCGGCGGTGGCCTGTGGTGGCTGTGGAACACCGGGGACTCGCTCCTCGGCCTCACGCGGCTGCTCGCCGCCTGATCCCTGCACACCGGTCGCGACACAGACTCAGCGCCCCCGCCTAGGCGGGGGCGCTCCCATTGCGCAAGGAGGCGAACGGACCTGTGCGCCGGGCCGCCAGCTCCCGCAGGTGTTGCAGCGCGGCGCGGGCGCGAGCCTCCTCCTCCGGAGCCAGGCGCAGCCGCTCGAACTCGTCCTCATCCAGCACGTGCGTGTGGCCGCGGCGATCGACGATCAGATCGAGGGCCAGGTCGTCGGCGAAGACGTCCTGGGATTCAATGCGGGCGGGACGCGTGATGTTGCAGTACCAGCCCCTGAGCGCGCCGCGCGCGCCCTCGTAAACGGCGAAGACGTTGTACCAGTGATCGGCATAGAAGGTCTCCAGCAGGCGATCGCCACGCCGGATGACCAGCCCGGGAAAATCCACATCCGGACGCGCGTAGAAGCCTTCCAGCTGCACCCAGCCGGGGCCACGCCCGACCAGGCGCGTGGGATAGGCGAGCACCTCTTGCCCCAAGACATCCAGCTTGTGCACGGTGGTCCTCGTACTAATGGCAGGACCTGGACGGCAACGTCCGGATCGAAGGACAGCCTCAGGGGCGACCCCTCCGGCGGCAGCCTGGCGGCGGAGGGCACCTCGAAGGTCAGACTCTGGCCGCCGGCCTCAACCGCCAGGATGCAGGTCGGGCCGCGAAAGGTCCGCTCCCGGAGGACAGTCTCAATGGTGAAGGGTCCCGAGGCGTCCAGGCGCGCCGCCTCCGGGCGAAGCAGGACCATCGGGCGGGCGACGCCGGGGGCGGACAGGGGCAGCAGG
>DYJB01000078.1:0-6598 GCA_020723365.1 Candidatus Aquidulcis sp. | reverse complement strand
CCGCCCGCCTCGGGCGTCCCGGGCAGAAGGTTCGTCATCCCGAGGAAGCGCGCCACGTCGGACGAGGCCGGATTGCGGTAGACCTCTTGCGGGTCGCCCTGCTGCAGCATGCGTCCGGCATCCAGGATGACGATCCGGTCTGCCAGACCGAAGGCCTGCTCCTGATCGTGGGTCACGACCAGCGCCGTCTGCCGGGCGGCGCGAAGGACCTGACGCAGCTCGCCCAGCAGGCGCTCGCGCAGCGCCCGGTCCAGGGCGCCCAGGGGCTCGTCAAGCATCAGCAGGCGTGGCCGGGGGGCCAGGGCGCGGGCCAGCGCCACCCGCTGCTGCTCGCCCCCGGAGAGCGTCTGGACCTCGCGGCCCTCGAATCCGCTCAGCCCGACCTGCGCCAGGCACTCGCGCAGGCGTGCACGCGTCGGCGCCTCGTCCAGCCCCTGCATCTGCAGGCCGAAGGCGACGTTGCGCTCGACGTTGAGGTGGGGGAACAGGACGTAGTCCTGAAACATCAGGCCAAAGCCGCGGCGATGAGGCGGCAGGGAGTCGATGGGGCTGCCTTCCCACAGCACGCTGCCGCTGTCCGGGGCCTCGAGCCCGGCGATGATCGAGAGCAGTGTCGACTTGCCGGACCCGCTTGGACCCAGCACGGCGACGATGGCGTGCCGTGGAACGCAAAAGGTCACGCCATCCAACGCCACCTTCCCGGTGAAGGCTTTGCGGATCGCGACCAGGCCCAACCCGTCGCATGCGGCGTCGATCTCGCCGGAGAACGGGTGGGGCACGCTACCCGTCGCCATCGGCTAGAACTCCCCCACATCGGCGATGCGCAGTCGTTCGATGCCCAGCATGCCCGCCGCGCAGGCAACCATCAACAGCGTGCTTAGCGCCAGCGCCTGCCCGTAGTTGAGCGCGCCGGGGAGCGACAGGAAGCGATAGATCATCATCGGGACCGTCGGATGGTCGGGTCGGGCCACGAGCGCCGTGGCGCCGAACTCACCGAGCGAGATGGTAAACGCAAAGGCTGCCGCCACCAGCAGCGCGCGCCCGACGAGCGGCAGGTCGATGCGCGTGGTGACGCTCAGCGGGTCGGCGCCGAGCACCGCCGCCGCCTGCCGCAGGCGCGGGCGGATGCTGCGCAGGGCGGGCGTCAGGCTGCGCACGACGAAAGGCAGCGCCACCAGCGTGTGGGCGAGCGGAACGAGCAGCGGCGAGGCGCGCAGATCGAGCGGCGGGCGGTTGAGGGTCACGATGAAGCCGAGGCCGAGGGTGACGGCTGATGTCCCCAGGGGCAGGAGCAGGAGCGGGTCGAACAGCCGGCTGGCGCCGGACTCGGGGCGGTATGCGAGCGCCCATGCCGCCGGCAGCCCGAGGGCGAGCGAAAGGCCAACCGTGGCGGCGGCGTAGGCGAGGGAGACGCCCATGGCCGAGGTGGGGGGGACGTAGAAGGCGGAACCCTGCCGGTTGACCCACAGCTCGCGATAGGCCTCGAGCGTCAGCGCGGCCGTGGCCTGCCCGGAGGGTCCGGGGGCGGGGTCGAAGCGCACGAAGGATCGCAGGGTCAATGCCAGCAGCGGCGTGATCATCAGGAGCAGCAGCAGCGCCACAAGGGCGCTGGCCGCCAGGCGCCGGCGCGGGCCCCGCAGCCGCTGCGCCGTCTGGCGGCGCGGGCGCAGGCTGATCGGGCGCGAGAGGCGCCCCGAGAGCCGGGTGTAGAGAACCGTCAGCAGCAGCGTGCAGCCCAGTTGCAGGATCGAAAGGGCGGCCGCCAGCGGTAGGTTGAACAGCCCGACGGTCTGGTTGTAGATCTCGACCTCGAGCGTCGAGAGGCGCGGACCGCCGAGCACGAGGATGACTCCGAAGGAGGTGAAGTCGAACAGGAAGACGAGCAGCGCGGCGGCGGCGATGGCCGGCAGCAGCAGCGGGAGCGTGACCCGCAGGAGGACCTGCCGGCGGTTGGCGCCCAGCGTGCGCGCCGCCGCCTCAAGACGCGGATCGAGGTGCGACCAGAAGTCGCCCACCAGGCGCAGGACGATGCTGGTGTTGTAGAAGACGTGCGCCAGCAGGATGGCGCCCAGCGTGTGAAGGATCTGAATGGGAGGCTCGGACAGCTGGAACAGCTCCATCAGCGCCAGATTGGCCCAGCCGCGCGGTCCGAGCAGGGCGTGGAAGGCGGCGCCGACCACCAGCGTCGGCATGACGAACGGGACGGCGGTCAGCGCCTGGAGCAGCGAGCGGCCGCGGAACTCGAAGCGAGCCAGCAGGTAGGCGCCGGGCAGGCCGACCGCCAGTGTGAGCACCGTCGAGAGGCCCGCCTGGAGCAGCGTGAAGCCGATGATCTCGCGTTGAACAGGCGAGGTCAGCGCCTCGGCGAACGGGGCCGCCAGGCTGGCGCCGCGCGCCAGGCTGAGGCGCAGGACTTCGGACAGCGGGCGCGCGTAGAACAGCGCCAGGAAGGCGGCCGGCGCCGCCCACAGCCCCGCCGTGCGCAGCACGGATGCCAGGCGCGCGCGGTCCCGCATCAGCGCAGCACGACCTCGCGCCAGGCGGTGATCCAGCTCTCACGCTTGGCCTCGATCTCGGCCGGGGCTACCACCACCGGCCGATCGGGCACGGCCAGGTACTCCTGGAAGACCGGCGCCAGCTTCGCCTGGCGGTTCACCGGGAAGACGTACATCTGAAGGGGGAGGTCTTCCTGGAAGCGTGGCGACAGCATGAAGTCGATCCAGGCCTCGGCCATGGCGCGGTTGGCCGTGCCGCGCAGGATGCCGGCGAATTCGATCTGTCGGAAGCAGGTGCCGTCGGCGACGATGGCGGCGGTGGGCGGCTCGCTGACGTCCGTGGCGGCGTAGACGACCTCGAACACCGGGCTGGAACCGTACGAGACCACGATCGGACGCGAGCCCCGGCCGGACGAACCGCTGAATTCGCTGTTGTAAGCCGTCTCCCAGCCGTCGACCACCAGCACGTCATTCGCCGCCAGCCGCTGCCAGAAGTCGAGGTAGCCTGGATCGCCGAAGGCGCCCACGCTGGCAAGCAGGAAGGCCAGGCCGGTGGACGAGGTCGCCGGATTCTGGACGACCAGCAGCCCCTTATACTCGGGGCGCGTCAGGTCGTCGAGGGACGCGGGCGGCCGGAGGCCCTGTTCGGTGAAGTAGGCGCGGTCGACGTTGAGGCACACGTCCCCGGTGTCGATGGGCACGGCGCGGTTCTCGGGGTCCAGGCGGACGTCATCGGGTACATCGGCCAGCACGGGCGACGCATAGGCCTCGAAGATCCCCTCGTTGAGGGCGCGCGAGAGGAAGGTGTTGTCCACGCCGTAGAGCACGTCGGCCAGTGGACTGTCCTTGGCCAGGATGGCCTTGTTGAGCATCGTCCCGGCATCCCCGGCCTTCACGAACTGCACTTTGGCGTTGTTCGCCCGCTCGAAGTCCATCAGGACCTCGGCCGAGATGCTGAACGAGTCGTGGGTCATCACCGTCAGGACGGTGGGGAAGGGCGGCACGGTGACCGCAGGCGAGTCAGCCGACTGCGGCGGCTGGCACGCGGTGAGGGCGGCGGCCAGGAGAACGAGAATGGTCGCGCAGCGCAGAGTGTTCATCAATCCACCTCCACACGAGCGGCGGCGGACGGGCCGCCAAGAGTGACGAGCAGGAGGCCCTGGTCCAGCCCGACGGTGGCCGAGGCCGCCAGGAGCGTGTTGCTGACGCCGCGCGTGGCGGCGAAAGCCAGGGTCTCTCCGGACAGCGCGTACTCGAGGCCCAGGGTTCGGACCCCCCGGGCATCTCCAGCCAGCGGCAGGAGCGAAAGCGTCGTGCCGGCCGGCGCTTCGAGCGTGATCGACTGCCCGCCGCGCAGGGCGGTCAGGAGCTGGCCGCCGTCGGCCAGCCAGATGCGGGCCGCCGCCAGCTGCGGGGAGGCCAGCAGCAGGGCGTTGGCGAGGGTCTGGTCCCACCGGTCGCCGAGCGCGCCCAGCACGACGATCTCCTGTGCACCGTGCTGGACGGCGTACTGCAGGGCGAGCTCAAGGTCGGTCTCATCCTTGCGCTGAGGGTGGCGCACCAGCGTGACGCCGGAGGCGACGAGGGCCGGCAGTTCCTCGGGGTCGATCGAGTCGAGGTCGCCGATGACGACCGATGGACTGGCCCCCAGGCGGCGGGCGTTGTGCAGCCCGCCGTCGGCGGCCAGGATCCAGTCACCGGACCGCAGGCGCGCGCGATCCGTGTCCGGGTCGCTCAGGTGGCCGTTGGCGAAGATGACGGCTCGCAAAAAGCAATCCCTCCACCGGGGCCGGAGGAGGGTTGTGGGTCGAGATGGTCGCTCCCTCCGCCGGCATTACCCGGATCAGGTTCAGCGGGTCGAGGGCTGCGGCCCTCCTCTCAGCCCGGCGCACCGGGCTCCCCGTGCAGGTTGTGCGGGCAAAGTATAGCGCCGCCCCGGCAGGCGGTCAAGCAGGCTGCCCTACGGAGGCCCCGCATGGGAGCTTGTTCGCAGTCGCAGGCGGCGAGGGCGGGCTGCCAGGTCCAGGACCCTGCGCGCGGCTTCAGCCGGCCGCCGGCCCGGCGAGGAAGTTGCCGATATGGCGGCGCACGGCCTCGGCCTCTTCGGGGCGCGCATAGGCAGCCTGCAGCTTGAGCGTCAGGCCGTCGGCGCACTCGAGGCGCAGCGAGTACGTCGGCCCGCTGTCGCTCCAGTCGGTCTTCTCGATCTCGATGGTGCGCAGCTCGTCCAGGGGACGCGTCCGGGTGCGGGTGGGCATGACAGGGGCGCGCTCGACGGTGGTCAACGTCCGCCGGCGGCGGTCGAAGCGGGCGCCGGCCTCGATCCCGGCGACGGAAGCCCACACGAACAGGGCGGACACCACCACGGCCCCGCCCGAGATGATGGCCGCCAATGCGAAGAAGGGATGGAAGATCGTCTCCCAGCCCGGCTTGATGAGCAGTTCGTAGGGGGCGGCCAGAGGGACCAGTCCGATGAGGAAGAAGAAGGCGCGCAGTCCGGGCGTCATCGGCGCTGTGACGTTCAGTTCGTCCCCGCTCTCGACCACGCGCAACATGGCACAACCTCCCAGAAACGAGGGCCCGCGGCCGGGCCTGGCGCCTATCGATGTGTTCCGGGCTCGCCCAGCAGCAGCGCCACGCGGTTGATCAGCTGATCCGGGGCGAAGGGCTTCAGGATGTAGTCGGTGGCGCCGGCGTCCATCCCCGCCTGGATCTCAGCCTCCTGGCCCTTGGCGGAGAGGAAGGCGATCGGTATGTCCCGGGTGGATGCCTCGGCGCGCAGTCGCCGGCAGACATCGTACCCCGTCAGCCGCGGCATACGGATGTCGAGCAGCACCAGGTCCGGCAGCTCACGCAGCGCCAGCGCCAGTGCCTCCTCGCCGTTGGGGGCGGTGAGGACGGTGTGGCCGTGGTGGCGCAGCGTGAAACCGATGAGCTCACGGATGTCGCGTTCGTCTTCGGCGACCAGGATGCGTGCCATGCGACTCGGCTAGCCTCCTGCTGCGGCGGCAGCCGGCAGCGTGACGGTGAAGCGGGAGCCCTGGCCCGGGACGCCGGCGCTTTCCAGCCCGATCGTTCCGCCGTGCCGCTCAACGAGACGGGCAATGATCGACAGTCCCAACCCGGTGCCCGGGACGCCCAGGTTGAGGGCCTGTTCGCCGCGGAAGAAGCGCTCGAAGACGCGCGGCTGCTCGGCCAGCGTGATGCCCGTGCCCGTATCCTCGACCTCGAGGCGCAGGCCGCCCTCGTGCCGGCGGGCACGGATCCAGATGCTACCCCCGGCCGGCGTGAAGTTGAAGGCGTTGTCCAGCAGGCCGCGCAGGATCTGCTGCAGGCGGGCGGGATCGGCCCGGACGGCGGGCAGGTGCGCCTCGGACTCGACCTCGATGCGCAGCGCCTTGGTCTCCTGGATGGAGCGATTGGCCAGATGCTCGCGTCCGGCCTCGATGATCGGCAGCACGTCCACAGGCTGCAGGTCGAGTTCGTCAGCGCCGGTTTCCAGGCGGGAGAGATCGAGCAGATCGTTGACCAGCCGGCCGAGGCGGTCGGCGTTGGTCCGAATGGTCTCCATGAACTTGCGCTGTTCATCGGTAAGCGGGCCGGCGGCCTCCAGCAGCATCATCTGCACATAGCCGCGGATGGAGGTCATGGGCGTGCGCAGCTCGTGGCTGACGGTGGCGACAAAGTCGGACTTGAGCTGATCGACCTCGACCTCGCGGCTGATATCCCGGAACACCGTCACGGTTCCCAGGAACGCGCTGCCCAGGACCACCGGCGCCACATGCACGGCAACCACCCGGCGATCCTCGAGCTCGAGCCGATCGGCGAGGGAGGCGCCGGTCCCGGCGGGGGGAGGGTTCTGGCTCCAGGCCTGGAGCGCCTCAGCCCACCTGCGGCCGGCGTGGCCGTAGACGCCGATCCACTGGGTTGCCGGCCGCCCGATCACTTCGGCGCGGTCGAAGCGCAGGATGCGTTCGGCGGCGGTGTTGCAGGAGGCAATGGTGTGGTCCGCGCCGGTCACCAGAACGCCATCGGCGATGGACTCGAGGATCGCCTCCGCCCGGCTCGATTCGGCCTGCCGTCGATGGGTGACCTCCGCCTCG
>DYJB01000077.1 GCA_020723365.1 Candidatus Aquidulcis sp. | reverse complement strand
TCCGGGCACGAGTCGGACGAGACGTCGACGGCGATGATGCGCTCGGCGCCCAGGTCCCGCACCAGATCGGTCGGCAGGTTGTCGAGCACGCCGCCGTCGACCAGGCAGCGGCCGTTGATGACCACGGGCGGCAGCACGCCGGGGAAGGCGCTCGTCGCCAGGGCAGCCTCCAGCACCGAACCGTCGCTCAGCGCCACCTCCAGCCCGGTGCCCAGATCGACGGACTTCAGGGCCAGCGGCCGCCGCAGGTCGCGGAAGGTCAGCTCGGGCGGCAGGTACTGCGCCAGGAAGGCGCGCAGCTTGTCCCCGGACAGCAGGCCGCGCCGCGGCCGCCGCAGATCGACCAGGCGCACCAAGCGGCGCAGCCGCGACATGCGCACGGCCAGCGCCTCGAGGGTCTCGGGAGCGTGCCCGGCGGCATAGGCCGCCGCCAGGATGCCACCCATGCTCGCCCCGGCCAGACAGTCGATGGGGACGCCCCAGCGCTCGAAGACCTTGAGCACGCCGATGTGGGCCAGGCCGCGTGCCCCGCCCCCGCTCAGTGTCAGTCCCACTCTTGGCCTGTTCATGTCCTGCGCCCCTTACAGATGCCACGACCGGGGCTGGCGCCCCTCGGCCAGCCGCCGCAGGTCGGCCAGATCATCCACGCTCCGGCCGGCAACCTGTCGCAGGCGAGCGGCGATCAGTGCCCGCTCCTGCCGTCGATCCAGCCCGCGGCTGACCTGCATACGAATCCTCGCCTTCAGTCCCTCCCCGCCCGTAACCATGCCCCGCCTCCCGCCTTTCTCTCGCCATTACCATCGCCTGAGGCTGGGGGAAGCGTCATCCCCAAAGTTGGTGAACCCGGCTCCCGGGGAAGGCCGGGGCTGCCTGTTGCCCGGCGTCGGCGCCGGGACCGCCGACCTCGCTCCGTTCTCAGGCCGGGTGGGCGCGCCGCGCCGTGGCCCCGGAACGGATGGGACAGGGCGTTCCACCGGCCCCCCCGTCGAGGCCTGGCGTCGCCCGCAGGGCGACGGCTGGCCGAGGCGGGCCAAAGCACAGTCCCCCCGCCAGGCCAATCCGTCCCAGGGCTGTCAAAAGCGTTATAGAATGGAGCACTTGCGGGCACCTTCCAGCCACTGCCAGCCTGTGATGACGAAACCGCCGTCGCCCCCAGTCCCCGCGCCTCTCGTGGTCGTCGACGGCCTGACGTTCCGCTACCGCGACCGCAGCCAGCCGGCGATCCGGGACATGGCCTTCGGGGAAACCTGGTGGACCAGGCTTCTGCACAATCAAACATCCTTCACCATCCAGCGCCGGCTTCTGTTCAGCGGACTTCAGGCGGTCCTCCTGCCCATCCGGGTTCGCCTGAAGCGGGTGTCGATACCGAAACAGCAGTGACGGCCATTCCAAATGACAACCGAACCAAGAGGTCCCTGTGAGCTCCAAGTCCCCCATCGTTGAACTATCACCCCTCAAATTCCTCGCGGGTTGCGCGGTCCTGGCCGCGGCACTTTTCGCCTGGGGAATCAACCATCCCTTCCCCCCCTGGGTCGTGGCGTTGGAAGTCCTCGTCACGATCGTCGCCCTCTTCGTCTTCGGCTCCATCCGCTACCGGCTCGACAAGAACGCGCTCACCTATGGGGCGGCCCTCATCATCGTGGCCACCTTTTGGAACGGCTGGTGGGAGAGCTCCGCCCTGCGGGCGGATATTCGCGAACAGGGCTCCCGCGCGTTCGCGGAATTCGTGCGCGAGAATTTCTTCACCCTTCATGGGTTGGACCAATTGGTCCACGCCGACACCATGCTCTTCATCCTGGGGTTGACGTTCTTCGTCGCCGTGATCGCCCAAACCCGCCTGTTGGAAACCATCAGCTCCGCCGTGTTGGGAAAAACCAACGGACGGCTCGTTCCCACGGTGGCGGCTTTGACCGCCCTGGTCGCGTTCTCCTCCGGGATTCTCGACGGCGTTTCCATGATCGGACTGATGATCCGGACGCTGGTGATCATGCTCTTCCTGGCGCGGGTGAAGGAAGAGGCCGCGATTTTTGCCGTGATGGTCTCGACGGTCGTCACAACGGTTTGCGGGATGTGGCTGGCCTACGGCGAACCGCCCAACCTCATCATGAAGGCGAACCTGGCCCCCTATCTGGACAACGCCTTCTTTCTCCGCTATTGCCTCCCGGCGGCCGTGGGAAGCTATCTCATCGTTTTTTTCAATGTGCGCCGGCGACTCAAGGGCCGCACCGTCGATTTGGCCAAACTTGACCTCCTCGACCGCCACACCGCCGACGTTCGCTTCCTTCAAGCCAAAACGCACGGCGAGGTCAAACTCGCCGTGGAGTATCTCGAAGAACACCGGGACTCCGTCGGGGCTCATCACGCCGCCGTGTTGGAACGGCTCCGTGAAGGCGTGCCTCTGGGCGAGGCCCTGGTCAACGAACAGGTTCCCCGGGAAACTCGATTGGAATTGATGGGCGGGTTCGCTTCAAAGGAACTGGCCGTCACTCTCGACGATTATTACGTCCACGTCTACGGCTTCAACGACCACATGGCCGACGAGTCCGCGAAACTCCTTCACCGGGCGCTCCACGGCGTGCGCGGACAGAGGCGCCTCGCCCAACGGATCGGCGCGCTTTCCTTCGTGCCCTTCGTTGGGCTCCTGGTGGCCCACGCCTTCGATCACCGGATCCCGCTCTTCGCGGCCTCCTTCGCGGGATTTGCGGCGGCGTTCTTGGGCATCGCCATGCTCCCCAAGACCCGCACCTTGGCCCTGCGCGAAGCCCGGCACGAATTCAAGGAATACCTCTTCCTCCTGCCGCTCTTCCTCTCGATCACCCTGCTACAGAAGACCGGCCTTTTCGAGCAGTTGGCGCAGCTCCTCCAAACCGGAATTGAAACCATCGGAGCCACGCAGGTGGCCTGGGCCCAATTCGGATTCGCGACGCTGCTCTCCGCCCTCCTGGACAACAACGTCGTGGCCGATTTCGCCTCCCGCGCCCTGCATGGGCTCGACGTGGGATTCCTCCATTTCTTCGCCTTGGCCCAAATCGCCGGCTACGCCCTCGGCGGATGTTGGACGCACATCGGGTCCGCCCAATCCGTCGTCGCCTACGCGTACATCCAGCGGGAGATCAACCCGCGCTACACGCCTTTTCAATGGATCAAAGCCATGACCCCCGTGGTCCTCCAGATCATGGTTTTCATGACGGCGCTGATCTACATCGAAGGTCGACTGTTGCGCTGATGTTCTCCTTGACATCCGTGGGGCATTTCATCTAGGACCCCCTCATCGCACGAAGCCGTGCGTCAAGACATCGGGACGGAGTCGTCCTCTTCAGCGTTCGCCGGGGAGGATTGGTCAGTTTGCGGCCGGCTGTTCTTGACAGGGACGTTGTTCGCCGGCGCCGACAACAGCCCGGCGGCGGCATGGTAGCGTAGAGGCGATGCAAGCGTCGCCCCTACGCCGAATCCCGAGGGCTCCCGGCAAGCCGTCCCCCTTGCGCATGATGCCGCAATGGCACGCCCTCCGGCACCGTGCGGGGTTGGTTCCTTTGCACCGCCCGGGGCACGGACGGGGAGCGGCGATCCACCGGCCCCCGCCGAGGCCTGGCGTAGCCCGCAGGGCGGCGGCCAGCCGAGGCGGGCCAAAGCAGGTGCCCCCGGCGGCCGCCGCGTCCCCGGGCTGCCAAAAGGGTTATAGAATGAAGGCGGCCCCTTCCTGCGGGCGCCTTCCAGCCACCATCAGCCTGCGATGACGAATCCGCCCTCACCGCCTCCGGTCCCCGCCCCGCTCGTGGCCGTCGACGGCCTGACCTTCCGCTACCGCGACCGCAGCCAGCCGGCGATCCGGGACATGGCCTTCGCCGTCCAGCCGGGCGAGATCCTGCTCATCGCCGGCGCCAGCGGCTGCGGCAAGACGACCCTCATCCGCTGCATCAACGGGCTGATCCCGCGCTCCTACAAGGGTGAGCTCCAGGGCCGCATCGAGCTCCTGGGGCAGGACACGGCCGCGCTGCCGCTGGCGCGCATCTCGCAGCTGGTCGGCACGGTGCTGCAGGACCCCGAACGCCAGATCCTGGGGACGCGCGTGCTGCACGAGGTGGCCTTCGGCCTGGAAAACCTGAGCCTGCCGCGCGATGAGATACGCGAGCGAGCCGAGCAGGCGCTGGCTTACCTGAACATCGCCGGGCTGCGCGACCGGGAGACGTTCCATCTCTCGGGCGGCGAGAAGCAGAAGGTGGCGCTGGCCGGCGTGCTGGCCATGCGGCCGCGGGTTCTGATCCTGGACGAACCGCTGGCCAGCCTCGACCCCGCCAGCGCTCACGAGACGCTCGACTTCGTCCGCCAACTGGCGGACGAGGGCATGACCATTCTGATGGTCGAGCACCGCGTCGAGGATGTGCTGCGCATCCGCCCCGACCGCGTGCTGTACATGGCCGACGGCTGCATCCGCTTCCTGGGACCGGCGCAGGCCATGACCGAGGCGGTCAACTACCGCGACGTCAAGCTGCCGGCGCCGCTGATCATCGCCCGTGCGCGGCAGGAGCCGGCGCCGGCGCCCTTCGAGCCGCGGCTCAAACGCTTGCCGCCTTCGCAGGGCGAGGCCATGGTGCGCTTCGAGCACGCCACCTTCGCCTACGAGCCCGGCCGGCCGGTGCTGCACGACGTCTCGCTCGACATCCAGCGCGGCGATATCATCGCCGTGCTGGGCCCCAACGGGGCCGGCAAGACCACCCTCATCAAGCACGCCATCGGTCTGCTCAAGCCGACCGAAGGCCGGGTGCTGGTGGGCGGGCGCGACACGCACGCGCTGAGTGTGGCGCAGGTGGCCGCCACGCTGGGCTACGTCTTCCAGAGCCCCAGCCATATGCTCTTCGCCCCCACGGTGCACGACGAGCTGGCCTTCGGGCCGCGCAACCTGCGTCACGATCCGGCGCAGATCGAGAAGGAGGTGAGCCACGCCCTGGACGTCGTCAACCTCCCTGGCCGGGAGAACGATCCGCCGCTGGCGCTGTCCTTCGGGCAGCAGAAGCGCGTCAGCATCGCCGCCGTGCTGGCCATGCGCAGCCGCATCCTGGTGATGGACGAACCGACCGCCGGGCAGGACTACCGCAACGTGCTCGACTTCATGGACTCGATCCTGCAGATGCCCGGCTTCGAAGCGGTGCTGTTCATCACGCACGACGTCGACCTGGCGGTGATCTACGCCAACCGCGTGCTGCTGGTCAGCGACGGCCGCCTGGCGGCCGACGGCCCGCCGGCCGAGGTGCTGGCGGACGCCGAGCGGCTGCACCGCTGCCGCCTTGTCCCGACGTCGTTGCTCGAGCTCAACCTGCAGCGCCACCCATCGACCGGGCGCTTCCTGCGGGCCGAGGAGCTGGCCCACGCCGCCTGAGGCCCGCGGCGCCCACCGCATCGCGTGAGGAGGATCATCATGGATCGCAAGACGCTTTCGGTCATCCTGGCCCTGGCCGCCGTTCTCGTCTTCTTCCTGGGCATCATCTGGATCGGCGGCATGCTCAACCCCAGCCTGCAGCTGGATGAGACCGCCCTGCTGCGCTTCGTCTTCGTCGCCATCGGGCTGGTCATCGTCTTCATCATCTACTGGCTGACCAAGTCCAGCGGCATCTGGCAGGTGGGGACGCGCGAGGTGGTCTACATGGCCATCGGCGCGGCGCTGTACGCCGTCTTCTCCTACCTGTTCAACGGCACCGTCTTCGTCGTCCCGTCGGTCAGCCAGGTGGCGCTGCGGCCGGCGATCGTCATCCCGATGTTCTTCGGCTACATCTTCGGGCCGGTGGTCGGCTTCTTCAGCGGCGCCGTGGGCAACATGTTCGGGGATGCGCTGACCGGCTTCGGCCTGTCGCCGCAGTGGAGCATCGGCAACGGCCTGGTGGGGCTGGTCGCCGGCCTGGCGCTGCTCTACCCGGACAAGAAGAAGAGCCTGAACAACGTGCTGATCGCCAGCGGCGTGCTCACGCTGCTGGCCACGGTTCTGTACTTCATCGGCCGGGGCACGCCCAACATGCTGTTCTTCGATGTGCCCAACAACATCTTCGGCGACCAGCCGATCACGGTCATCGCCGGCCTGTCGGTGCTGATCGGCTTCGTGCTGGTGCTGGCGGCGCGCTTCCTGTTCGGCGCCAACGTCGACGTCGGGGCGGCCGTCACCTGGTCGATGCTCGGCAACCTGATCGGCATCGGCTTCGCCGCCATCTCCGACATCTGGATCAACGGCTACCCGCCGGTGGCCGCCATCGTGGGTGAGTTCATCCCCGCCGCCGGCCCGAACCTGATCTTCGCCGCCATCCTGGTGCCGGCCTTGGTCCTGGCCTACGCCGCCATGCGGCGCCAGACCGGACGCTAGGTACCCGTCTGCGCCCACCCCCGCGGCGGGCCCTCCAGGGTCCGTCGCGGGACGGCGCCGGAGCAGGCATGCTCGTCAGCTGGCGCTACCGACACCGGCCGGGCTCGGTCGTCCAGGCGCTCGACCCGCGCGCCTGGATGATCTTCTTCGCCTGCTTCCTGGTCGCCACCGTCATGACCTGGGACCTGCGCCTGCTGCTGCCGCTGCTGGCCATCGCCCTGTTCTTCATCTTCACCTCCCGGCTGACGTGGCGCGACACGCGCCGGGCCTGGCTGTTCATCTCCGGCTTCGTCATCTTCTTCTCGCTGCTGACGCTGCTCACCGGGCGCGGCGGTGTGGAACACTACACCGTCGAGCACCTCATCGGCTCGGCCCGCCTGCCGTTCGCCCTTCTCGGCTGGACGCCGACGCTGCTCTTGACCTCCGAGCGGCTGGTGTTTGCCGTCAGCATGCTGGTGCGCGTCTTCAGCCTGGCGTCGATGACGGTGCTGATCCCCTACTGCATCAACCCGGCGCTGTACGGCGTGACCTTCCGCGGGCTGGGGCTGCCGGACAAGTTCGCCTACGCCATGGACCTGACGATGCGCTTCATCCCGACCTTCGGGCGCGATTTCCAGCTGACGATGGATGCCCAGCGGGCGCGGGGCTACGAGCTGGAGAAGGTCGAGGGCGGACTGCTGTCCCAGGTGCGCAAGCTGGCGCCGCTGCTGGTGCCGGTCACGATCCACGCCGTAGCCGGCAGCGAGGACATCATCGACGCCATGGATCTGCGCGCCTTCGGCGTGCAGCCCCGCACCTGGCTGCTCGAGCTGAGCTACCGCCGCCGCGATCAACTCTTGATCGCCGCCGGCGTGATGCTGATGGTCGGCTACATCGCCCTGTCGCTGATCGGCTTCGGGCGGCTGTGGGTGCCCGAGGCGCTGCAGGCGTTTCCCGTGCTGGGCGGCTGATCCGCCCGCCGCACGCCGCCCCCTAGCGAGCTCCGGGCTTCTTCAGCGCCGCCTGCATCGTCGCGCGGTAGTCGTCCACCGCCCTGCGGCCGGCGCCCGTCAGGCGCAGCATCGTGCGCGGCTTCTTGCCGGCAAAGCCCTTGTCGACCTCGACGTAGCCCGCTTCTTCAAGCTTGCTGACATGGGACGACAGGTTGCCCCACGTCAGCTCGGTGGCGTTCAGCAGGAAAAGCGCATCGGCCTCGCGCACGCCGTACAGGATCATCAGGATCATCAGCCGCGCCGGCTCGTGCACCACGCGGTCGACACCGCCCAGCTCGCGCAGGCCCTGCGCTTGGGTGCGGTCCTTGGCCATCCTAGGCCTCCACATCCCGAACGGGGTACCTGCGCAGCATGCGCACGAAGAGCGCGCCGCCGATGAGCAGGATGATCCCGGCGGCGGCGGCCAGCGGCCCGTTGAACCCTACCGGCGCGCCGCGGTACAGGATGACCGAGGCCAGGTTGGCGCCGCCCAGCAGCCATCCGTACAGGTACAGCCGGGGGACGCCGAAGCGGTAGCCCATGAGGCTGAACAGGACGATGAGCGCCAGCAGCACCAGGAGCTCCACCGGATAGGACCACAGCGTGGCCGGCGAGGGCGAGGGCGCTGGCCCCCCCAGCCAGCCGGGGTTGGCCAGCGTCAGGAGGACCAGCCCGGCGGTCAGCGCCACCAGCGCCACGGTCGTCGCCAGGATCAGCTTCTTCTCCGGCGTGACTCGACCCTGGACGTACCCCAGGCGCGGGGTCGAGATCCTGCGCCGCAGGGCGCTGAAGATCGCCGTGGCCAGGAGCAGCAGGCCCAGGAAGAGGGCCAGGTTCCAGCCCGGCCCAAGGCGTGCCCGGGTGAGGGGATAGATCGCCAGCAGCAGGAAGACCACGCCGAGCAGCAGGTCCCACAGCCCGTCCTCGTAGGACAGCAGCCGCACGGTGCGCTTGTGCGCGTCACTCAGGCTGGGTGTGGCGTTCATGGGCTTCTCTCCTTGCGGGCCTTGCCTCGGCCCGTTTACTTTGCCATACAAAGTACTTGGCATCATTGTGCACGCGAATCCGGGCGCTGTCAAGTCCCATCTTGTCCAGCCTCTCTCACGCCGGGCGCCCGCCCGGCCGGGGGCGGAAGGGTCCGTGCCTGCACGGGCCACACGCCGGCGTGCCCGGCCGCCAGTTGCGGTACCATCACACCCGCCATGCGCGCCGCAACCGGGCCTTCAACGAGACACCGCCCCACCCCGCCGGCGCTCTGCCTGACGGCACTGGCCGCCGCGCTGCTGGCCTGCAACCTGCCAACGGCCGGGATCACGCCCCCCACTTCCGAAGGCTTCCCACCCAGCCCGCCCGTTGCGCCGGCACCACCGACCGCCTCTCCAACGCTCCCGGATCCCACCTTTCCCAGCCCCTCCACCCCAACCCCGGCGCCCCGCGAGGCCGGCTTTCCGATCGTCGAGCCTCCCGGCGCGCTCTTCGTCTACACGACGCGCTCCGGCGACACGCTGCCGGCGCTGGCACTGCGCTTCGGCGTCGAGGCCTCGCAGATCACGGGGGAGGCGCCGCTCGCACCTGCGGGCTATCTCCCGGCCGGCCTGGTCGTTCGCATCCCCAACCTGCTGGAGGCGATGACGCCGGGCGGCGAGGTGCTGCCCGACAGCGAGGTGGTGTACTCGCCCGCCGCCGCCGGCTTCGACGTGGGCGCCTTCGTCGCCGCCACCACCGGCTACCTGAGCCGCTACTCCGAGACGCTGGAGGACGGGACGGCGCTCAGCGGCGCAGCGATCGTCCGGCGGGTCGCCGAGGAGAACGCCATCAACCCGCGCCTGCTGCTGGCGCTGCTCGAGTTCCGTGCCGGCTTTGTGTACGGCGTCCCCCAGGATGCCGACGAGCGCACGTACCCGCTCGGCTTCAGCGTCCCCGATCGCCCCGGGTTGTACCAGGAACTCTCCGTGGCCTGCTCACAGCTGGCGCGCGGCTACTACGGCTGGCGGCAGGGGACGCTGACCGAAACGCGCCCCGCTGACGGCGGGACGGTGCGCTGGAATCCGACGCTCAACGCCGGATCGGTGGCCGTGCTGCACGTCTTCGCCCTGCTCACCGGGAGCGACGGCTGGATGGACCAGGTCGTCGGCCCGCAGTCGTTCGGCGCGCTGTATGCCTCGATGTTCGGCGAGCCGCACACTCGGGCGATCGAGGTCCTGCTGCCGCCGGACTTGGTTCAGCCTGCCTTCGAGCTGCCCTTCGGCCCCGGCGAGGGCTGGAGCCTGACGGCCGGCCCGCATCCCGCCTGGACCGCCGGCACGCCGCGCGGCGCCCTCGATCTCTCGCCCATCACGGCCGAGGAGCCGTGCGCCGCCTCCTTCCGCTGGGTGCTTGCCTCGGCGCCCGGCGTCATCGCCCGCGCCCGCGGCAGCGCCGTGGCGCTCGACCTCGACGGCGACGGCTCCGAGGCCACCGGCTGGGTGCTGCTCTACTACCATGTGGCCGAGGCAGGCATGATCGCCGAGGGTACACAGGTCGAAATCGGCGACCGACTCGGACATCCTTCGTGCGAAGGCGGGCGCTCGACGGGCAAGCACGTGCACGTGGCGCGCAAGTTCAACGGGGAGTGGTTGGCGGCGGACGGGCCGGTGCCGTTCGTGCTGAGCGGCTGGCGGGCGGTGGCCGATGCCCGTAACTACTACGGCTCGCTGGTGCGCGGCGCCGAGGTCGTCACGTCCGACTCGAGCGGGCAGCGGGGCTCGACGATCGTGCGCTGATCGCCCGCCGCCTGCCTGGCCAGGCCGGACAGCCAGGCCGCCCCGCAACATGTGCGGGGCGGCGGCTGATCTTCTCCACAACCGGATGGCGCCAAAGGACCTGCGATGCCCTGGCCTCCGGCGCAGGACCCCGCGAGATCCGAAGACTATGGAGCGATGCGCACCAGGGTCACATAGAGAGGATATGTTTCGGGCTTGTCTCCGGGGACTGCGGGCGAAACGGAGTTGCTGTGCCCTCTCAGGATCCCGCCGCCCTCGGTCAACTGGATGCCGTAACTGCCGGAGCCGTTGAATGAGATCCCTTGAGCCGTGCACTTCACGAAGACCCCCCCGCTGAGCCCTCCGCCGAACTCCATGGTGCCAATGCAGTTGCCGCTGAGCTTCAGCGTGAACGGTTCGCCAAGCTTCGCGATCCCCTCCAGGGAGGAATCAGCCCAGGTCCCGTTGGCCTGGAAGGTTCGGCAGCGATCCAGCTTCTTCGCTTCTGCAACGGGCTCAATGCGCGACAGACGATCACCAGAACCCAGGTCATCGAGTTGCTCGTAGGTCCTTCGGAGTTCCTCATACTTGCCGTAGGTGCTGCAGTCCTCGATGGCGGCTGTCAGCGCTGGGCCGAGAACGTCTCGTTCGAAGTCATCCAGGGCTTTGTCAATCCCCCCTCCTGCTTCTGCTCCCGTCAGCCGGCCGATCCGCTCCGCGTGCTGCATAGCGGCGATCGCCTGTTTCAACCGGATCGAAGCGGATTGGGCTTTCCCCATTCTCCAGTTCGCCATGTCGGCGGTTGTGACCCCGTGGCCGCTGAACCCTGTCAGCAGAATCCGAATCTCACTGCTTTCCGCGTCGATGAGGGCGAGGTGAAAGTCACTCCCAGTGCCCTCGTAGTTGAAGATCAGCTGGTCTTCCATCGGGATCGTCGCGGAGGGCACGACGGTCAGGGTCGCCAGCTCGTTGAAGACGAGACCTGAGGGTTCGAGCTGCACGGCGAAGACCGGCCCGGTCAGCGGAACGCCCTCCATGGATTGCACGGACGTCATGACGATCTCGGTCTCGGCATCCAGCGCTCCCGGCGGCACCTGGAGCAGGTATCGGCTTCCGTCCATGCTGGTGAAGTCCAGCTCACCGCCTTCTGGCGAGATCACGCCCCGCACCGAGTCGTCCTCATTCAGGACGACGGTCACGTTGGCGGGGTCGGCCGGCGCATCGAAATCGATGTCTCCGCTTCCCGGTACAGCCGAGCCCAGCCCGGTGACGAGACTGCAGGATAGCGTGAATGCCATGACGAGGAGAAGGAGAACGTATCGCATAGTGCCTACCCAGTATCCCTTTCCGAGAACGAGTGCCGGACCTGTCGCGCGGAATTCTAACATTGTGGGTGAGGTAAGGCAACATTACTGTCTGCGCCTCGCCCGGGCCCGATCGTGTGCCGCTCTGTTCACAGGGCAAGAATCCACACGGAGTCCGGCATTTGGAGGCGCTGCCACCGTTCGCCAACGCTGGCAGTGTTCCCAAGTTCCTCCCGCGGGGCCTTGCGGGTTTCGTCTTCACTCCAGCAGGGGTATTGGACCGCGAAGGACTCCACCATCCATCCGGCACGGGACGGGGAAGCTCCAGATGGCTCCGCGAAACCGCTGGCGAGTGGCCAGGTAGGGAATGCGCCTTCGGTCCGCAGGCGATGGCCGGGGCGGTCGAAGCGAATCCCATGCCGGTACCGGAGCCCATGCGGTGCCAACCGGCGCCTGCTCCTTCAGGCGGGCGACCGCCATCTGCCATCACCCTGGCGAGACGAATCGACCCGCGGTTCCAGTCAAGAGCGGGCCTGCAACCCGCCGCCTTGTCGGACCGCAACGCCCCGCGATCGCGGGGCGTAGGATGGACGCACGCAGCGGGCACTGTGAGCGCCCTGGATGACCGGAGCCCGGGGCCTGCCCCGGCGCTCTCCACCCTCTCTCCGAGGGAGGAGATCAGTCCCTCAGCA
>DYJB01000303.1 GCA_020723365.1 Candidatus Aquidulcis sp. | reverse complement strand
CTTCGCCGATCTTCAACAGCACCAGCGGCGCGACCGCCAGCACGATGTAGACGGCGATCCAGAGGATCGCCTGCACGACGAGCGCACGTCTCACGCCCTTGCCTCCACGAGCTGCTTGCGGCGCGGCATTACGCCGCCGGATGGAACCCGCTCAAGAGGCCGCCTCACCGCAGCCCTGAGACGTAGCTCTCCATCTGGCGAAGCATGAACTGCAGCTCCTCGATGATGTCCTTCACGACGTCGCCGATGGAGACAAGCCCCACCAGGCGTCCGTTCTCGATCACGGGCAGATGGCGAATCCGCTTCTCGGTCATGATCGCCATGCATTCGTTGACCGACTGGTCAGGCGTGACGGTGATCAGGTTCGCGGTCATCACCTCGCGCACGGCGACGGCGGACGGGGCCCGGCCCTGCACGCCAAGCTTGCGGGCGAAATCGCGTTCGGTGAGGATGCCCGCCAGGCGATCGCCCTCCATCACCAGCACGGAGCCGATCCCGTGCTCGGCCATCACCGCGAGCGCCTCTTGCACGTTGGCCTCCGGCGCGACAGACCACGTCCGGCCACCCTTCGACTGCAGGATCTTCCAAACCCTATTCATCGCAACCTCCCGAGCAGACGGATGGGGCCGAGCGCAAGCGCGGGCCCGAATGACAGGCCGCCGGTTCGACGCCCGCGTTCCATCGCCTCATCGCTGCAACCCTGGACTGCTGGCTCTTTCGGCGTCGGGGGCACAGAACCTGCTGCGCCAAAGCCGGGAGGCCGACCTCCACTGCGCCGCACATCGGAGGGCAGGCCATACGACACGGTTCCCCCGCTCGCCACAGCCAGGGCTGTCGTGGCGCAAGCTGGCAGCGGTGCCCGGGGAGGAATTATAACGGCAGCGCATCTCGCGGCCAGCCGACCTTGCCGCTTGCGCTTGCCTGCCTCCCGCCGTCCTGCTATCATGTCGCCATGCTCCTCGGCCTGCTGCGCTCCATGCGGCCCCGTCAATGGGCCAAGAACGTCTTCCTGTTCGCGGCGCTGGTCTTCGATTTGAAGCTGCTCCAGCCTGGGCCGTTCCTGCGCACGCTGGCGGGCTTCCTGGTCTTCTGCCTGGCATCGAGCGTCGTCTACTTGGTGAATGACGTCGCCGACATCCAGAGCGATCGGCAGCATCCGCTCAAGCGCAGCCGCCCGATCGCCTCCGGGATCGTTCCGCCTCGGGCGGCGTTGATCGTGGCTGCCGTCCTGGGCATCACCTCGATCTCAGCCGGCTTCATGCTCGGGACGGTCTTCGGCGCCATCGTCACCGGCTTCCTGGCCCTCAACCTGGTCTACTCCTTCTGGCTCAAGCATGTGCCGATCCTCGACGTGTTCAGCGTGGCCGCCGGCTTCGTCCTGCGCGTCGGCGCCGGGGTCTCACTCATCACCGTCACGCGCTTCTCGCCCTGGCTGTACGTGTGCATGACGCTGCTGGCCCTGTACATCGGCTTCGGCAAGCGGCGGGCGGAGATGGTACTCGTCGCCGGCGCCGCCCGCGACACGCACCGCGTGCTGGACGGCTACACCATTCCCTTCCTGGATCAGCTGATCGTGATCGT
>DYJB01000076.1 GCA_020723365.1 Candidatus Aquidulcis sp. | reverse complement strand
TAGTGCAGGATCGAGTGCGCCAGCACCGGGTCGAGGCTGGCCACGGGCTCATCGGCAAGCAGCAGGCGCGGCTCCTGCATCAAGGCCCGGGCGATACCCACGCGCTGCTGTTGCCCGCCGGAGAGGGCATCGGCGCGGCTGGCAGCCTTCTCGGCAATGCCTACGCGCTCGAGCGCCCGCCGGGCGCGGTCGTGCTCCTCCGACGGCCACCATCCCAGCAGCGAGAGCCACGGGTTGACGTACCCGAGCCGCCCGCTAAGGACATTGGTCATTACGCTGGAGCGCTTGACCAGGTTGAACTGCTGGAAGACCATGCCGATGTGGCGGCGGATGCGGCGCATCTCCGCGGCGCTGGCGGCCGTCAGGTCTGTGTCGTCCCAGACGATCTTGCCTTCCGTGGGCTCGATCAGACGGTTGATGCAGCGCAGCAGCGTCGACTTGCCGGACCCCGAAAGGCCGATGACGACCAGGAACTCGCCCTCGTCGACCTCAAAACTGACGTCCCGGAGCCCGACGCTGCCGTTCGGGTAGACCTTGGTCAGATGCTCGATCCTGAGCATGCTTGCCTTCCCCGTGCCGGAGTTGGACCTTGAGCCCACCGAACGGGTGCCGGCGCCTCGGCAGCCGCCTCGGCAGCCGCCTCGGCCGGCGCCCGTCCGCCGCGCTCAAGCAGCAGAAAGAGGGGAGAAACCGCTTCTCCCCTCTTTCGTTCAAAGCGTGAGTGCTACTTGACCAACGTGGTCACATCGATGCCGGAGGCTTCGAGGTAGACCCGGAACTGATCGTAGAAGGTGTCATCGCGAGCCGACAGGCCGCTGATGTCGTAGCCGCCGTTCTTGAGGAGCGTGATGCCCTCTTCGGAAGCGGCCAGCGCACCCAGCGCCTCGACGATCTTGGCCCGCACGTCGTCCGGCAGATCCATGGCCACTGAGACGTTGTCGTTCGGGATGATGGGGTCGGTGCGCCAGATGACGACGACCTTCTCGCTGACGTCCGCCAGGTCCTTCAGCGAGGACGAGGTGCGTGCGTCGATGTAGGTGGCCCCGAAGTCGCAAATGCCCTTGCTGTACAGCGCGCGTACGACCGTCGGATGCCCGATCACGAATGCCGGACTGGAGGTCTTGGCTCCGGTGGAGGCGACGATGCCGGACGGGATGACGTAGCCGGAGGCCGAAAGCGGGTCGGTCCAGCACGGCTTCTTCTTGTCGAACTGGGCCAGGGCGGTGGCGGCGTCGGCGGTGTTGGCGCCCTTGCCGTCGTTGGCGGCCGGATCGAAGTACGACGTCAGGCCGCTGTCCACGTGCGCCAGGAACTGCGCCCCGTAGTAGTCCGAGCCGGAGCGAATGGCGACGTAGACCACGTCTGCATAGCCCTTCTGGGAGGCCAGGACGTACGCCAGCGGGGGCAGCCAGCCGATGTGGGCATTCCCGGAACCCATCGCCTCGATCAGGGCTGCGTAGGAGGTTGGGATGGTCGTGGTGATGGTGTAGCCGGTCAGCTCAGTGAGCTTGGCGGCGATGGCCTCACCGCCGGCGACGAGCTCCTGCGTTGTGGCCGAGGGGGCCAGGGCCATGATGATCGGCTTCTCGGCCGAGCCCAGCGGCACCTCGGTGGGTGGTACCGCCGTTGGCTCGGGAGGCGGCGGTTCGGTGGCGGCAGGCGCCTGCGTGGCGGCTGCCGGAGCGCAGGCGCCCAGGATCAGGGCAACTGCCATCAGCAGGCTGAGGACCGGGAACAGGCGATTCTTAAGCATTCTTCTTCCTCCTCGAAATGGGATCACAATCGGGCTCGCTGCACGCCGCACTAGGCCTACGGGTAGGGGTTCACCTCCTTGGGTGCCAACGGATGGGGTCAGAAGCATGATAGCGCGAGTACGCCGCCGACGCAACTGGGGGATTGCTTGTCGGATTGCGGCACGGTTGTTACAATCACTTCCCATGTCCGTGCGAACCTACCAGGAAGCCCTCGACTACCTCTACAGCTTCGTCGACTACAGCTTGGAGCGCTCCTACCGCTACTCGGCAGAGCTCTTCGACCTGAGCCGCGTGCGCACGTTGCTGCGCCTGCTCGGCGATCCGCACGAGCGCTACCCGGCGTTCCATGTCGCCGGCACCAAAGGCAAGGGATCCGTCACCGCCATGCTGGCATCCTGCCTGCGGGCCGCCGGCTACCGCACGGCGATGTACACCTCGCCGCACCTCGTTCACTTCACCGAGCGTATCCAGGTGGATGGGGAGCCGATCTCGGAAGCGGAGCTGGTCGCCGGGGTGAACGAGATCCAGCCCCACGTCGAGCAGGTGCCGAACCTGACCGAGTACGAGATCGTCACCGCCATCGCCTTTGCCCACTTCGCCCGCGCCGGCGTGCAGGCGGCGGCCATCGAGGTGGGGCTGGGCGGCCGGCTGGATGCCACCAACGTGCTGCGGCCGGTGGTTTCGATCATCACCTCGCTGTCGTACGATCACATGCACCTGCTGGGTGATCGCCTGTCCGACATCGCCCGCGAGAAAGCCGGAATCATCAAGCCCGGAGTGCCGGTCGTCAGCTCCCCGCAGCAGATCGAGGCCGAGCGCGTGATCGAAGAGGTGGCCCGCAGCCAGGGTTCGCCGCTGATCCGCGTCGGCCACGACTGGTTGTACGCCCCGGGCGGGCACGACCTGGACGGGCAGGCGCTGCATGTGTGGTCGGCCGACGAGCAGCCGCTGATGGATGCCTTCGTCGAGTCGGCCGGCGGCGAGGAGTGGGCCCCGCCGCGCTACGAGATCCCGTTGCTGGGACATCACCAGGTGGTCAACGGGGCCGTGGCCTATGCGGCCCTGCGCGCCGGGCGCGAGCGCGGCCTGGCGGTCGGGGAGGAGGCCATCCATACGGGGCTGCGCAGTGTGCGCTGGCCGGGACGCTTCCAGATCCTGTCGCGCTCGCCGGTGATCGTGGTCGACTCGGCTCACAACCGCGATTCGGCCCTCAAACTGCGCATCGCTCTGGACGATTACTTTCCCGGCCAGCCCGTCACGCTGGTCTTCGGGGCCTCGGCCGACAAGGATATCGAAGGCATGTTCATCGAGCTGGCCCCGCGCGTCTCGCGCGTCATCGTCACGCAGGCCGTGCACCCGCGCGCCGCCGAACCGGCGGAGGTCGTGGTGCTCGCTCACCAGCACGGACTGCAGACGGAGGTGGTCTCGCCCGTGCGCGCCGCCCTGGAGCGCGCCATCGAGCGGGCACGCCCGAACGAAGTCATCGTCTCCGCCGGCAGCCTGTTTGTCTCGGCCGAGATCCTGGCCGTCTGGGAAGCGATCGCCGCGCGGCTGCGCGCCCAAGGATCGGGGGCAACTTCATGAGCGGAGCCCGGAACCGCTTCCCTTCGCTGCCGTCGGAGCTGGGCGAGCCGATGAGCCGCCGGGCGGATGAGCTCTACCAGATCGAGGATGCCGTCGTGGACGGCAGCGGCATCATCGAATGCTCCGTGCTGCCGCTGCGCGACGTCGTCCTCTACCCCAACATGGTCACGCCCCTTTTCGTCAGCCAGGAGACCACGCTGCAGGCCGTCGAGACCGCCGCCCGCGCCGGTCTGACGATGATCGCCATCACGCAGCTCGACCCGGAGGCCGAGACCCCCGGGCCGGGCGACTTCTATACCGTGGGCACCGAGGTGGCCGTCGGGCGGCTGATGCACATCCCCGACGGGTCGACCTCGGTGTTGACCCAGGGCCGGCGCCGCATCCAGATCCTGGGGCTGATCCCGGAACGGGAAGGGTGGCGGGCGCGCGGAAAGCCGGTCGACGAGAGCGCCGAGCGCGGCAAGGAAACGACGGCCCTGATGCGCGCCGTGCGCACCCTGTTCGAGAAGTGCGTGCAGCTCAACCGCAGCCTGCCCGAAGAAGCCTACGTCTATGCCGTCAACATCGAGGAGCCCGGCTGGTTGGCGGACCTGGTGGCTTCGGCCCTCAGCCTGAGTGTGGCCGAGCGGCAGGACATCCTGGAAACCTTCGATCCCATCATGCGCCTGCAGCGCATCAGCGTCATGCTCGGTCGTGAGCTGGATGTCCTCGAACTTGAGGACCACATCCACTCCCAGGTCCAGAGCGAGGTCGATCGCTCGCAGCGGGAGATGTACCTGCGCGAGCAGATGAAGGCCATTCAAACCGAGCTGGGGGAGGCGGACGCCTGGGCGCAGGAGCTGAACGAACTGCGTGAACGCGTCGGCCACCTGGCGCTTCCTGAGGAAGTCGAGGTCCGGGCGCTCAAGGAGATCAGCCGGTTGGGGCAGATGCCCCCGCTCTCGCCCGAGGTGAGCATCCTGCGCACGTATCTCGACTGGCTGCTCGAGCTGCCATGGAGCGAGGCGACCGTCGACAATCTGGATGTGCGCAACGCGGCGCTCGTCCTCGAACGCGATCACTTCGGGCTCAAGGATGCCAAGGACCGCATCCTGGAGTACATCGCCGTGCGCAGCCTGGCGGTCGAGAAGCAGCGCCAGCCGATCCTGTGCTTCGTGGGCGCGCCCGGCACCGGCAAGACCTCCATTGGCCGCTCGATCGCTGAGGCGTTGGGGCGCAAGTTCCTGCGCCTGTCGCTGGGCGGGATTCGCGATGAGGCCGAGATCCGCGGCCACCGCCGGACGTACATCGGGGCTCTGCCCGGCCGCATCCTGCAGGCCATGCGCCGCGCCGCTTCGGTCAACCCGTTGTTCATGCTGGATGAGATCGACAAGCTGGGCCACGATTTCCGGGGCGACCCTTCCTCGGCGCTGCTCGAAGTCCTCGACCCCGAGCAGAACCATGCCTTCTCGGATCACTACCTGGAACTGCCCTACGACCTCTCGCGGGTGATGTTCATTACCACGGCCAACTCGCTGGCCAACATCCCCTCGGCACTGCTCGATCGCCTGGAGGTGATTGAGTTCCCGGGCTACATCGAGGAAGAGAAGCTGGTCATCGCCCGCAAGTACCTCGTTCCGCGTCAGGCCGAGCAGAATGGAATGGGCGGCAGCGAACCGATCCTGAGCGATCGTGCTGTCCGCTCGATCATCCGGGAATACACCTGGGAGGCGGGCGTCCGCAACCTGGAGCGCGAGATCGGCAAGGTCCTGCGCAAGCTCGCCCGGCGCAAGGCCGAGGGGAAACGCGTTCCGAAGCACATCTCCTCGGCCGGGCTCGCTCGCCTGCTGGGCCCGCCGGAGATCATGGCGCCGACCCTTGAGAAGGAAGACCAGGTGGGCATGGCTGTCGGCCTGGCCTGGACCGAGAACGGCGGAGAGGGCATGGCCGTCGAGGTGGTCCTGGTCAATGGCAAGGGCTCGATGCAGGTCACAGGCCAGGTGGGCGAGGTGATGCAGGAATCCGCTCAGGCGGCCCTCTCCTACATCAAGTCGCGCAGCAAAGAGCTCGGCGTGGGTCGTGAGATGTTCGAGAAGACCGACATCCACGTCCACATCCCCGAGGGTGCGATACCGAAGGACGGCCCGAGCGCCGGCATCACGCTGGCCACCGCCCTGGCCTCGGCTCTGACCAAGCGCGCCGTCCGGCACGATGTCGGCATGAGCGGGGAAATCACGCTGCGAGGGAAGGTGCTGCCCATCGGCGGCATGCGCGAGAAGGTCCTGGCCGCCTACCGCCTGAAGCTCCGAACGGTCGTGCTGCCCGAGAAGAATCGCAAGGACCTGGTGGATATCCCGGCCAAGGCACGGCAGGCGCTCGACATCCGCTTTGTCGTACACATGGATGATGTCCTCCGGCTGGCGCTTCAGCCAGCGGCTGCCGTGACCGTCCGAAGAGTCCGGCCGGCCGCCAAGCCCAAGACCAGCCGCAGCCGCTCACGCGCCAGGGCATGAGACCAATCGAGCTGCGTTCTGGGCCGCCCGTCGTTCCCCGGCTCGCCGTCCTGGCGAGCCTGGCGCTGCTCTCCGGCTGCACGCGCGTGCTTGTCCCGCTTGGCACGCCCCCATCACCGTCCCTGACGACCCAGCAGGCCGACGAGACGCTGCTCGCAGGAGGGCAGGTCCCGGACGGCCCGGTCGTCTACTCCATCTTCGGCATACCCGCCGACGGGCTGTTGCTCGCACGACAGCCTGCGGGCATCTCCGGCACGGTGGTCGCCGAACTTCCGGGGGATCTGCGCCGCGTCCGCCTGACCGGGCAGACCACCGTCCTGGGGAGTTCCACCTGGACCGAGATCGAGGTTCCCTCGGTCGGCACCGGCTGGATCAACCTGTGGAACCTGACGGAGGATATCGACGGTGAGGCCTTCTGTGCCGACCCGCGCGTGCCGGCGTTGCTGGACAAGTTCCTGGCGGCGCTGCGCGCCCGCTCGGGTGAGGCGCTGGCGCAGACGATCTCCCCGCGGCGTGGGCTGGTCCTGCGGCATGACTGGTGGAACGACGAGGTGGTCATCGCGCTCAACGATGCCGTTGAGCTGATGCGGACGACCGAGCCCGTGGCCTGGGGCGTGCAGCGCGGGTCGGGAGCGCCCATCGTCGGATCGTTCCGCGATCGGCTGCTGCCCGAGTTGGACGCGCTGCTGGACGCGAACAGCACCGAAGCCTGCAACGCCATCCAATCCGGGGAGACGGGCTACCCGGCGCAGTGGCCGGAGGAGTATGCCCGGCTCAACTACGTCTCCTACTTCGTCCCGCCACCTGAGCCGGGGCCGGTCTTCAACTGGCGCGGGTGGGCGGTCGGCGTCGAGTACGTCGACGGGGTCCCCTACGTCGCCGTTCTGATCCGCTACCAGGGAGATCTGTAGCCGGCCGGCAGGCCGGGTCGGGCCCTAGCGCTCCGCCAGCAGGGCGAGCACTTCCAGGAGCCGGGGCCGCCAACCCTCGCGGCGGGCCAGCCAGTAGCCCTTCCGGCTCCGCCGGACGTCGGCTCCCAGATCGAGCCGTTCGTTCTCCTCACCCGCCACCTGGATCAGGATCTGGCCGTTCTCGGCCGAGACGGAGTCCGCCCCGGCCTGGGCGGCGCGCATGCGCACGCGCATCTGGTACATCAGGTTCTCGATTTCCTCCGGCACCGGTCCGAAGCGATCGGTGAGCTCGGCGCGCAGGGTCTCGAGTTCGTCCTCGGTGCGGAAGTCCGCCAGCCGGCGGTACAGGTGCAGGCGAAGATCACGGTCGGGGATGTAGACGACGGGTATCGAGTAGGCCAGTGGGAGCTCGACGCTGACCATCAGCGGGTCGGGCGTCGCCAGGGCCGCGCCGGGCTCCGGGCCGAGTTCGCGGCCGCCCTTCAGGCGGCGCACGGCGGCGGCCAGCAGGCGCGTGTAGAGGTGGAAGCCGATGGCGGCGATGTGGCCGTGCTGACGAACGCCCAGCACGTCCCCGGCGCCGCGCATCTCCAGATCGCGCATGGCGATCGAGTACCCCGCCCCCAGCTGCGTGTGTTCGGCCAGGATCTCCAGACGCTCGAGGGCCTCCTCCGTGGCGCGGAACTGCGGGTGGCGGAAGAAGTAGGCATAGGCACGAGCGGCGCCACGCCCGACGCGCCCGCGCAGCTGGTAGAGCTGCGCCAGTCCGAACGTGTCCGCCCGGTCGACGATCAGCGTGTTGGCGTTGGGGATGTCGAGCCCGGACTCGATGATCGAGGTGCTGAGCAGCACGTCGAGGGCGCCTGCCGAGAAGCGCTCCATGACGTCCGCCAGCTCCTTCTCGGGCATCTGTCCGTGAGCCACCGCCAGGCGCGCCTCGGGCACCAGGCGCTCCAGCCGGGCGTGCATGGATTCGATGGTCTGGACCCGGTTGTGGACGAAGAACACCTGCCCACCACGGTCCATTTCGCGCAGGACGGCCTGCCGCACCAGGCGCGCGTCATACGGCCCGACGTGAGTGTTGATCGGCAGCCGTTCCTCGGGAGGCGTGTTGATGGTCGAGATGTCGCGCGCCCCGGTCAGCGCCAGGTAGAGCGTGCGCGGGATCGGCGTGGCGGTCAGGGTCAGCACGTCGACCTCGGTTCGGAGCTGCTTGAGGTTCTCTTTGTCGGTGACGCCGAAGCGCTGCTCCTCGTCGATGACCACCAGCCCCAGGTCCTTGAAGCGCACGTCCTTCTGCAGCAGGCGGTGGGTCCCGATCAGGATGTCGACCTCGCCTCGGCCCAGACGCTTCAGAATCCCGTCGGCCTCCGCCCGCGAGCGGAAGCGGGACAGCATATCGACGGCCACGGGGAAGGCGGCCAGGCGCTGGCGGAAGGTGTTGTAGTGCTGCTGCGCCAGGACGGTGGTCGGGACCAGGATGGCCACCTGCCGGCCGTCCATGACGGCCTTGAAGGCCGCCCGCAGCGCCACCTCCGTCTTGCCGTAGCCGACGTCGCCGCAGATCAGGCGGTCCATGGGCCGCAGGCGTTCCATATCGGCCTTCACGGCCCGCAGCGCCGCCATCTGATCCTCGGTTTCAATGTAGGGGAAGGAAGCCTCCAGCTCGTGCTGCCATGTGCTGTCGGGAGGGAAGGCGTGGCCTTCCACCGTCATCCGACGGGCGTAGAGCTCGAGCAGGTCGCGTGCCACCTCCGCCACAGCCTCATGGACGCGGCTCTTGGTCCGCTCCCATTCCTGCGTCCCCAGGCGGGAGGCGGTGGGTGCGGCGCCCTCGGCGCCGATATAGCGCGTGACGCGACCGGCCTGGTGTACCGGCACGAACAGCTGATCGCCGTCGGCGAACTCGATCAGCAGGAACTCGCGGCGCAGGTCATCCAGCGTCCGTTCAACCAACCCGGCGAAGCGGCCGATCCCGTAGTCGACATGGACGACCCAGTCGCCGGGCGCCAGGTCGGAGTAGAAGGCCTCGGGCGAAGCCGCTCGCCGGACGGCGCGCGGGCGCGGCTGCGGTCGGGCCCAGCCGAAGATCTCGGCGTCCGTGAGCAGGTTGACATGCTCACGGTTGGCCGTCTCCAGGCGCCAACCCTCTGCCAGGGCGCCCTGCATGAAGTGCAGGTCCCCCGGGGCCATCTCGGCTGGGAGCTGCTCGAGCACGGCCTGTCCATGCCCGGCTTCGGACCAGAGTTCGGCGAGGCGCTGCGCCTGACGGCTGACGACAACCGTCTGCGCGTGCTCGTGGCGCTCAGCATCGAAGAGATCCAGGACGGCGCGCAGCTGGCCGCCGAAACGCGGCCCGGGGGAGAACGATTCGGCCAGGTCCCAGCCCAGTTCATCTTCGCCGGCAAGCATCCCCAGGTCGATGTGCAGCCTGTCCTCGAGGACTTCCCGCATCTCGGTCAACGTGACGTAGGGAAGGGGCGCCTCAGCGTCGAGCTCCCTTCGGGTCAGCATCTCCGCGCGCAGCGCCACGCTCTGCTCCTCGAGCTCGCTGATGGCATCCTCAACACCCAGCCGATCGTCGAAGAGCACGATGGCGTCCTTGGGCAGGAAGTCGAGCAGGCCGGCCGAACGCGGATTCGCCCAGGGCAGGAAGTACTCCCCCAGGTTCTCGCCTTCGGCCTGAGGCTCCCCCTCCGAAGCCGGAAGCCGCTCGTCCCACTCCGGCCGGCGCAGGCGAGGCAGCCCCTCGCGCGCCGGGGTAAGCCGGACTTCGAGGCGATCGGCAGTGGACCGCTGGGTGGCGGGATCGAAGCTGCGCAGCGATTCGATCTCGTCGCCGAAGAGCTCGAGGCGCACCGGGAGGGCCTCGGCCGGGGGCCACAGATCGAGAAGCCCGCCGCGGCGGCTGAACTGCCCTGGCTCGGTCACCAGGCTGGCGGGGCCGTACCCCGTTCCCACCAACAGGTCGAGCAGACGGTCAAGTCGAATCGAGGCGGCGGGACGCAGGGTGCGCGCGTTGGCGAGGAAGTCGCGGCGCGAGAGCGTGCGCGTCATCAGCGAGCGGGCGGGCGCCAGGATCACGCGGGGAGTGGGGACTCCCGGCGTGGCGCCCGGCTGATCGGGTTGGGTCAGTGCCGCCAGCGTCACGACCCGCTGACGCAGGGCGCGCGGGCCCCAGGCCGCCCGTTCGTAGAACAGCGGGCCCGGATCGGGAAACGGCAGCACCTGGAGCCCCGGCGCCCAGGCAGGGAGTTCCTCCGCCAGCACCAGCATGCGGTCCGGTCGGGGGACGAGCAGCGCCACCGGCCGGCGCAGGTCACAGGCCAGTGCGGCGGCGACGGGAGCGCGGGCCGACCGCGGCAGCCGCAGACAGCCTCGGCCGCGAGTGCGTGAGTCAAGATCGCCTCGCAGCGACTGGTAGGCCGGCACGGCTCGCAGCCGCTCGAGCAACCCCGAGAGGTCCACGCTCACTCGCCGGCTGCGTTGAAGCGGGTCATCGCGGCCTGGATCCCTTCGAGGGCGAAGGTGCGCACGCATTCGACGGCACGGTCCACCGCCGCCGCCGCCAGGTCCTGCTCCCCCCGCGAGAAGTCCTGCAGAACGAAGTCCGCCGGATCCATGGCCCCGGGTGGTCGCCCAATCCCGAAGCGCAGGCGGGGGAAATCCTCCAGCCCCAAGTGTTCGACGATCGAGCCCATGCCGCGATGGCCGCCGGTTCCGCCGGCCGGGCGCAGGCGGAGGGCACCCGGCGGCAGGTCGAGGTCGTCGTAGATGACCAGGATCTGCTCCGCCGGTAGGCGGAAGAAGCGCGCCAGCGAACCGACCGACTGGCCGGCGTTGTTCATGTACGTCTGCGGCTTGGCCAGGATCAGCCGCACACCCTCCAGGCGGGCCTCGGTCACCAGCGCTTTGGCCTGCATGCGGCGAAAGGAGGTGCCCAGCGAGGCGGCCAGCGCTTCCACGACCATGAAGCCGACGTTGTGCCGGTTGGCGCGATACTGTCGGCCGGGATTCCCCAGGCCGACGATGAGCAGCGGCGAGGGGCGGTTGAGTTCGGTCATGTGCGATCCCTGCGCCGGCGGCGGCGCTCGGCGCGATGGACGGTCCGAGGGGCTCCCCAAGCGGCACGCTGCGCGGCGCGCCACCCGGCGTACGCCCCCGTGACGGCAAGTGCCACGCTGCCCAGCACCCCTCCCGCCACGAAGGCCGAGCGGACGCGCCCTCCCGGCTCGGGAGCGGCGACAACCGCCTCCGTGGGCATGGGGCTTGGCGTGGGGGTCTCGAGCATTGGCGTCGGCAGCGCGGCCTCGGCCGTGGGGCCGGGCGTGGGCGTCTCGATGGCGCTCCGGTTGCGCACGCGCACCCCGCCGACCACGGCGACGAGCGGTTGGCCCTCAGCCGGCCATACACGCAGCCGGAGCCGATACACCCCGTCCGCAACGGCGCTCGTATCCCACACGGCCAGCCGGCCCTCGACGACCTTGGACCGGTCGCTATCGACGATCGGAAACCAGGTGTCGGTCGGGTCCGGGTCGTATCCGAAGGCCAGGTCGAAGTGATCGAAGGCGGGGTGGTTGGCGGTGCCTTCGAGCGTGACGATGCCGCGCACGGCCTCGCCGGACACCGGGCGCGTGATGTCGGCAAACCCCGGCGCTTGCAGCCAGGGGCTGTAGGTGAAAGGGGCGGCCAGGATCACGAGCGCAGACAGCAGCCAGTGCATGGGTCGGGTTCACCCGGTCCGTCGGCAATCGGGTAGTTTAACATGCGGCAGAGGCGCGGTCAACGAAGGCCACCGCCGGCGCATTGCGCGCGGGCAGGACATCTGGCCACTCATCCCGTGCAGGGCAGCCCTGCGGGGCCGGACCCACCACCTGACAGGTGGTTTGGCCACCTGTCAGGTGGTGGGTGGCGGGTCGCCGGCGAAAGGCCGGGGTGGGCGGCGGCGCAGCGCATCGGCCGTTGACGGTCGCAGGGTGGGGAGGTAGAATGGGTGTGCTGGGCCCCGGGCGGGTTGAGGGGCCGTTTTGTTGCCCTGCCACGAGGAGTCCGATGGACGATTTGACCGGCATCGAAGCCCTGGGCGATGAGCTGGCCGCCGACTCGGTGAGCCTGCGCGGCACGATTGTCGACGCCGTCGAGGCCGACGAAGTCCATATCCACCAGGGCGGCGTCAACCGGGTCTTTGCCGGTGTGGTCGAAATGCAGACCGGAGGGGCGGCGACGATCGACGCCGAGACGGTCAGCCTGAACGAGTCGGTCGGTTTCGTGGTTCGCGCCGACGTGATCGACGCCAACGAGTGCGGCGCCGGCATCGTGGTGGCGGAGGACATGCGCCTGACCGGGTCCCGCGCCGGAATCGCCATCGCCGGCAAGGCGCAGCTGCGCGACAGCAGCACCGTCGTGCTCCTGGCGCGCGAGGTCAACGGCCAGGTG
>DYJB01000302.1 GCA_020723365.1 Candidatus Aquidulcis sp. | reverse complement strand
GGAGGGCTCCGCCCATGCGGATTTCGGGGGGGCACACGCTTGTTCCGGGTCTAGTCCGCGACAAGCACTCCCCCGGGCAAGGAACGTACTGGGACATCTTCCCTGTCTGCTTCGCGCTCGCCAACAGCCTGGCGGAGCGCTTCAGCGCATCGGGCGAGGGCCAGGCTGTTGACACGAGTCTGACGTGGGAAGACGCGACGGCCAACACGGTGGTCGTGGGCCTGGGGTATCGCATGTACACGTACATCCCCGGCGGGCCGAACGACAAGGTGGGCGAGGTCGAGTACGAGTGGGAGAGCGTGACCAAGGGCCGGGCGTGCCTCATGAACGCGGACTGCCATGCAGCCGCACTGGGCGCTGGAGAGTTCCTCTTCAAAGCCGACGACGCGGAAGAGAGGATGCTCGTCTACCTGGACGAGTCGGTCGGCACCACGGACAGGAGCTAGATCGGCACGTTTTCCTTCGGCTGGGAGAACAAGCCGGCCACGCTTGGCTTCAGCAACCCTTGACGGTCGGACTCGGAGAGGGCGTCTACCCGGACGAGGACAAGGCGCAGATCAGGTTCAACGTGCGCTGTCCGGTGCGGACAGTGTGGATCGAGGGAAAGTCCAAGGTCAAGGTCCAGGTGTGGGCGGACGAGTTCTGGGGCTGGAGGGCGGAGTCCAAGGCCGACATGAAGTATGGAGTGACGGGCTACGTCTGGTTCCTCTGCTGGCCATACTGCCCGTGAGGCCGGCAGCGAGGGCGCGGTTCGATGACAGGCGCCAGGAAGTGAGAGACGGATGAAGGGGGACATGCCATATCCTCGCGGCGGCGAGCGAGGCAGCGCAACGAGCATGGGGCCGCGCAGGGCGGCGCCGTGTGAGACTCGGAGGCGCCGTCTCCTCGCACCATTCGTATTCCTTCTCTTCACCGCGGGCGCGGTCCTGCTGCTGATGCAAGCGGCTGACACACCGTCGCCGGCAAGGGAGCCGCGCACTGTGCTGGCGGATTCGGCAACGGCGGCGGCGGAGCTGGCGCAGGTGGAGGCGGCACGTGAAGAGGCTCCTCCCGAGGAGGGGCCGAGGCCTGCGGCCACGCCGCCGGCGACGATCGAGGTGCTCTTTCGCAGCGACGCGGGCCTACCCGTGCCGGGTGTTCGAGTCAGTCTCTGCGCTTTGGCAGAGGGGCCGTCTTCGGCCTCGCCGGACTCGCCTGCGGGCGCTGCGGACCTCCGCCGGCTTGCTGGTGCGCCACCGCTGCTCGGCGTGGACTGGTCGCGCTCGGGAACCGAGCGGACCAGCGGCGCTGGCGGCAGCGTGTCGTGGAACGTCGCTTCCGGCGACTACGGCTGGAGGATCCTGTCGGATCACTGGTTCTGGCCGCAGGACCGGCCCTCGGGCGACGATCCGCTGCGCGATTCCGGCGCGTTCGCGGTGTGCGTGGGGGAATCCCGCCAGTTCCAGGTCACTCTTCCCACGGGCGTGGTGACCGGAGCGCTGCAGATTCCCGGCACGCTCGAGGGCGGCGCCTGGGTCAAGGTATTCGACTCGCGTCCAGGCAGGGAATGTCCGCCCGGCACGCGGCTGCGGGAGGAGGATCTCGGTGGACTCTCTCTCGAGGCCTCGCTC
>DYJB01000301.1 GCA_020723365.1 Candidatus Aquidulcis sp. | reverse complement strand
GTCGTGAGCGGCGCCGGGCCGGACGAGTATGCTGCGGTCTGGTCCACTCTACCGACCCAGACCATCGACTACGGGGTGATGGAGCATGCGGGGCAGGTGTCGGTCATCCCGGCCGATGACCTCGGCTGGTGCGACATCGGGAGCTGGGACCGGCTGTTCGAGATCCTGGCCGCCGATGCCTCCGGCAACGTGGCGATGGGACAATCCGAGCGGTTGATGATCGACACACGCAACACCCTCGTCTACGGTGAGGGGGTAGGGCGGCTGGTCGTGACCCTCGGCGTCGACGATCTGCTCGTGATCGAAGCAGGCGATGTCCTCCTGGTCTGCCCACGGGATCGGGCGGAAGACCTGCGAGGCGTGGTGGAACGACTGATTTCCGGCGGTCTGGCGGAGTACACATGATGGGAGTGATGGGTGGAAGCATACTGCGTTCGATGTAAGGCCAAGCGCGAACTCGCGCAGGGACAGGCGATCTTCACGGCCTCGGGCACGCCGGCAACCAAGGGAGCGTGCCCGGTCTGCGGTACGACCGTGGTGCGCATGGGGCGCACCCCGGCGCACGAAGGCCTGACCCCTCCGGTGGTGGATCGCCCGAAGCGTGCAGCGGCCAAGGCGGCCAAACGGCGGGGCAAGCTGGTGATTGTCGAGTCGCCGGCCAAGGCACGCACGATCGGCCGCTTCCTGGGCAAGGGCTACAGCGTGAAGGCCTCGGTGGGTCACGTGCGCGATCTGCTGCGGTCGCAGCTCTCGGTGGACGTCGAGAACGGGTTCACACCGAAGTACCGTGTGCCGAATGAGAAACGCGACGTGGTCAAGGCCTTGGCGGCCGAGGCCGCCAAGGCGGAAGAGATCTACCTGGCGACCGACCCGGATCGGGAGGGCGAAGCGATCGCCTGGCACCTGATGGAGGCGGAGATCGAGCCGGAGCGTGCCCGGCGCGTCTCCTTCCACGAGATCACCAAGGAGGCCGTGGCCGAGGCGTTCGAGAATCCGCGTCCGCTCGATCTGCGCCTGGTTGACGCTCAACAGGGGCGGCGCGTCCTGGACCGCCTGGTCGGGTACAGCATCAGCCCGATCCTGTGGAGCAAGGTCCGCAGCCGCCTGTCGGCCGGGCGCGTCCAATCCGCCGCGTTGCGCATGGTGGTCGACCGCGAGCGCGAGGTTCAGAAGTTCGAGCCGGTGGAGTACTGGACGGTCGACGCCGACCTGCTTTCGGACCTCCATCCGCCGGCCTTCCGCGCGCGCCTGACGCGCATCGACGGCGAGGCGCCTGTGCTTCCATCGCAGGCTGCCGTGGCACCCTTGCTCGAATCTCTGAAGAGCGCGGCGCTGGTGGTCTCCTCGGTCAAGCGCGGCTCCCGCACGCGCCGCCCCTTGCCGCCGTTCACCACCAGCACGCTCCAGCAGGAGGCTTCCCGCCGCATCAACTTCACGGCCCGCAAGGCGATGGCCGTGGCGCAGCAGCTGTATGAAGGCGTGGACGTGGACGAGCACGAACCGGTGGGCCTGATCACCTACATGCGTACCGATTCGCCTCAGGTGTCGGTCCATTCGCAGGAAGAAGCGCGTCAGGTGATCGCCCGCCTCTACGGACCCCGGGCGCTGCCGGACGAGGCGCCGATCTACAA
>DYJB01000075.1:2329-12511 GCA_020723365.1 Candidatus Aquidulcis sp. | reverse complement strand
ACAGCGAGCGGCGGGGCCCCGCCGCTCGCTGTCTCAGTCCTCCGCCGGCTGCGTTCAGCGGCCTGTGAGCCGCAGATACCAGAAGGTCAGAATCTCCTGCGCCGGCTTGCCGTGGGTCGAGGCGGACTTGTCGAGCAGGCTTGCCACCGGGTAGGTGCGGGCGGCGTAGAAGCCGCTGATGGCCTGCCGGCCGCCGGCCTCGAGCAGCAGCGCGTTGTAGGCCTGGGCCTGGGCCTCGAAGTCCACGGGCAGGTCCGGATCGACAACCGCACCCAGGTCGAATTCCGCCAGGCCCCGGCAGGCACCGTCCGGGGCGGGCGGGCAGGCGCGTGCCCCGCCCTCGACCGAAGCGTAGGTCACGTGCAGCACGATGGGCTTGCTGGCCAGAATTGGAGAGGCCAGGATCGTGCCGTCGATCAGACCCGCCGCCGTCGCCTGCATGCTCTGCACGTCTGCCGGCCCGCCCGGCGTCAGCGGCGCGGCCCACGCGAGGTGGACGTCATCGACGGCTTCGATGAACGACGGCGGCGGCTGGAGGTCTTCGCCGAGATCGAGGCGGAAGCCGATGCGGCCGGCGAACACGCCGCGCACCTCGCCGATCAACGCCCGCCAGCGTGCGTCGGCGTCCGCCGGGGCACCCGATGGCGAGCCATCCGCCAGGCGCCCGTCGGGCAGCGCCGGGACGATCTCCGCACCACCCAGGATCAGCGACGAGGCGCCGGCTTCGGCCGCCAGGCGCGCCTGGGTGAGGATGAACGAGCGATACGACTCATACCAGACGGCCCACCAGGCGGCATCGCGCGGCGCGCCGCTCCACCATTCCGCCACGGTCCCGTACGCGGGCGTCAGCGCCGGCTGCAGTCCGACCTGCAAGCCGAGCCGGCCGGCCTCCGACGACCAGGCCAACAGGTCTCCGCGCAACGCCGCTCGCGCCGGGTCGAGCCCCAGGATCGGCAGCGGCCGGTTCACCTGCAGCGTCCACGTCGGGGTGAAGATGACGGCGTTGGATCCACGGGCCGCCATCTCGGCCAGCGCCGCTGGCATGAAGCCGGACCACGACGGACGGTAGGCGGGCAGCAGCTCGTATCCGACGGCGAATCCTGGGCGGGGAGAGAGCGCCGGCGCGACGACGTCAGTCGGCGGGAGGGTCTCGGCCGGCAGCCATTGCCACGCGCGCACCGTGTCGGTGATCGTCTGCGGCTCGCCCGACGGCGTGACGCTCCGCCCGGACGTGGCACTGCCGGCGGTGTCGATGTCATCGGCCGACCCGCACTGCAGGTTGCGACAGTAGCGGTAGGCGAGGGTGCCTCCGAAGTCGAGCGGGCCGTTGAGCACGAAGGTCCATGTGCCATCGGCATCCTTCCACATCGGCAGGGGCTCGAACCAGGCGAACGGGCTGAACTGGATGCTGAGCGAATCCGAGGGCGGCGTGTTGGCCGGGACGCTGGCCCGGAAGGTCAGGCCGGCATAGGCCGGCGAGCGCCAGGAGGTCACACTGTCCTGGAGGATCGGGCCCTGCTCGGGGACGATCAACTGGCGCGTGACGAAGGCGCCATTGGCGTCGCGCTCGGCGTTCCACAGGCCGTCGCCGAGCGAGTACTTGTAGCGCAAGTCCGTGCCGGCATGCAGCTGTGTGAGCAGCAGCGCATGCGTGGCGTCGACGCGCACCATCGTGGGCATGCGCCCCGCGCTGGCACTGACGCCGCCGGCCAGGTCAGCGAAGGCGGCGCCGAGGGAGGCTACATTGCCGGCGACACGCACGGGGGCCAGGGGCGGCGTATCCTCCGGCAGCGTGACCTCGAAGGCGATGTCGACCAGCGGTGCTGCATCCATGGCCAGCTCCGCCGGTGTGGCGCTCTCGCCGGCGACGATCGCCTGGCGCTGCAGCGGACGGTAGGCGCCGTCCGTCGTCATGGCCACCAGGGTGTGCAGGCCGGGGATCAGTCCATCCAGCCGAAAGGCGCCTTCGCCATCGGTGAAGGCGGTCACGCCCGAGGCGCTCACCAGGACCTCGACAAGCGGTTGACCGCTGGCGGCATCCACGGCGCGCCCGATGATCCGACCGCTGGAGCCAAGGTAGGGCGCGTCCAACCAGGCGGCGATCAGGTCGTCCTGGTAGGCCGGGCCGGTGACATGCAGCAGGCGCAGGCGCACCGGGCGCCCCAGTCCGTCGAACTCGTCCGAGGCGCTCGGCGACTGCCGCAGGTAGCGGTAGCGCAGCAGGCTGCCCACCGGCGGCGTCAGCCGCGCCTGCCAGCGCCCATCGCTCTGGCGCGTCATGGGCACTGGGTGGGCAGCGTACGGCAGCCCGGTGACATCATCCAGCAGGAGCAGCTGCAGCCCGGCGTCGTCCGCCGTGCCCGCCGGCGGCGTGACCGTGATGACGACCTCGGCAGCCGGCAGCGGGGCGGCGGCGCCGCCCGGGATGGGCGTCGGACCGCCGGCGCCGCCCGCGGGGGAAGGCAGGCTGCATGCGGCCAGCAGGCCGGCCAGGAGAGTCATCGAGAAGGAGCGCGTCAGCGTCGGCTTCATGGCACCTGTCCCAGTAGGCGTACGAGCTGCACGGCCACGTCGAGATTGGGCATGCGGTCGGCGGCGATCCGTATGCGCGTCCCGGCTGGTTCGCGCGCCGTGATCAGCAATTGACCGGCGCGCACCTCCACGGCCTGCAGCGCGTCCCATTGTATGCGCTTCTTACCTGCCTGCAGTCCCCGGGCGTCGAGCATGAGCTCGCCCAGGGTGAGCGTCTCGCCCCGGTTGAACCGCTGGCGATTGTCCTCCAGCAGGATGGGGAGCGCCTGCCGCTTCACCTGGTCGACCAGGCCGTCGAGATCGGGTAGCGTGCGGTCGAAGCTCAGCCGGCGGCGCGGGTCCCAGCGGATCTCCAGCCTTGCGAACGTGCCGCCGTGCGGCGCCGCTCGGGTGCGCACCTCGCATATCGCCGTCCACGGCAGGCTGACGGCGCTTCGGCCGCGGTAGGCCTGCAACCCCGCTTCGCTCACTTCCACGCGCAGCCGGCGCAGCCACCAGGCCCGCGCCAGGCCCGCCAGCCCCAGGATCGAGAGAGGGGGCGCGGCCGTGAACCAGGGCCAGGCCCAGCGGCCTACCGCCGCCGGGCCGTAGGTGGTCGTGGCAAAGAGCCACGCTCACACCCCGAATCCGACAGCCGCCAGTCCCAGCCCGGTGCCGAGAATCCCAAGGACGAGTAGCAAGTGGATCTCGGTGGTGCGGGCGCGATAGATGATGGGGGCCGGGGCGCGGCTGTGGGGGGAGGCGGCCGGGGGCATACGATCATTCACCGGGAGGTCAGCTGGGGAGGGTCGTCCCGGCCGCCAGAGCCACGACGATGGCGATCCCTGCCAGGCCGACGCCGAGGAGCGCTCCCCCGCGGCGCCGGGTAGGCGAGAAGGCGGCGCCCAATCCCAGCCCCAAAGCGAACGACGCCAGAACGACGCCAGCCTGGACGCCGGTGGGCCGCAGCGGAATCGTCACGGTCCAGGAGACCGAAGCCACGGCCAGCGCGGCGGCGCCCAGCGCCAGAGCCGCCTTGGCCAGCCGGTCGCTGAGGTTGCGGACGACTTCCGGAATGGGCGGCAGATTGGCGTCCAGACCTGCCGCCCGGCCGGTGCCGTACAACATGCGGTAGAAGAGGAATTGGTTCCAGGCCGTGGCTGCCAGCAGCAGGCGCACGACAGCCAGGCCGAGCGATTCGAAAGTGCCCGGCTGGAGCAGCACCGTCAAGGCGTCGGTCCCCAGCGCGGCGCCGACCCCCGGGATCCAGGCCAGGAGCGAGAGCGCCCAGAGCGCGGCGTTCAGCGCCAGGAGCCCCGGCTGCTGCAGGAGCGCCATCAGGGCTGCGGCTGCGAACCATCCGACAGCCGGGACAAGCGTGCCGCCACCCGCCGGCGCCGCACTCAGGAGCCCCATGCCGGCAGCCAGCGCCGCCCAGATCCAGAGCGTGCGGCGCATACGCAGCGCCGCCTGACGCAAGTTCGGGTCGTCGGAGGAGAGAGGCCGGAGGGTCATGCGCTCAAGGATACCAGCCTCACGCCGCCTCCGGGACGAAGTAAACGTCGGTGGGCTTGAGCTTCGAGTTCCTGAGGAAGCGCGGGCGGACCGGCATCCCGATCCAGTCGAGCGCCGCGGCTTGCGGGTCGATGCCCATCAACCGCGTCAGGAACAGCGTGTTGACGCCCTCGAACTCGATCAGCGCGAGCACGTAGGGCGTCTCGGGCAGGAACTCCTCCGACCCGAAGTGGCAGACGGTGAAGGCGTGCACCTTCGCCGGCCGATCGGTGATGTCGATCCAGCGCGTCTCGCGGCCGGAGTACATGTCGTGACCGCGCGGCGTCCCGTAGGTGTAGCCGCTGCCTTCATCCTGTGTCGCCAAGAGGTGCCTGTTGGCCGCGCCGGCGAACCAGGGCGAGTCCTGTCCGTAGGAATGCAGGTAGGTAATCTGGTACGGGTACTCGATCTGGATCGGCGCCAGGCGCTTGAGGATCGCCAGGGCGTCGGGGTCGGTCTCCACCGGGAAGGGCACGCCGTGGACGATGTAGCCACCGAGCGTTTCGTCGCGTTGATCGGCTAGCTTGGTCATGATGGCCTCCGCAGGGGCTGAACGACGTGTCACGTGCGTTCGCACGCGACTCGTCGTGCCGCCCTCTTATCCTTCGCGCTCGAGGATCGACACGGTCACGTACGTCCCGGTGCCGGCGTGCGAGTGGATGGCGCCGCGACGGGCGTCCCGCACCTGGAGCTTGGGGTCGCCGAAGTGCCTGCCGATGGTGCCCTGCAGCTGCCACAGTGCGAAGACGCCCTGCATCAACCCCGTGGCGCCCACCGGATGCCCGCAGGCGATCAGCCCGCCCGAAGGGTTCACGGGGCAGACCGGCTTCTCGGGCAGCTTAAGCCCGTAGTCGATGCCCGGCATGAACGCCTTGCCGGAGACGGCGAAGGGTCCGCCTTCGCCGTAGCGGCACAGCCCGAGGTCCTCGTAGGTTTGGATCTCGGACGAGGTGTAGGCGTCGTGCAGCTCGATGAAGTCGAGCTCCTTGAGCGGGTCGTGGATGCCGGCATGCCTGTAGGCCATGTTGCCGGCCGTGCGCCCGGCGCGGAAGGAGTGGATGCCCGGGTAGCGCGTGCCGTGGTCCCACAGCTTCTTGTAGTACGCGCGGGTGTCGTCCGAAGATCTCTCCATTTCGGTGGCGTAGTCCCGCAGGAAGGTGTCGTAGTCGACGTGCGGGCGATCGGACATGCGCATGGCGTCGGTGCCGCGCCCGATGCCCGACACGCGCACCAGCGGCCGGGTCACCTTCGCCCCCGCCGCTTCCAGCCGCTTGAGCCCCTCTTCCGAAGCCAGGATCACGGCCGCCGCGCCGTCCGACATGACGCAGATATCCAGGCGCGTCAGCGGCCAGGCGACCATCGGGGCGGCGCGTACGTCGGCGATAGTGTAGCGGTTGCGCTTCTGGGCGTACGGGTTGTGGTAGGCGTTGAGGTGATTCTTGACCGACACGGACGCCATCTGTTCGACGGTCGTGCCAAACTCCTTCATGTGGCGCGTGACCATCATGGCGTAGTAGCCCGAGTAGAAGCCGCCGACGGGGTAGTCCCACGAGACGTCGGAGGCCAGGGCGATGAACTCGTTGCCCTTCCAGGTTTCGACGTGCGACATGGTCTCGAAACCGTAGGCGACGCATACGTCCATGTGCCCCGAGGCGATCGACTTCCACGCCTCCTGCAGGCACAGCCCGCCGGTGGCGCCGCCGCCCTCGACGCGGTGGCCGGGCTTGGGACACAGCCCCAGGTAGTCCTGCGCCATGATGCCGGCCATCAGCTGGCGCGTAAAGTGATCGGAGAAGTAGGACGCCACCGATCCGTCCACCAGCGGTGTGAAGGTCGGGAAGTCGAGCCCCAGGTCGGTGAGGGCGTAGTCGTAGGCCTCTTTGATGATGGCCTGGAAAGTCTTGTCCGGGCGCGCCTTGGCGAACTTGGACACACCCCCGCCAAGGGCAAACACCGGTCGCATCGGCAGCCTCCTCTGGGCAAGGTCGGCGAAGGACCCGATTCTAGGCGCGGCGCGGGGTGGGGGCAAGGCGGCGATCAGCAATCAGCCATCAGCTCTCAGCCTTCTGCCAAGAACCAGGCCACTAGCGAACGTCTCATCCAACTCGCCGCGAGGCTGAACGCTAATCGCTGACCGCTGATCCCTGCCAGGGAAGCCTGCTTCACTTACGGCTGTGCTGACCCGCGCCACCCTCCTTTCCCTCAGCCTTTGGCCCGCCTCGGGCAGCCGCGCCGGCCGCCGGGATGCGGCGTGACGTCTGAGCCTTCTACTCGCTGAATCTCCTGCGCAGGGTCAGCGGAGCCATGTGAAGGTCGCGACGATTGCCTCGAAATCCTGGGACCGGCTGCGAGGATCGACGGTTGCCGGCGGCGTCGGGAAACGCGTCGGGTCGAGATTGGCCGGGTCGTAGGTGCGCAGGGTGTAGTCCAGGCTGACACAGCGATCGCCGCGGCTCGTCGAGTAAGCCGCCCAGGTGCTGGCCGTGCCGGCGGCCGCTCCCGAGCGCGTCTGGCGCAGCCAGGAGAGTCCGCCGAGCTCGACGGTGACTGGCGACAGTTCTTCCGGTGCGAATCCCGAGCCGAGCGGGCTGGCGCACGGCTGACCTGCCGGCACGATACGCACGGCGATGGTCTCCTCGACGACGTTCGTCGACGGATCGGCGGGCAGCGTGAGGTAGAAGGCGGCTTCGCTGGTCGTCGTCGGCTGGGCGGCGGTAGGGGGATACGCCAGAGCGAAACCATGGGCGTCATCCCGGAAGGCCGTCCAGCTATCCGGGACGGCGAGTTCCGGTGTTGCCTGCGCCTGCGTGGCCTGGTCCGGGACCGCCAATGGATCCGGCTGGGGGGCGGGCGTAGCGGTGCATGCCGAGGCTGCGATCGGGAGGAGCAGGACGAGAAACAACCTGCGGAACATTCGTCTCGTCTCCTGGGTACTGCGGCTCAGGCCGAGAGCGGCGGCGTCACGTACGGTTCGGAGGCGGACCCGGCCTCGGTGGCGGCTCCCTCTGGCGATGAGGCCGGCGCGGGAAGCGCGCCCCGTGCGAAAGTTGTGGGCAGAATCGAACGCACCAGTTCGGCCGTGCGCCAGAAGGCGACCGCCGCCATGCCGTGGGCAAGGACGGCAAAGAGCGGCGGCGTGGCCCCGGTGTAGTAGGTCCAGCAAGCGCGCGTCGTTCCCCAGCGCTCGAGGAAGTACCCCAGCCCGGCGCCGGCGACGAAGGTCAGGACGACGGCGCGGGCGTTGCGCGGCGTCAGCGTGATCAGGACGCACAGCGCCAGCGCGCCCCACGTAAGCGACTTGTCGAACGTCGGCGCCACAAAGGCCAGCATGATTAACAGGAAGCCGGGAAGGACGGTCCAGTACAACAGGCCGAAGGTGCTTGAATCCCACGATCGCGTCGCCCGGTTCAGGAACCGGTACAGCCGGTCGATCGACAGGCTGGCGATCGGCCACGCGGGGATGATCCAGAGCGGTGGCCGTTCCAGGGTGTAGTACGTCCACAGCTGTGTCTGGGTACCCCAGGTCTCGATCACCAGCCCGCCGCCCAGCCCAACCAGCAGGATGACCCAGTCCGTGCGCACGTCAGCCCCGGCCATGATCAGGAGCGACATGACGGCGAAGACGCCGATCAGCAGCCAGTCGATCTGAACCCAGATGGGATAGCGCGGGTCGAAGGTCGAGACGTAGTCGACGGCCAGCGGCCACCAGACGACCAGGATCAGGCCGATGACGGCCAGGAAGGCGCTCATCAACCAGGCACTCGAGCGCGTCCAGGCCAGGCGCGGGGCGGTCTCGTTCACCGAGTCTCCGCCGTGGCGCGCTGCACGGTGAGGAAGGGTAGGGGCAGGCGGAGGAAACACGGAGCCAGTTGGCCGGCGGAATGCATGGGGCGGAGTATACCGCTGGGGAAAGCCGCCATTGAGCGCCGATCACCCGGGCCGGGCTGGGCCTCGACGCCAGTGCGAAGTGGTTTCGCCTGCGTGCGCGCCGCCTCCTGGCGCGTGGTGCCCTGCGCGGCTGGACCAGGCGTCCATGCGGTATCCCGCACGCGAGTCACGGTACGGGCGGCAAAGCCCGGATGGGCACCCGGCCGCGCCGGGCACGCGCGGGCGTGAGAGGCTGCGCAGTCAACGCCTCAGGCCCCGGCTTGTACCAGGTGAGCGCCCTCAGGCCGGTCGTGTTCCTCGAAGCCCGCAAGTAGGATCAGGGCCTGCGCTTGTTCCGTGCCCGAATTGCGCCAGGTGTGGCGCAGGCGGGCGGCGAACAGCAGGCTGTCGCCAGCGCGCAGGGAGTACGCCCGGCCCTCGATCTGGTACTCGAGCTGCCCGGCGAGGCACAGGACGAACTCATGCCCGGTGTGCAGCATCGCATCCGCGCCGCTGTCACCGCCCGGGTCGAGCGTGAGCACGAAAGGCTGCACGCGCCCGGCAAAGTCCTCGCCACCGAGGCCCTCCCAGCGCCCGGCGGGAAGGGGCAGGCGCGAGCGGTCCTCGGCTCTGCGGTAGACGATCTGTTCCCGGCGCGGCTCGGCGCCGAAGACGGCGGTAATCGGAACGCCGAGAGCATCGACCAGCCGGTAGAGTGTGCTGACCGATGGGGACGACAGCCCCCGCTCAATCTGGCTGAGGGCGTTGACCGAAATCCCCGATCGGCGCGCAAGCTCACGGAGCGAGATGCGGCGCTCCTCCCGCAGGCCGCGTAGCGATTCCGCCAAGTCCCCAGGGACACCTGACCGGGATCCCTTCGAAGATGTGCTTTCCATAAGTGCGTTCTCCTGCCCGCCGCGTGCTTTGCACTCTGCGGCAGTCTGTGGGACGAAGAACAACTGAAAGTGACATCTGTCACTGTCTGTGGGACACGGCAGAAGGTAGTCTATCACGTGCCGTGATTATTCGCATGAACGCATATTGCAACTTGAGGTGCCAATGGACGCCAGTCAGCTGAGCCAGGAGATCACCCAATTGCACGCCGACATCTGCTCCGCCCTGGCCGATCCCTCCCGCATCCTGCTTCTTTATGCTCTCTCCGAAAAGGCGCACACGGTCAACGAACTCTCGACCGCTCTCAGTCTCTCACAGCCGGCCACGTCCCGCCACCTCAAGGTCCTGCGCGAGCGGGGGCTGGTGCGGGCCACCCGCCAGGCGCAGAGCATCGAATACACCCTGCTCGATCTGCGCATCATCGAAGCCCTGGACACGCTGCGCCTGGTCCTGCGCGACAGCCTTGCCCGGCGAGCCCAGCTCGTCGCCGAGTAGCCACCTCACCTCTGGAGCCGTCATGAAGAAGCGCGTCCCTGTCTGGTTGATCGGGCTGCTGATCACGCTGGGAGTGATCGCCGTACCCGTGGCGATCTTCTGGCCGCAGGCGCCGCCGGTGCGGGACAACCCGCAGGCGGCCCTGGAGCCGACGCCTATTCACGTGTCGCACGCCGATATCGTGCAAGGTCCTCTCGATACTCCACAGCAGGTCACCCGCACCTGCCTCACCTGCCATCCCGAGGCCGCCTCACAGTTGATGGCCACCACGCACTGGACCTGGGAGTCAGAGCCCTTCGAGGTCGCCTGGCGTGACGAGCCGGTGACGATCGGCAAGGCCAACCAGATCAACAACTTCTGCATCGGGGCTCAGGGCAATCAGAAGCAGTGCATGTCCTGCCATGCCGGCTACGGCTGGGAGGAGGGGGCTTCCTATGACTTCTCGGTCCAGGAGAACGTCGACTGCCTGATCTGCCATGCCGATCTCAGCACTTACGGCAAGGGCGAGTATGGCAACCCGGCGGAAGGCGTCGACCTGCTGGCCGCCGCCCGCTCCGTCCGCGCCCCGCAGCGCGAGAACTGCGGCTACTGCCATTTCGACGGCGGCGGGGGCAACGGCGTCAAGCACCGCGACCCCGACCAGAGCCTGATCTTCCCGTCGGAGTCCCTCGACGTCCACATGGGCCAGCTCGACTTGCAGTGCACCGCCTGCCACACGACCCAGGACCATCAGATCCTGGGCCGGCTGGTGCCCGACAACGTGACGATCGATCCGGCCGAGCAAGTCACCTGCACGCAGTGCCACGACGAGCAGCTCCACGACGACGAGCGCAAAGCGGCCGAGGAAGCCCTGCGTCTGAG
>DYJB01000075.1:0-2319 GCA_020723365.1 Candidatus Aquidulcis sp. | reverse complement strand
CGCCTGCCGGACCTGCCACATCCCATCGATGGCCGTCAAGGACCCCACCAAGACCTACTGGGACTGGTCGACCGCCGGGCAGGACCTGCCCGAGGACCACTACACCTACCTGAAGATCAAGGGATCGTTCGTCTACCAGACGGACTTCAAGCCGACCTACACCTGGTTCAACGGCAACCTGTCGTACCGCTACTTGCTGGGGGATCCGGTCGACCCGACCAGGCCGACCTTCATCAACCGGCCGGCCGGAAGCATCGACGACCCCACGGCGCGCATCTTCCCCTTCAAGGTCCATATCGCCAACCAGCCCTATGACACGATCAACGACTACCTGCTTCAGCCCATCACGGCGGGCGAGAACGGGTACTGGACCAACTTCGATTGGGACCTGGCCTTCCGGCTGGCCGAGCCCATCACCGGCGTGAAGTACTCCGGCAGCTACGGCTTCGCCGAAACCTGGATGTACTGGCCGACGACTCACATGGTCCAGCCGAAAGAGAGCGCCTTGCAGTGCACCGACTGCCATGCCGAAGACGGCCGCCTGGATTGGGAAGCGCTGGGCTATCCAGGCGATCCCGTGGAATGGGGCGGGAGGTTCGATCAATGAGGCCCAGGATTTACGCACTCTCCGGCATGACCCTGGCCATCGTTCTGCTGGCTGTCGCCGGGGCGGCTTTCGCCGCCGCGCGCCGCGGCCCCGCCGTCGAACCGTCGCCCATCCATCCCCACTTCGCCTTGCTGGATGAAGCCGGGGTCAACGTGCTCGACTCCGGTGCGCCCGTCTCGACGATGGAGACCTGCGGCCAGTGTCACGACACGGAGTACATTGCCTCCCACGCCTTCCACGCCGATCTGGGCGCGCAAGCACTCGGGGCCGACGGCCTCGCCCGTGCCTGGGACCTCTCCAACGGGCCGTTCGGCGAATGGAATCCGCTCACCTATGACCGACTTTCGCGCACGGACGAATCCCGGCCCGATCTCGGCACGGCCGGTTGGATCCTCGCCAATGCCGAACGCTTCGTTGGAGGCGGACCGGGCGTCGACCAGCCCGCCGGGGTCATCACGCCCGAGGCCTGGGATTGGGCCAGGTCGGGCGACCTCGAGATGGACTGCTTCCTGTGTCACCTGCCGGAACCCAACAACGCCGCCCGTATCGCTTCGATCCGCGACGGCGACTTCCGCGGCGCGGCGACCGCCACGCTGATCGGCACCGGCATCGTCGAGGCGTCCGGGTCGGGCATCCGTTGGAATCCCGAGGCCTTCAATGCGGAAGGCGAATTGGCGCAGGTGCCCATCCAGGATCCCACCAACGCCAACTGCGCCCAGTGCCACGGCCTGGTCCACACCTCGGATGAACCCCTGGCCCTGGCCGGCTGCTCACTCGACAACTGGCAGACGGCCACAACCGGCCAGGTGATCTCGGCCGACAGGATTTCGGCCTCCGGCGTCAACCTGGCCGGCAAGGCCGATCTGGCCCGCAGCTGGGACGTCCATGCCGAACGCGGCCTGAGCTGCACCGACTGCCACTACGCGCTCAACAACCCGGCCTACTATCAGTCGGACGAGGCGCCGGCGCATCTCGAGTTCGACCCGCGCCGGCTGGAGATCGGGGAGTACCTGCAGCGCCCGGATCACAACCTGGCGCGCGGCCAGAGCGCCCAGACCAACCTGGCCCCCGAGCTCAAGGGCAGCATGCGCCGCTGCGAGAGCTGCCACGATGCCGGCCAGATCCACGACTGGCTGCCTTTCGCCGAGCGCCACATGCAGGAGCTGGCGTGCGAGTCGTGCCACGTCCCGGCGCTCTACGCCCCGGCCATCGAAGCGGTCGATTGGACCGTCCTGACCGCCGACGGCCAGCCGGTGACGGGCTGCCGCGGGGTCGAGGGGCAGGGCGCATCGGTCAACGACCTGGTGACCGGATTCACGCCCGTGCTGCTCTCGCGCCAGAACATCGACGGCCAGTCGCTCCTGGCGCCCTACAACCTGGTAAGCGCCTGGTACTGGGTGTATGACGACGTCAGCGGCCCGCGCCCCGTGGCGCTGGAGGATCTGCGCGCCGCCTACTTCGAGGGCAAGCGCTACGCCGCCGAGGTGCTGGCCGCGCTCGATAGTGACGCCGACGGAGGCCTGACCCAGGCCGAGCTGCTGCTGGACACGCCGCAGAAGCAGGCCGTCCTCGCCGGGCGGCTCTCCGCCCTGGGGCTGGCCAACCCGCGCATCGAAGCGGAGGTCCAGCCCTACAGCATCAACCACAACGTCGCCGGCGCCGGCTCGGCGGTCAAGGACTGCCAGGCCTGCCACAACGATAACTCGCGCGTC
>DYJB01000074.1:10821-12630 GCA_020723365.1 Candidatus Aquidulcis sp. | reverse complement strand
ACCTCTTCCTGCTGCCCTACCTCGTCAGGGCGCAGCGCAGGAAAACGCCAGTCGCCGCGACTGCGCCCGGCCGCCCGCCGCAAACTGGAGGCTGAGGGATGCGTACCAGGATCACGCTCCACAGGCTCGCCGCCGGCCTGGCGTTCGTCATTGGCGCCATGGCGGTCTTCGCCGGTGGACAGGTCCTCCTGGGACAGGTCCCGGACTACTACGTCATCGACTGGCTCCCGATCTACAACTTCACGCTAGGGGTTGTGTCCGCTCTGTTCGCCTCGGTTGTCATCTGGAAGGCCGGTCGGCTCGCATGGCCAGCCGCGACGGTGATCTTCGGGCTGCATGCCGTCGTGATGCTGGTCCTGCTGACGGCCTACCGACAGGTCGTGGCCGTCGACAGTCTCCGGGCGATGACCATCCGCCTGGTCGCCTGGGCGGTCATCCTGATCCTGCTCCTGGCGGCGAGAAGGAAGAGCCCATGAGTCCGGACACGCGCCGCACCCCTGGATCCCGAGCCTGCGGCTCGGTCGGCGCCGCCAGCCCTCCCGATCGCCCCTTCGGTGCACGGGGGCTGTAGCCATGCGCGCCCACCACGTCCTGCTGCTCGGCCTTGCTCTCCCGCTGCTCTCGGGCTGCGGCGGGTCCTCCCCGGCCTGCCCACCCAAGGTCTTGCCGGCACCCAACGCTACCGAATCCCAGGCGGAGCCGTCGCTGGCCCCGACTCGGGTGGAGATCGCGGGCCGCACCGTCACGGTCGATCAAGTCGTGCACGGACCGCTGTGCGACGGCGCCTGGAGCGGGACGGTGTATGTCACCTGTGACGTCCAGGTCCTGCCCTGGGAGGAAGTGCCCACGTTTCTCGAGGATTGCGATCTGGAGATCGCACCCGACACGGTCGTGTATGTGGCCTATCACGGTGATGCACCCTACTACAACGGCTGCTCGTGTCATACCGGCGAACTTGCCGCGCCCTGAAGATAAACGCAAAGGAGATGAGCATGAACCGCAAGGATCTGTGGGGAGGCCTTCTGGCAACGGTCGCCGCCCTGATGGGGATCATCGGGCACACCGTCCTCTTCTTCCAGTGGTACCGGATCGGAATGGGCGCTGAGTCCGCCGAGCCGGGGTGCGAGATCCTGCTCAAGTACATCCACCCGCTGTTGGCCGACGTGGGCCTGCTGGGCGGCGTGCTCTTCGCCGTCAGCGCCTACGGGTTCTTCACCCGCAAGAACTGGGCCTTCTTCCTCTCGGTGGTGGCGATCGTCCTGGCCCTGCTGGCGAGCTGGTTCATCAACGTCCCCTACATGGCGGCCAGCCTGCCGCCGGTCTACTTCACGCTCTTCTGGCCGTATGTGGTCCTGTACTTCCTGCTGCTGCGAGCCGTCGGCAAGGTCTCCTGGCGCCAGACCCTGCTGGCCCTGCTGACCGGCGTGGCCTACATCTTCTGCTGGATGAACGGCGTCTCCAGCACCAGCCGCATCATCACCCACGGGGCAGACATCTTCGTCCTGGTTCAGCGTCTGCATTGGGTGGCGATGCTCGGCTGGGCCGTGGTCACCGTCGGGATCATCATGAAACCGAAGGAGTGGATGCGGGTGGTCGGGCTGGCGGCCGGCGTGACCGAGTTGGTCGTCGGTATTCCGCTGGCCTTCGTGACCGCCCAGCAGCTGGGCCGCTTCTCCTTGTTCGCCCTGGCGCCCATTTCCTGCCTGATCCTGCTGGCGCTATTCTTGTGGCCGGGGTTCTGGGGGAAGTTGGCCGACGCTCCCGCCCAGGCCTGAGCCCGCTGCCGCACCCTCCCCCAGCGGATGCGCT
>DYJB01000074.1:0-10811 GCA_020723365.1 Candidatus Aquidulcis sp. | reverse complement strand
GGGGGGGGGGGGGGGCGAACCGAGAGCGCAGGACGGCCTGGCACAACCGGAGCCGTCCGCGCCCGAGGATCGGATTCTGCACGCCAGGAGTCGACCATGAGCTTCGCCCGGGATCGCCTCAAGTATCTGTTCGGATCCACCAAGGGCCTGATCCTGGTCGCCATCGCCATGATCGGCCTGGAGACCGCCATCTTCGGCATGATCTCTGGGCCGATGGCCGAGCTCGGCGTGCGCGACCTCGTCGTGCGGGCGCTGCGGCTGGACCTGGTGCAGGCCGAGCGCGAAGGGCGCATCATCATCCTGTACCACTCCATCGCCATGGCCGTGGTCGCCATCGAGACCTACATGATCACCGGCCTGGTGAAGATGCAGGCGTTCTACAAGACCGCCGTGCGCCTGCTCATCACCATCGGCTACCTGATGGCGATGATCTTCGGCATGGGCTTCGCCTACTGGGGGCACAACTGGGCCTTGCACGGCCTGTACATCGCCGGCCTGACCCTGGTCTTCTTCGCCGGCGTCCTGCTGACGATCGCCCTGTGGCCCTGGGGGCAGGCGCACCGCCAGGCTGATCCGGCCTACGCCCGCACGCGGCGCGGCGTCGACCTGGAGCGCATGGCGTTCTTCGCCACCGCCCTGACGACCGTGATCTCCGCCCTCTTCGGAGCCGTCCCCGGCTCGTTCTTCGGCAACGGGTTCGAGACCTTCCTGGCCGAGAACATCATCCGCTATCCCGAGAAGACCACCCTCGAGTACTCGATCATCGGCCACCTGCACATCATGCTGGCGCTCATCGCCGTCATGATCACGCTGATCATCGGCCGCTGGCTGGACTTCAAGGGCCTCCTGCACAAGATTGCCATGCCGCTCATCATCCTGGGCACCCTCGTCCTCAACGTCGGCGTGTGGGGCGTCGTCACCCCGCTCGAGCCCGTGGCCCACATGATCATCTACGTCGGGGCGACGCCAGCTATGCTGGGGGCCCTGATGCTGGTCATCTTCGGCTGGGGCAAACTCATCCGCCAGGGCGTGGCCGGCATAGTCCGGCCAACGCTGTTCCAGAAGCTTGCCGCTCTGGTGCGGGACCCTCTCAAGTTCGGCCCGTTGTGGCAGATGGTCTTCATGAACTTCACCGTCAGCGGCGTCGGCATCTTCATGGCCATCCGCCTGGACGAGATCTTCCGCATCTGGCCGGCCCGCGAAGAGCGCATCGAGCTTACCGGCCACTGGCACGTGCTCTCCGCCATCGTCGCCACCATCATCCTGATGTACTACGGCGACATGATCGGCCTGAAGGGCAGGCTCCGCACGCTCTACGGCTGGGCGATCATCGTCCTGTCAGACATCGCCTTTGCCTCGGTCACCGTCTTCGAGATGAAGCGCCTGTTCGTTTCGGAGGCCGGCCAGCAGCCGCTGGTCAACACGGTTATGCTGCTGATGGATTTCGCCCTGGGAATGCTGCTCGTCGTCCTGGCGATGGTCCTGATCTGGCGCCTGGCCGACCTGTTCAAGAAGCAAGGCCGCTGGACCGAGGAATCGGCTCAGGACGATCTGTCCGCGGAGGTGAGCTGATGAGACGCCTCCTCCCGCTCCTGGCGCTCGGGGTGATCCTGTCGGCTTGCCGGCCTGTCGACCTGAACGCCCCGATTCCCACCTACGAGACCGGCGTGGACCCGCAGGCCTGGGCCCTCGTCCCGGCGGGCGCCTTCCTGTCCGGGCAGCACAATGACCCGGTCTCCCTCGACTACGATTACGAGATCATGGTCACCGATGTGACGGTCTCCCAGTACACCTCCTACCTGAACCAGGCCCTGGCGGATGGTGCGCTGCGCATCGACGGCGAGCAGATCGTCGGCTTCTACCCGGGCGACAAGTTCCACGGCGTCAAGCACGAAGTCGAGATCGCGGCCGCGGACTACATCTTTGTCCCACTGGCTGACCCGGCGGCGCGTTTCACCTTCGATGGAACGGCGGCGGCCGCCAGGCCCGGCTATGAGAACCACCCCATGACGCTGGTATCCTGGTTCGGCGCCCGGGGGTACTGCGAGTTCTACGGCGGACGGCTGCCGACCGAACTCGAGTGGGAGAAGGCCGCCCGCGGGCCTGACGATGACCGCCCCTTCCCGTGGGGCTATGACCTCGCACGCCAAAACGCTAATTCGTATGCCAGCCGGGACCCGTTCGAAGACATGGGCTCCTTCGGATCACGTACTACCCCGGTTGGTTTCTACAACGGCCGAACCTATGACGGCTACGCCACGCTCAACTCCGCCAGTCCCTACGGCCTGTACGACATGGCCGGGAATGTCTGGCAGTGGACCGGGGATGTCTACGAAGGACAGCACTACCGCTACCTGCGCGGCGGCTCGAAGGACACGTACGGGATGGACCTGCGCCTGTGGGTGCGCAACAACGCCACGCCGACGTACGTCAGCCCGGGCGTCGGCTTTCGCTGCGCAAGGGACGTGTGAGCCGATGACCCGGCAGCGGGGAGCCCGGGCCGGCGCGCCGGAACAAGCCGCGCGCCTGAAGTATCCTTACAACGGGGAATCGATGGTGGAAGCCTTCCTTGCCAAGCTGCGGTTGTACTGGCCGCTGACGAAGTCCCTGCAGACCGGCCTGCTGCTCGCCACCGGCCTGGCCGGGTACATGAGCGCCCGCTGCCCGGTGACGCACTGGTATGACTTTGCCGGCCTGAGCATCAGCCTGTACCTGGCCATCGCCGGTTCGACCATCCTGAACATGTGGTATGACCGCGACCTCGACTCGGTCATGAATCGCACCCACCATCGCCCGCTGGCCGATGGCCGCGTGTCGCCCGGGGAAGCCCTGCGTCTCGGGTTGCTGCTCTCCATTCTGGGAGTCGGCCTGGCGGCGGCGATGAGCCCGCTCTTCGGGCTGATCGTCTTCGCCGGCCTGTTCTTCGACGTGGTGATCTACACGCTGTGGCTCAAGCGCCGCACGTGCTGGAGCATCGTCTGGGGCGGGATCTCCGGCGGCATGCCCATCCTGGCCGGGCGCGCCCTGGGGCTCGGCCATGTCGACGGCATCGGGGTTCTGCTCTTCCTGGCCGTCCTGTTCTGGATCCCAACCCACATCCTGACCTTCTCCATGCGCTACCTCGAGGACTACCAGGCGGCGCGCATCCCGACCTTCCCGTCCACCTACGGCTTCGAGGTGACACGGGTGACCATCGCTCTGTCCAGCCTGCTCGCCGCCCTGTCCATCGGCAGCGCCGGCATCCTGATCGGCGTCGAATGGGGCTTCCTGCGCCTGCTGGCCGTGCTGACCGCCGGCCTGGTGCTTCTGGCGGTGGCCAGCGTCTACCGCCCGTCCGAACGGATCAACTTCGGCCTGTTCAAGTACGCCTCGCTCTACATGCTCAGCGCCATGCTCGTGCTGTCCATCTAGGCGATACCGCTGCGAAGGCACGGGCCCTCGCAAGGACTCCAGTGTGACTCTGTTGGAGTGCCGTGAAGCTGACCCTGCTCAACCGCCTTCTTCTCCTCCTCACCGGCCTCCTGGCGGCCTATCAGATCGCCGTCGGGATCGAGGGCATGGCGACGACGGCGATCGTGGCCTACACCGTCGCCTTCGGCGTCCTGCTCGTGGCTGGCCTGCTGCTCCTCATCCTGGGACTCGACGTCCTGGAAAGCCCCGTCGTGGTCGTCCTCTCGACCGTCATACCGCTCAGCCTGTCGCTAGGCCTGGTCTGGGAGTACCTCCCCGGTATCCGCTCTCCGTATCTTGTCTACGTCATCGTCGGCTTCCTGGCCGTCCTGGCCACCCGCCTGCGGCCGCTGCCCAGCAAGGTGCCGGTGATCGTCCTGGCGCTGGTGCACGGCATTGCCGGGCTGACGATCTTTCTGCTGCCGGTCGTCTTCAGCCTCACGGGCCGGGCGACTCCTGGCTTCGCACTGGTGGGGCTTGGCGGAGCGCTCATCGGCCTCGGCGGGCTGCTTCTGGCACTGCTCAAGGCCGGCAGGCCTCTTCTTCCACGCCAGGCCATTCTCAAGATCCTCCCCGGCCTGCTGCTGCTCATGACCCTGGCCTTCGTGGCCGGGTTTGCCGTGGCATGATGTCCTGGGGCAGGGCTCGCCCCTGCCCTCCGTCGCTCGCGTATCTTCCAGCAGGGAGGGATCCATGGCGTCTCGAGACAAGGGGTGGGCCAGGACGCTGCGCATCATCGGCATCCTGCTGATGAGCCTGACGGCCGCCTTCACCATCCTGGGCGGCGCGGGGACAACCTGCGTGACGCTCGACCCGACCGGCTACGGCGGCAAGTTCGCCGGGATCGCGCCCTTTCAGTGGCTGTACGCCCTGTTCGTGATCGTCACCGTGGCCATTGGCGTGATGGGTGTGCGGGCGGTCGTGCTGCTCATCCAGGGGAAGAAGAACGCCTATCGCTACACGCTGATCGCCCTGGTGGCCGGTGCAGCGGTCGGGATCACGCACATCGTGGCTTCGCGCGCCTTGCGCGGCGGGTCGATGCCGGTGGACATGGTCGTCTACACGACACTCGTGACCCTGGTCGTCTTCCTGCTCTTCCGCACCCCAGGCATCCGGCAGAGCGTGGATTTCGAGAAGCCCACCGGCGAGAGGGAAACCGGACAGCAAGCGGCAGCTATCGCCCTGGCCGCCTGCGGACTGCTGGTGCTGGTCATCCCCTTCGTCATGTCCCCGACGCACTCGATCGGCGGCGTCAACTACGCCGATGCCTGGCGCCTCACGATGAGGGCGCTCGGCATCGCTTTGCTTCTGGCAGGTGCGGGTTGGCGTCTGCGCGGCGCACTCAGGCTGCAGCCCAGACCGAGCCGGCCGCTGGCGGATCCTGCGAACTAGCCCTCGCTGACCGCTGCCGATCCCTCAGGTGCACCAGGCCGCGCCTGGGGCATGGGCTGTTGGCGGGCGAGAGGTTGTCGTGATGAACGGGCCCGCCCGGGTTCGGCGTGTTCCCGGCCTGGGCCGCCCTGGACACTCCCCCGCCCCGCGCTCGAACAGCGTTGTTCCCCCAGGTGGCTGCCGCCTCCGCCACCGGAGGCCGGGTGCAGGAAGCGCCCCGATGCTCTAGAATAGGGCGATGCGCCGCACCGGTATGGCAGCCAGGTCCCTCAGACACTCACCAGCGGCTGGCATCGAGGAGCGAACATGGCAGGCAAGCGGATGAGCAAGACCCAGTTTGTGGCGGCCGTCGCCGAGAAGAGCGGCCTGAGCAAGAAGGAGACCAACGCGGCGCTGGAGGCGATCACCAAGGTCGTCACGCGCGAGCTGGGCAAGAAGGGACCGGGCGAGGTCGTTCTCCCTGGTCTGCTCAAGCTCACCGTCGTGGTCAAGCCGGCCACGCCGGCGCACGAGGGCATCAATCCCTTCACCAAGCAGCCGATGACCTACAAGGCCAAGCCGGCGCGCAAGGTGGTCAAGGCCCGGGCGCTCAAGACGCTCACGAGCGCCGTCTAGGGCTCCCCTGTTCGTCGGGCGCCTAGGGCGGGTCCACAGTCGCGGATCCGTTCGCTGCGCCAGGCTCGGCATTGCCGGGGCGGGAGGGCTTGGGTCGCCTGTGGCCCTGCTGGATAGCGCGGGTCCGCTTCCGGCACTCTTCCTCCCTGGGCAGGAGTCTGCAGGCCGATCCCGGCGGGCGCAGGCCGCCTGTTCCTCCCACCGAGGCTGGCCCGGGCGAGCACCTCCAGGAGCTGGGCGAGCGCGCGCCGGACCACCGGCAGAAAGATAGCCTCCTTTCTGGTCGAGGCTTGCCCTCACCGACGGGCGGCAGGCGCGCGCGGCCGACCGTCGCTGACGCCTGTCGGCCAGCCCGGCTCCCACATCGGTGATGCGCGTCTGGTCGACGGCCACTGGGATCGCGCACGGCGATACGCCGTCCCCCTGGAGGGCGATGGCGTTCGGCGACTCGCACCCGGGGCGCGCCCGCGGTCGGCCGCCCTCATCCTTTCGGCCGCCTGAAGTGCTGGACGCGCAGGCTGCCCTTCCCTGGCCCTCGTCCCGCCCGGATCGTGACCCGAGGCCTGCCTGTAATTGACCCCTTCCATCCGACCATGCTAGGATTCGCATCCGCCGGCATGAACCCAACGGCAAACCCATCGGGCGCCGGCGCCGGGGAGGGTTCCCGGGTCGTGGCATGCCCCCGCTTGCCTGGTGAACCATCGAGCGCGCGCGGCGCCGAAACCACGAGGGCAGCCTGCTGCGCGGTCGCGTGTACTCCGAGGGATCTCGTTCCTCCTTCCAGCGATGACCTGTGCATCCAAAGGCTGCTCGGCATTCACCTGCGGGCCAGAGTGGAGTCAGCATGACGAAGGATCCCCTATCCCTACCCCAGATGCCTCAGGCAGGCTCGGCTGCGGGTCCAATGGCCCTGGGTAGCCCTGAGCTTCCCTCCCTCGAACTGCTTCGCTCGCTGTCCGATGAGCTCGGCCTGGCGCTGGGCGACTCGGATCTGGAGGCCTACCGGGAGCTGATGCGTGGTCCGCTCGCTTCCTTCGAGGTGGTGGCTCAAGCCGACCAGCCCACACGCGCAGTCCGCTACGCGCGGGAAGAAGTGAGGCCGCCGAGGCCGGAGGAGAATCCTCTCAACGCCTGGTACTGGAAGTGCTCCATCAAAGGAAGAGCCGAGGGGCCTCTGCGGGGCAAACGCGTGGTGGTCAAAGACAATATCTGTGTCGCCGGCGTTCCGATGATGAACGGCTCCCGGGTTCTCGAAGGCTACATCCCGGATGTGGATGCCACCGTCGTGAGGCGCGTGCTTGACGCCGGAGCGGAAATCGTCGGCAAGGGCGTGTGCGAGCACCTGTCCTCGGGCGGCAGCAGCTTCACCTCCGATACCGGCCCGGTGCGCAATCCTCACGACCCGTGTCGCTCCGCCGGCGGGTCCACCAGCGGCCCGGCCGCGCTGGTCGCCAACGGCGAAGCCGAGCTGGCGCTGGGCACAGACCAGGGTGGCTCGATCCGCATTCCATCGTCTTGGTGCGGGGTCTACGGCCTCAAGCCAACCTACGGCCTGGTGCCTTACACCGGAATCTCATCGGCGGAGCTGACCCAGGACCATGCCGGCCTAATGGCGGCCAACACGACCGACCTGGCGCTCCTGCTGGAAGCCGTCGCCGGGGAAGACCATCTGGACCCCCGCCAACCCTCTTGCCGGCCGGAGGAGTATTCCCGCGCCCTGACCGGAAACCTGAAGGGCGTGCGCGTGGGGGTGTTGGAGGAGGGTTTTGGCTGGCCCAACGCCTCGCAGGACGATGTCGACCGCGCCGTGCGCGAGGCCGCCTCTCGGCTGGCCAACCTCGGCGCGCAGGTCACGCGCGTCTCGGTTGCCCTTCACCGCCAGGCCCATCACATCTGGCGCGTCATCAATGTGGAGGGCCGGACCACTCTCATGTTCAGGGGACGAGGGATGGGGACGAACTGGCGCGGCTACTACGCGCTCGGCCTGCACGAGGCGTACGCCCGCGGCTTTCGCGACAGGCCCCACCTGCTCTCCGAGCCCGTCAAGCTCCAGATCCTTCTGGGAGAGGCGCTGCAGCGGCGCTACGACGGCCGCTACTACGCCCGGGCCCAGAACCTGGCGCTGGCCCTGCGGCAGGCCTACGATGAGGCGCTGGCCTCCGTCGACCTCCTGCTGCTGCCCACGACTCCGATGAAGGCGACGGCCCTCCCGAACCCGGAAAGCCCGATGGTGGAGCGTTATCCCCGCAACCTTGAGATGATCCCGAACACGTCGCCGTTCAATGTGACGGGCCACCCGGCCCTTTCGATCCCCTGCGCCCGGTCACAGGGACTGCCCGTGGGCATGATGCTCGTCGGCCGCTTCTTCGAGGAGTCGACCCTGCTGCGCATGGCGCATGCCTACGAAGCGGAGGGGATCTACCGCTTCGGGCGATCGGTTCGCTAGCCCATCATCACCTTCGGCCGGTCTTGCTGACCGCTGCGCCGGACGAATTCGGCCTTCCGTGCTTCCTGGGGGAGGCGTTCTACACGACGCCTGCCTCGCGCCAGGCTCTGACCTCTTCCGGCGTGCACCCCAGCACGTCGACCAGTACCTCCGTCGTGTGCTGGCCCAGCGTGGGGGGCGCGCGGAACACGCGCGCCGGGGACGTGGGTATGCACAGGGGCGACCCGACCAGCGGCACCCTCCCGGCGGTCGGATGGTCGACCTCGCCCCGCATCCCGCGCGCCGTGACCTGAGGATCATCGAAGACCCCCTGCAGGTTGTTGATCGGCGCCGCAGGGATCCCGATCGCCTCACACAGGTCCATCCAGGCCTGCACCGGCCGCGTCCGAAACAGCTCCCTCAATCGCTCGATGAGCTCCTGACGGTTTGCGACGCGAGCCCGGTTGGTGGCGAAGCGGACGTCCTCAGCCCATTCCGCCTTCCCGACCTGGGCGCAGAAGCGCTGCCACTGCGAGTCGTTGCCCGCCGCAAAGGCGAAGTATCCGTCGCTGGCCGGGAACGACTCGTACGGCACGAGATTGGGGTGACCGTTGCCATAGCGCTTCGGGAGCTGCCCCGAGACCAGATAGTTGCTGGCGACGTAGGACAGCAGCGCCACCTGGGTGTCCAGCAGCGAGATGTCGATGCGCTGTCCCTCCCCGGTTCGCTCCCGGGCAAAGAGGGCGGCCAGGATGGCCGAGGAAGCGAACATGCCTGCCCCGAGATCGGAGATGGCGATCCCGGCGCGGAAGGGCTCGCCCGCCTCGGGCCCGGTCAGACTCATGAATCCGCCCATGGCCTGGACGATGAAATCGTAGCCCGGCCGCTCGCGGTAGGGACCGGTCTGACCGTAGCCCGTGATGGAGCACACGATCAGCCCGGGGCGTATCGACTGGAGGGTGGCGTAGTCGAAGCCCCAGCTCTCAAGCGTGCCGGTGCGGAAGTTCTCCACAAGAACGTCGGCGCGGGCGATCAGGCGCCGAAGGATCGCTTTCCCGTCCTCCGCCTTCAGGTTGACCGTCAGGCTGCGCTTGTTGCGATTGGCCGCCAGGTAGTAGGCCGACTCCCCGCCGGGGGCGAAAGGCGGTCCCCACTCGCGCGTGTCGTCCCCCTTCTTCGGCTCCTCGATCTTGATGACATCCGCCCCCAGGTCTCCAAGCATCATGGTGCAGTAGGGGCCGGCCAGCACACGCGTCAGGTCGACCACCACGACCCCACTCAACAGCGAGCGCTCTTGCTCAGGCATGGCACCTCCGATGTCGACGCAGCTCGGCGCGTGTCTGGGACGCCGGCAGGATCACGCCGACCCTGGCCCGCGCCCACCCGGCACAGGTCCAGCGCAGGCCGGCGAGACCGCCCGCGCCAAGTATGCCGGACAACGCGAGGCTGGACAATACGGCTGCAGATCCCGAGAGAACAGCACGAGCGTTGGCGCCGCCGCATCAGGCTGAGATGGGCACGGCGTGCCGGCGGTCGGCTTGAGCCTGGTCAACGCGGGACCCCGGGATTCCCTGCGCCGGCATCTCCGCTTGCCTTGCCCCCGTGGAATGAATATACTCAGGTATCCCCTGGCTAGCTCTCCCAGCCGGAGCTTCAAGTCATGCGCCTAGAGCCCCCGGTACCCGGCACTGGCGAAGCGAACGCTCCCTCAACCCGGGAAACCGCACCACCGCGCCGGGCGCTCCGCGTGTGGCCGGCCGAGCCCGGGCTGTACGCCACGGCCGCAGCCGGCGGCACGTCTTGCACCGGATTGGCTCTCAACCCCCCGAGGCTTCCTGCTCTGGAAGGAACGCTGAACGCCGGACGGGAAGGTCGCCCCGCCTTCCTTGCCGCGGGACGAATCGGCATCCTGGGTCTGGCAGAAGAGAGGCCTGATGGCAGTGCTCAAGGCTGAAGTCCGTTCCGGCGCCTACTACGATTCGATCGTCCTCATGCAACTGCAGCGTGCCCTGGCGGATCAGCCCGGCGTGCTCGACGCCGGGGTCGTCATGGGCACCGATGCCAACAAGGAACTCCTGGCGCAGAGCGGCCTGCTCGTGGCCGAAGCGGGCGCGGCCGGCAACGACGACCTCATCATTGTTGTGCGCGGCGAGGATGAGGCTTCGGCGCTGGCGGCCGTGGCCAGGGTGGATGAGCTCGTGGCGGCGCGCCGGGGTCGAACCGGCGACCAGGAGTACCTGCCGCGCAGCCTGGAGACGGCCGCCAAGATGCTGCCCGAGGCCCAGTGGGTGCTCGTGTCCGTGCCAGGCCGGTATGCCGCCGGGGTGGCTCGGCAGGCCCTGCGCCTGGGCAAGCACGTCTTCCTTTACAGTGACAACGTCTCGCTCGAGGATGAGATCGCCCTCAAGCAGGAGGCGGCCCGGAAGGGACTGCTGGTGATGGGTCCGGACTGCGGCACCGCCATCGTAAACGGCATCGGCCTGGGCTTTGCCAACAGCGTGCGCAAGGGTGCCATCGGCGTCGTGGCGGCGTCCGGGACCGGGCTGCAGCAGGTCACCGTGCGCATCCATCAGATGGGTGGCGGGATTACGCATGCCCTGGGAACGGGCGGGCGTGATCTCTCGGAAGCCGTCAATGCCATCACGGCGCGCCAGGGCCTCGACCTGATGGCGCGCGACCCGGATGCCAGGGTCATCGTCCTGGTGTCCAAGCCCCCTTCCCCGAAGATCGCAAACACCCTGGTTCACGCGGCGCGTGCGATCGGCAAGCCGGTGGTCGTCAACTTCATCGGGTATGCCAGCGCCTCGCGCCGGGTGGACAACGTCTACTTCGCCACCACCTTCGATGAGACGGCTGAGTTGGCCGTCCGATTGGCCGACTCACCGGGGGACCTCGCCGCAGAACCCGATGTGTCCAGGTTCGCTTCCAG
>DYJB01000073.1 GCA_020723365.1 Candidatus Aquidulcis sp. | reverse complement strand
AGGGATCTCTCGTCACGGGGCACGTTCAGCCCATCGGCGCGCGCCAGTTCGAGGAGCGTCGATAGACGCAGCGCGCCCTCCAGGTGCCGGTGAAGCTCCACCTTGGGCAGCGACTCAATGCGCGTGGATCCCATGTCCTGGCTCGAGCTTGCCGACATCCCTGCGCCTGACGTCCATTGGTGGTCCCGTGGAGAATCCCCGCACCACGGGCAGGCCACCGGGAGGGCCAACGCCCGACCCGGAGGCACATGGCCAACACGAGACTAGCACGCATCGCTGCGCGCTCATCTGGGAGGATGGTCCCTGCGCACTGGGACTTCTGGGGGGGCCAGGTCCGGGTGCTCCCCGGACAGGACTCAGTGCCGGCGGCGCCTCTTGCCTCGTCGGGCAGCCTCGCTGGTCTCCGAGCCTGGTCCGGCCGCGGCCGGCGCCGCCGGCGCCGGCGTCCCAGGCTCGGGCTCGACCTCGCGGGGAACGCTCTGTGCCCCGGGCGCGTGGCTGGGAACCTGAGCGCGGAAGATGCGGGAAGCCACGCCGGAGCGGATATCGGCCATCAGGGACTGGAACATGTCGAAGGCCCGGCTCTTGTACTGTACGAGCGGATCGCGCTGCCCGTAGGCTTCCAGGCCGATCGACGTGCGCAGTGCCTCCATCTGGGTCAGGTAGTCGACCCACAGCCGGTCGCCGACGGCCAGGATCAGACCTCGCAGCCCGCGGCTCATTACCGATCGGCCGATGATCTGTCCGACCGCCGCCCGCCGGTCGGCAGGCAGCCCGCTGATGGTTGGCGCCGCATCCAGCGCGGAGAGGTCGGCCGGGTCCAGCGACGCCCGCAGTTCGTTCTGCAGCGCCGGGTCCACCCCGGCCAGCGGCACGGACAGGCGGGCGAGTTCCGCGCCGCCGAGCAGGCCCTGGATCTCCTCCAGCGCGCCTTGCAGGTGCTCCAGCACCGTGTCCGTCAGTTCGTCCGACTCGACGCCGGTGAGCAAGCGGGCGGCGGCGAAGGGATATGCCAGGCGGGCGACGACCAGCGATCGCTTCTGATGCGTGCGCCGGTCAAAGAAAGCCCGCTGGCCGTAGCTCATCTGGACCAGCAGGCGCAGCTTGATCTCTTCACGGACCGTGTCCAGCCCTTCAAGCGCCAGCCCGATCTCGCGTTCGATCTCACCCAGGACAACTTCGGTACGCTGGGACCAGACACGCTGCATGGCATCGCTGAGCGAGGCCTCGGCCGCATCCCAGTCGATGGGCGTCTTGAGCGAAGGGTCGAGCCCGAGCGGCTCACCCAGCCGGCGCTCGGTGGCCTGGAGCAGGCCCGCCCAAGTGCGCAGGCCCAGCCCGGCCTCGACCAGGCCCGGAACCATCTTCTCGAAGCGCTTTGGATCGGACCGGATCTGCTTCAGCCCGGCGGCATCGACCTGGACCCGCAACCCGGCCGACTCTTCCGCCAGGCGCACGAGCTGCGCCGGATCGACGTCGCCTCCGGCCTCCTCGGCCTCCATGAGCGCCGCCTCCAGCGCCGTTTCGACCGATTCGACTCGCTGCTTGGTTTGCACCTCCAGGCGCTCGAGGGCATGGGCCATCTGCTCTGAGACGGCGCGCTCGATATGCTCGAACTGCGTGGAGCGGGCATCGCGCGCCCAGGCCAGGAGGCCCTCCCGGACCTGGGGCGGCGTTGTAGCCCCCCGCAGGTCGTCCAGGATGCGCCGCAGCATGAAGGAGGGATACGGCTGCTCGCTGTTGAGCGAGAGCGTGGGCTGGGTCTCCTCCAGCCAGGCGAGCAGCTTCCAGGGGCCTTCGTCGTCGGCCACGGCCGCCTCGACATGCCGCCGCGCTTCCTCTCGCAGCATCTCCGCCGCGTCTTCCGTCAGGTCGTCCTTGGTGAAGACGCGATTGCGCAGGCCGTAGTAGACCTCGCGCTGCTGGTTGAGGACATCGTCGTATTCCAGCAGGTGCTTGCGGGTGTCGAAGTTGGCGCCTTCCACCCGCGTCTGCGCCTGCTCGATGGTCTTGTTGACGATGGAATGCGCGATCGGGACGGCGTCGTCGATATTCAGACGCTCCATCAGCCCCGAGACCTGCGAGCCGCCGAAGAGGCGCATCAGCTCGTCCCCCAGGGAGAGGAAGAACTGCGACGAGCCCGGGTCTCCCTGGCGGGCGGCGCGGCCGCGCAGCTGGTTGTCGATCCGTCTCGATTCGTGCCGTTCGGAGCCGATGACGTGCAGCCCGCCGACCAGCTTGACCCGCTTCTCGTCCTCCATGAACTGGTGGAAGAGGCCGATCTCCGCCTCGTAGATCCCGGCGCCGGCCCGGTCGAGCTGGTCCAGCCGCGCCAGACGCTCCTCCAGGCTCAGGTTCTCGGGCTCCGGAATGCCGCTGCGCCGCAGGACGCGATGGACGGCGCCCAGCACTTCCTCGGCCACTTCGCCGCCCAGTTTGATGTCGACGCCGCGGCCGGCCATGTTGGTGGCGATGGTGACGCTGCCCAGCGCCCCCGCCCCGGCGATGATGCGCGATTCTTCGTCGTGTTTCTTGGCGTTGAGGACGGCGTGACGCACGCCGCTCTCCAGCGCCTGCGCCAGGCGCTCGCCATGCTCCGGTTCCAGCTCGAGCAGCCGGATCAGGCGCTCGAGGTTCTCCGGGCGCGTCGGCGTCAGCACGACGTCCAGGTCGCGCGCCAGCGTGCGCAGCTGCGCCGGCGTCAGTTCGTCCAGCGGCGCATACAGCGGCACCAGCTCGGCCACGCGCATCCCGTCGTCCGCCAGCCCCTTTGCTTGCAGGAAGGCATCGCGCAGGATCATCACCGAGGCCAGCCGCTGCAGCGGCTCCGCCCGCAGCCGCCCGGACAGCCGCTCCGACATCTCGACCGAGGTCGTGCCGACGAGCATCGGCTGACCGATCACATGCCGGCGCAGGATCTCCACCGCCACGGCGCGCAGCTTGGCCTCCTCCGTGCGGTAGACGACGTCGGGGTAGTCCTTGCGGCGCCAGAACACCGGCCGGCGCTCGGGATCGTCCCGCCGAGCGAAGCACAGGAAGCGGCCGCCGTCCTCCTTGACCTCCACCTCGACCAGGTCGCCTTCCGGCTGCCCGGCCAGGTACTCCAGGTTGGTCGGCAGCGGGATCGCCTCCACCTTGTAGATCTTGTGGAACTCCTCCGCCTCGGTCAACGCCGTGCCCGTCATGCCCGCCAGCTTGGCGTACATGCGGAAGTAGTTCTGCAGCGTGATCGTGGCGTAGGTGACGTTCTCCTCGCGGACCTTCGCCCCTTCCTTGGCCTCCACCGCCTGATGCAGCCCGTCCGACCATCGACGCCCGGCCATCAGCCGACCGGTGAACTCGTCGACGATGATCACCTTGCCGGCCTGCACGACGTAGTGCTTGTTGCGCTTGAACAGGTGCTCGGCCCGCAGCGCCTGCTCGAGGTGGCCCAGCAGCCGCGCCTGCTCGGGTGTGATGTCCTCCGGCCGGTCGGGGTCGCGCAGCGCCAGGCCAAGCAGTTGCTCGACGTGCTGCTCCCCGATCTCGGTCAGCGAGACGGTGCGGTCCCGCTCGCTGATCTCGTAGTCCTCGGCCTTGAGCTGGCGCACCACGCGCGCCATCTGCTCGTAGGTCTGCGGGTCCTCCTGCGAGGGCCCGGAGATGATCAGCGGCGTGCGGGCCTCGTCGATCAGGATGTTGTCGACCTCGTCGACGATGGCATAGTGGTGGCCGCGCTGGACACGCGCTTCCAGGCTGCGGGCCATGTTGTCCCGCAGGTAGTCGAAGCCGAACTCGTTGTTCGTCCCGTAGGTGATGTCGGCGCCGTAGGCCAGCGCCCGGTCGACCATCCGCAGCTGGTGGACGTCCTCCTGGGACGACTCGCGCTGCGGGTCGTAGACGAAGGCCTTGCGCCCGTTCTCGGTGCGGGCGGCCTCCTGCAGCACGCCGACCGTCAGCCCCAGCTGGTGAAAGATCGGCCCCATCCAGCGCGCATCCCGCCGCGCCAGGTAGTCGTTGACGGTCACCAGGTGGACGCCCTGTCCCTGCAGGGCGTTCAGGTACAGCGGCAGCGTGGCGACAAGCGTCTTGCCCTCGCCGGTGCGCATCTCGGCGATCTTGCCTTCATGCAGCACCATGCCGCCGATCAGCTGCACGTCGAAGTGGCGCAGCCCGATGGCCCGCACCGAGGCTTCGCGCACGACGGCGAACGCCTCGGCCAGGAGATCGTCGAGCGGCTGGCCGTCCTCGAGGCGGGTGCGGAACTCAGCCGTCTTGGCCAACAGCCCGGCGTCGTCGAGCTGACGCAGGGCAGGCTCAAACGTGTTGACCTCGGCCACCCGGCTGGCGTACTGCGCGAGTTGCCGACGAATGGGGTCACCGCCGATAAGGCGGGTCAGGTTCTTCAACATGCCCGGGATCCTTCCGGGCGGCATTATAGCATGCAGGTCCTGGCCTCCTCCGTCCGGCGGGTGAGAAGCAGGATAGAATCCGATCGTCAGGAGACGATATCACGGGGAGCGCACCACGATGACCTTGCCGACGCCGCGCACGACTGCGGTCCTGCTGACCTTGGCGGCGATGAGCCTCGCCGGATGCGCGCCGGCCCCGCTTCCGGCGGCTTCGGGGGCGGGCCGAGCGGCGCTGATCGTCGTCGGCGCCGACGGCTTGACGCGTCAGGCATGCGTCACCCTCGAGGGCAGCGAGGCGACGGGGCGCCAGCTGCTCGAGGGCGCAGGCCTTCCGGTCGTGCTCGACGACCGCAACGCCATGGGCGCGCTGGTCTGCTCCATCGACGGCCAGGGCTGCGACTATCCGGCCGAAGCATGCTTCTGCCAATGCGAACAACTCGGAAGCTGCACCTACTGGGCGTACTTCGTGCGCCCGTCCCCGGGGGACTGGACCTACTCCACCGTGGGCGTCTCGGCCCAGCCCATCCGCCCGGGCGAGGTGCACGTGTGGATCTGGCTGGATGCTTCGAAGACGGGCACGCAGGCGGTCGCGCTGCTTCCAGACGTTGGATTCGACCAGGTGTGCCCGTAGCCCCCGCTTTCGAGCTCTGGCCTCTCGGGATAGAATGACGGCGCGGGGCGGTGGCGGAATTGGCAGACGCCGGGGACTTAAAATCCCCTGAGGGCGACCTCGTGTGGGTTCGACTCCCACCCGCCCCACTCGCTCCATCCGGCAGCGCCGGGAACACGGTTGCCACCGGCACCGTCCAGTTTGTGGAGGTTTCAATGAGCCAACGTGTCCTGATCCTGACGCTGCTCGCCCTGGCGGCGGCTGCCTCGGCCTGCTCTTTGCCCGGAGCCGCCGCGCCGACGCCGTTCACCCTGCCCACGCCGAACCTGACGCTGACCGCCATCTTCGCGCCCACGGCGACCCCGGCCGAGCCCCTGGCGACCGAGACGCCGGTCGTGGCGCCGACGATCGTGATCCCGACGTTCACTCCGACCGGCACGGTGCCGACGCCGTCCGGCGGGCCCACCGCCACCGCAGATCCGTCCGGCGGCCGCCCCAACGGCGCACCCCTCAATGCCACCAACCTGGCCGTGGCCCCCACCATCGACGGCGAGCTGGGCGAATGGACCGGCGGAAGCTATCCGCTCCCGGCGTGCGTCTACGGCTGCAGCCTGCGCAGCGGGGACGCCGATCTCTCCGCCCAGGTCTACCTGGGCTGGGACGCCAGCAACCTCTACCTGGCCGTGCAGGTGCGCGACGACAAGCTCGTCGTCGTCCGGTCCGGCCGCAACCTTTACCTGAGCGACGACATCGAGATCCAGTTCGATGCCAACCTGGCGGCGGACTTCACTTCGACCACGCTGTCGTCCGATGACTATCAGATCGGACTCTCGACCGGGAACTTCGGCACCATCGCCGCCAACGCCTACCGCTGGTATCCACGCTCGGCCGAGGGGTCGCTGAGCGCCGTGGTCGTCAAGGGCAAGCAGCTGGCCGACGGCTACACGCTCGAGGCCAAGATCCCTTGGACGGTCTTCGGCGTGGCGCCGGTCGCCGGCGCCAAGTACGGCTTCGCCGTGTCGGTTTCAGATGACGATCAGCCATCCGGCGGCAGCTAGCCTCTGCCCCGGTCGCACAGCCGGTGTTGCGCAGCCGCGGAAACGCGGCTGCGTGCTTTCTTGGCCCGGCCAGGCCGATCCGACTGCCGACCTGGGCTACAATGTCGCACCCGCACTCACTCCCCGGAGGGAGAATGGACTTCCCGCGCGCTGACTTTCACGCCTGCCTGACCCCCGACGAGCGCTCGCTGGTCGACCGGCTGAACACGCCGGAAGCCATCCAGGCGTTCCTGGCCGAAGAGGTCAGCTACAACTTCGAGCCGGACGGCGCAACGGCCCACGGGCCGCTGGAGGTCCTGCGGCGCAGGCAGGGACACTGTTTCGAGGGCGCCATCCTGGCGGCGGCGCTGTTCTGGTACCACGGGATCGACCCGCTGCTGGTGCTGCTCGAAGCGCCCGAGGATTTCGACCACAACCTGATCATCTACACCCGTGAAGGCAAATTCGGATGCGTCTCGCAGTCACGTCATGCCAAGCTGCGCGGCAAGCCGGCCGTTTATGCGACTTTGCGGGATCTGGTGATGGCCTACTATCCGGACTACACGAGTGACTGGACGCATGATCCCAACGAGATCACGCTGCGCGGCTTCTCGACACCGATCGATCTGCGCCGCTACGGCACCGCCTGGGTGACGGCTCCGGAGGTGTGGGACATCTATCACACCTTCATCGAGGGCGTTCCCCTGGAGAAGCTCTTTCCGGAGAATGAAGGCGATCGCGTCTACTTCTACCCGGAAGAGCACCTGCGCGAGTAACCCCGCGTGCCGGCACGGGGCCGGCGAATGCACCCCGGTTGGGCGGTCCGCCGATCAGAAGAGGATCGAGGCCAGCTCGTCGCGGTACTGGCGCGTCAGCGGATCGTCATCGCCCAGCAGCAGGAACAGCCCGAGCAACACCTGGCGCGCCTGCCCTCGACGGAAGTGCTTGTCCTGGCGCAGGACGTCCATCAGCCCATCCATGGCGGCCGGCAGATTCCCGCGGGCGATCAGCGTGGCAGATCGCAGGAAGGCAGCCTCGCGCGGATCCGGCGGGAGCGCCTCCCCCTGCTGTTCGCTCTCGGCAAGCACCGCCGCCAGCGCCTTGAGCTTCTCCGCTTCCGCCCACTCGGCTCCGGCGGGGAAGCGCATCGCCAGCTCCTCGGCCTGCGCGCCCTTCCCCAGCATCAGCAGGCTCTTCAGCAGCCCCAGCGCCGCCGTGCCGTTCTGAGCATCCTGCTCGACCAGCGAGCGGAAGGCGCTTTCGGCCTCAGCCCAGTGACGCGTGGCCAGCAGGCTGCGGGCGCGCTCCAACTCCAGCGATTCGGCCGAGGGCGCCAGCTTCTGCAGGAAGCGGCGAACGAGCGGCTCCGGTTGGGCTCCGACAAACTCGGCCGCCACCTCGCCGCCGCGGAAACCCTTCACCGCCGGGATCCCGCGCACGCCGTAGCGCACGGCCAGGTTGGGGTTGGCATCCACGTCGACCTTGGCCAGCTGGAACGCCCCTCCGGCTTCCACCGTCAGCCGCTCGAGTAGCGGCCCCAACGTCCGGCAGGGCGCACACCACGCCGCCCAGAAGTCCACCACCACGGGCACTTCGTGCGAACGGAGCAGCACCTCGGCCGAGAAGGTGCCTTCATCCACGTCGCGAATATGCTCCGACCCGCTCATCCGCCTTTCTCCCCGGCGGCGCCATCCGAGCACCCGGTCGCTTCCCTCATTGCGGCGGCTCCTCGGGCGCCGACGGCTGATCGACACGCACCACGTTGCCATGCACGTCGATCACCACGCGGAAGCCCAGCATCCCCATCCAGGCACGCGCCTCCTCAGGCAAGCCCTGCGCCAGAAGCTGGTCGAACTGCGCATCGACGTTGCGCAGCGAGCGTTCGATCATCGCCTTGGTGAAGATGTCCTCCTGCCCGAGCATCTTCATCGTGCCCTGGCTGATCAGCTCTTCATTCCCCTGGATCAGGGCGCGCATCTGTTCGAGCACCTGCCGGTCGACGAATCGGCTTTCCACATGCCGCAGGAAGCCGTCATCATCGACGACGTAGAACGGCTCCCCCCCGACGAGGCTCACCCCCACCGGCCGGTCACGTTCGTCGACCACCAGACCCGAGAACAAGGCTGCAGACATCGTCCCTACCTGCCCGAATCCTACCAGAAGTCGCGTGCCAGACCAGGGATCGGCTCGGTACGAGGACATCGCCTTCAGCAGGATGGCGCGGTTGGCCAGGTAGTCCTGGTGGGTCTTCCCGTTCCGCTCCCAGGCGCTGATGATTCTCAGGTGGGAGCCGTCACCTAGACGTACGGTGGTGACCTCGTTGACGAGCGTCTCCGTGCCCACTTCGGAAAGGCGCGTCGTGCCCCACACCGGGCCTGCCCGTCGATCGTGATCGGCGCCTTCCCCATGCGAACATCGTACACGCCGATCGCGGAGACGCCACGAGGCCGCCTCGCGCCCATCGTTGTGGGCCGGCACGGCCAGGCCGGAGTTGATCCGCGGCCGCGCAGCCGATGAATGGAGCCGGTTGCGAGAGGAACGCCGAGGCACACCGAACGGGCGCGCTCCCCGCCCCTCTCAGCGCGTGATGACGATCTTCGTTCCGCGTTCGGCGAACAGGTCGATCTTGTCCGGGGGAACGACCGGCATCGTCCAACGAAAGACCCACTTGGCCGTGGCCGTCGCCAGGTTGACACACCCGTGGCTGCGGGCGGCCCCGAAGTCGTTGTGCCAGTAGGTGCCGTGGAAGGCCACGCCGTCTTCCGTGAAGTACGCCACCCAGGGAACGCCCGGAAGGTCGTAGCCGTTGATCAGGTCGCCGGCCGCCATGTGCCGCGAGGCCCGCTTGCGGAAGGTCTCGAACTCGCCTTCCGGCGTGAAGAACGAGCCGTCCGCCAGAGCCATGCCGGTCGACACCTTGGCGGTGAAGACCTGGTGCGAGCCCTCGAAGCACCGCAGGTTCTGGCTGGACAGGTTGACCTCGATATGCTTCTCCTCCGGCGCCACGGCGGCCGAGATCGGCGTCAGCTCAGCCAGCGGGATCATGCGGAAAGCCGCGCCCGGCGCGTAGTAACCGCCATTGACACGGTCGTCGAAGATGCGATACCAGCGGTCGCCGCGCCGATCCTTTTCGACGGCTGTGATCCAGTGCGTCGTCCCGTAGTACAGACGGTAGCGCCGCACGGACTCATCGTCCGGCTTGGCGTAGGCGTCGATGAAGGGGATGCTCACTTCGGTCACCAGGCCACGCGGCGAGGCCGAGGCGCGTGCCGGCTGAGGCTCATTGCGGACGGGCTGCACCCAGGCGGAGTGGACGTAGCCGCGATCGGGGATCTCGTACCAGACCCGGTTGTGAGCCGGCAGGTCGCCGCCGATCACGGCCCTCTGGATCGGGACGACGTCATCGTAGGCCAGGATATCCACCTGTTCGCTGTCGAGGAGCGGCTGGCGCAGGATCTGGACGCCGTCGAGGAGTACACGGCCCGGCTGACCGTCAGTCGGCGCCCAGGCCCAAGGAGCCGCCCGGCTCGCCGGCGGGACGAGCAGCCCAAAGGCCGAGGCGGCGCCCAGCCGCAGGAAATCGCGTCGTGTGAGTATGCTCGAGACAGGCTCACGCGCGGCTGTCACGAGCCGGGCACCATCCTTCATGGGTGCACGTTCACCAGCGTCCCAACCTCCGCCCAGTTGAACAGCGTTTCGGCGTCGGAGGTTCGGAAGTTCACGCAGCCGTGACTCATCGGCACGCCGAAGTTGCTGTGCCAGTAGGTGCCGTGCAGGGCGTAGCCCTTGTAGAAGTACATCGTGAAGGGCACCCCGGGAAGGTAGTAGCCGGGGCCGGACATCGGCGTCGAACGGAGCTTGACGTAGATGCGGAACTGGCCGGTGACGGTCGGGTGGGCGCTGGTGCCGGTCGAGACGATGAACTCCATCACCGGTTCGGCCCCTTCGTAGGCCCGCACGCGCTGCTCCGAGAGATCGATGTCGATCCAGCGACCCTCATCGGCCAGTTCGTTCGGATCGGTCGAGTACTCCCACGAGAAGGCCGGCCGCGGCGTCGGGGTCGAGGTCGGCGTGGGCGTTTCCGTGATCGTCGGCGTCGGCGAGGGCGTCGGCGTAGGGGTCTCGGTGGGCGTCGGTGTCGCCGTTGCGGTGAAGGTCGCCTTGGCCACGGGCTCGAGCGTGTCCTGCGTTTGCGTCGCCGCCGCGGGTTGGGAGGTCAGCCAGACGATCAGGGCGCCGGCAACGAGCAGCGCTGGAATGAGCACCTGCGGCACCCAGCGGCGCGGCACGGCCAGCGCCTGAGGCGAGAGCAGCTCGAGCGCCAAGCCTTCCGGGAGCTGGAGCTGGTGCACCGTCTCGGCGCGCGCCTCTCGCGGCAGCCGCTTGACCAGCCAGCGGATAGCGCGGCGTGCCGGCTGCGATTTCGGATTGACGTACAGGGCGCGGGCGGCATAGGCCAGTCCGGCGCGAGGCGCCGAGACGGCCGCCAACAGGAGCCAGGGGGCATCCCAGGTGGGGAACAGCCGGGCGGCCATGCGCGCCATGCGGCGGGCCTCGCCCTGATCGCCTCGCAGCAAGGCCTGGCGCGCAGCCTCCAGCGCCCGCCGGGCTTCCTGAGGACCGGGGGCGCCGCCCTCGGTCACGGCGCCTCCTGCCCCGGTAGCGATGCCGGTTCGTTGTTCACGAAGCACAGCACGCCTTCGACGATGCCGCGGGCGGCAAGCTCCGGCTTCTCGGTGAGGAACTTTCGGTCGAGGTTGAGGAAGCCGGTCTCGATGATCGCTGCCGGGGTCTGGCTGTGGATCTCGTTGAACGAGTGATACTCGGTCATGTCACGCGTGATGCTGCCCTGGTGGAAGACGAGCCCCGTGTCTCGCCCGTAGCGGTCCACCAGGCAGGTCACCAGGCGCTGGGCGCGGTCGGGGATTGATGAGTCGACCGAGGCGGCGACCTTGAAGCCGGTCGCCTGGTCATTGATCCACTCGCATGAGTCGGCGTGGATCGAGATCAGGGCCACGCCGCGATAGCCGGCCAGCCGCTCGTCCCACTCCTGCAACCGGTCGACCTGGAAGCCGGCGCCCTCCAGCCCTCCGGCCACGAGGTCCGCCACCGCCTGGTTGACCAGGAGCTCGGTCAGGCCGTCCGGGCACGTGGCGCCGGGGTCCACAACTCCGGTGCCCGGATAAGGCCCCGAATGGCCGGCAACGATTCCGATGCGCAGCCCGGTGCCCTGCTCGGGAACCAGCGCCGCCGGCACCGCCGCCCCGCCATCCGAACCGGCCAGCAGGCGCGCCGCCAGTTCGCCGGGATTGAGGCTGGCCGGCGTCCACGCCGTGAAGACCGTCGCCAGCAAGGCCGCCAGCCCGGCGGTCACACCCAGGTGACGGAAGACGTGGCGCGCCACGGGACTCGTCGTCCGGCGGGGTCGGCTGAGGGGATTGCGTTCCGGCACTCGTTCCACAGGGCTAACCTCGGCGTCATTATAGCAAGCCGGATTCCTTTGAGCCTTGCCACGACGGGCGGTACCAAAGCAACCTTCGTGCCAGGGCGGTCTACCCTCGTTTAGCGTTCCGCACCTACTCCGGTTGATCGTCCATTGACAAAACCGGCCTGAATTGGGTAATATATACGAAAGAAGTGAGAGAAATCAAGTCCCGGGATAGGCGCGGCACGGGCCTTGGAGGGCCCCGCCTGCTCAACCGGTCACGGGCCTGCGAATGAGCAGACCGACCTGCGGCGCCGCACGTTGCCCCCGCTTCCTCTGCTCTCCTGCGTAGCGTGTGCAGCCGACGCGCTGACCGGCCGTCCGCCGGCGTGCTTTGTGGACACGACCATGCACTTGCAGTCACACGATCCCGCGGGCGAAACGGTCCGCCCGCACCCCGCACCCACGACCGTGCAGCCCGAAGGCCTGCTGGCGCTGATCGGCAACACCCCTCTCCTGCGCCTGAGGCGCGTGACGTCGCACCTTCCTCCTCAGGTGCGCGTGATGGCGAAGGCCGAGTGGTTCAATCCGGGCGGTTCGGTGAAGGATCGCCCGGCGGCGGCCATCCTGCAGCAAGCTCTCGCCAGCGGGGAACTGACGCCCGGGCGCGTGCTGCTCGACTCGACCTCCGGCAACATGGGCATCGCCTACGTCACGCTGGCCTCCTCACTCGGCCTGCGCGTCTGCCTGGCCGTTCCTTCGAATGCCTCGCCCGAGCGGCTCGCCATCCTGCGCGCTCACGGCGCCGAGCTGCACCTCACCGACCCGACCGAAGGGACCGACGGCGCGCGTGACATCGCAGCGCAGCTCGCGCACGGCGAGCCGCAGCGCTACTTCTTCGCCGACCAGTACCGCAACCCGGCCAACTGGCAGTCGCACTTCACCACCACCGGGCCCGAGATCGTGAAGCAGACGCGCGGCGAGGTAACTCACTTCGTCGCCGGCCTGGGAACCACGGGCACGATGACCGGCGCCGGCCGCTACCTGCGCGCCAACGTGCCGTCGGTGCGCCTGATCGCCGTGCAGCCGGATGGGCCGATGCACGGGCTGGAGGGCCTCAAGCACCTGCCGACCGCGCACATCCCGGAGATCTACGATCCCTCCGTGCCGGATGAGATCTTGACCGTCGACACCGAGGCGGCCTACGCCATGGCGCGCCGGCTGGCGCGCA
>DYJB01000300.1 GCA_020723365.1 Candidatus Aquidulcis sp. | reverse complement strand
GAAGAGCGCCGCGAGCTTCGTGCCCAGCGGGTAGCACGCATGCTCCGGCCAACCTCAAGACGCCAAGGAGGCAAGGCTATGGCAGACGTAGTGGACTTCAAGATCTACGGGGACGACCTGCAGATGGTCGAGATCGGGCTCGACCCCGGCGAGGGCGTGCGCGCCGAAGTGGGGACGATGACCTATCTCGAGAACGACATCGAGATGGCCACCTCCACCGGCGGAGGCGTGCTGAAGGGTCTGGCGCGGGCTTTCACCGGCGAGTCGTTCTTCATCACATCCTTCACCAACAACGGGCGCGAGAAGCGGCACGCCGCCTTCGCCGCGCCCTACCCCGGAAAGATCATCCCGCTCGATCTCACCGCCCTCGGCGGCACCTTCCTGTGCCAGAAGGACTCCTACCTGTGCTCCGCCGCCGGAATCGAAATCGAGATCGCCTTCACCAAGCGCCTGGGCGCCGGCATCTTCGGCGGTGAGGGCTTCATCCTGCAGCGGCTGAAGGGCGACGGACTGGCCTTCGTTCACGCCGGCGGGACGATCATCGAGCGGACGCTGGCGGCCGGCGAGACCCTGAGGGTCGATACCGGCTGCCTGGTCGCCTTCGCCCCTACCGTCGACTACGACATCCAGTTCATCGGCGGGTTCAAGAACATGCTCTTCGGCGGCGAGGGCCTTTTCTTCGCCAAGCTGACCGGGCCAGGCAAGGTCTACCTGCAGAGCCTGCCCTTCTCGCGCCTGGCGGACCGCATCCTGGCGGCGGCGCGCTTTGGCCGCCCCGACGAGCGCAAGGGTGTCGCCGGCGTCGGCGGGGACATACTGGGCAATCTGCTCAGCGGGCGCTAGGCAGCTGCGCCTTCTTCACGCAACCGAAGGAACAAGGCGCCTGGGAATCCGGCGCCTTGTTCGCGATTCGTATCGACCCACTCGCGCTACGCAGGACCCTCGACGGCAACCTCCACGCCCATGGTCTTCAGGTCGTCCAGAAGCCGCGCCGGATCCACGAGCAGCGCCTGCAGGTGCAGGCCCGGCCGGCGCGCTGTCCCATCAAGCATCTGGATTATGCATCCCACCATGGGCGCGGCCGTCAGCACGTAGCCGTCCGGGTGAGCCACGGCGATCCGCATGTGCTGGACGTGCCCTGCGGGCCCACCCTGCGCATCCAGCTGCAGCAGCGTGCCGTACGGCGGAGCGGTGAAGCGCCGCAAGCCCCACAACAGCAGCCGTCCGAATGCGTTGGCAGCGCGCCCGCCCGCCACCGCCATCCAGGCCATCCCCAGCGGTAGGATCGCAAAGTCGACCACCGGGTTGAAGCCCCCGACAAAGAAGCCGGCCGCATCCAACGTCGGGATCATCTCCGGGAGGGGGCGAAGCTCCTCGAGAAACATCGGCATGGAGTATCGCCGGCCATACCCATGCCCGAACTCGACCCAGTACGGACGCATGCTTTCCAGCCAACCGGGAGAGACCCAGCGCCGATCGCGGTAGTGCCGCGCCCGGTAGTCCTTGAACTCCAGCACCAGCTCGCGCACCGTCGCCGGCGACAAGTCGAGCGCGCTCCAGTTGATCTGGATCACGCTCGAGACCCGGGCGCGCTGCAGGCGGTCCATCCGGCTGGCGGCGAAGCGGATCAGCGCCGCGGGCAGCCCCGGATGGAAGCCGCCGTC
>DYJB01000072.1:674-12887 GCA_020723365.1 Candidatus Aquidulcis sp. | reverse complement strand
TGGCCACGGCCTACAGGGGCGAGCAGTCCTGCGATGGCCTGAGGCTCTCATCCACACTCTAGGTCACCCTATCCAGCAAGTCAATCAGCGGGTCACTTAAAGAAGGTACCAAGCCTCGCCGCGGGTCTATAATCCCCGCAATCTCACCCTGGGGTGTCCGGTATATAGGAGCTATCCTGAGCGCAAGGGAAGGATGCCCGGGCGGCCGCGGTCCACTCCGATCCTGCCCGGTGCCTCGGAGGTCTATCGGTGGGCCGTCGCGTCAAGTTGATCTTCAACCCCCATGCTCACCGTGGGCGCGCCTGGGAAGATGCGCGGGCGCTGCAGGCCATCGTCCGCCGCTCCGGCGAGGCCGAGTGGGCCTCGACCGAAGGCCCGATGCATGCGGCGCAGTTAGCTGTGGAGGCGGCCGACCAGGGCTTCGACGTCGTGGCCGCCATCGGAGGCGATGGGACCGCCAATGAGGTGATCACCGGGTTGATGAGCCTGCCGCCCGAACGCCGCCCGCTGCTGGCCAGCGTTCCGGTCGGCTCGGGCAACGACTTCGCCTCCAACGTCGGCATCGCCAAGGAGCCGGCCGACGCCATGCAGCGCGTCTTCACCGGCTCGCCGCGCGCCATCGACATCGGTCAGGCAGTCGACCAGGCCGGCCGGAGGCGCTACTTCGGCAACGTCCTCGGCATCGGTTTCGATGCCCAGGTGACGCTCTATTCGTACCAGGCGAAGATCCTGCAGGGATTCGCCATGTACCTTTGGTGTACGATCCAGGCCATCATGCGCAACCACGAGGCGCCGATCCTGACCCTGCGTACCGACGGCGGCGAGCCCATCCGGCAGAGCGCGCTGATGTTCACGATCTGCAATGGCCCGCGCGAAGGCGGCGGCTTCTTCGTCGCCCCCGACGCCAGGCCGGACGACGGGATCCTGCACTACGCCTCCATCGAGCAGACGTCGCGCCTGATGATGTTCCGCCTGATCCCCGAGGTCATGAACGGCACGCACGGGCGCTTTCGTCAGGCGCACATGGGGCAGTTCAAGGAACTCGATCTCGCCTCGGACCGTCCTTTGACCATCCAGGTTGACGGCGAGATGCTGGCGGGCTTCCACTCCGACGTCACCGGGCTGCGCGTGCGCGTGCTGCCCGCCGCGCTGCAGGTCATCATCTAGGTTCAGGAGTTCTCTGCCGCAGGGCCGAGATGCAGCCGCTCGTCCGCACGCTTCAGGACCACGACCTGGGCCACCTGCGCGTGGTGGCCGAACTGTGGGGCTTCGACGCTCCGTCGGGGCCCGCACCGTCGGCCGCCCGCGAGCTATCGGCGCGCATGCTCGAGCCTCACGCGCTGGCCGACATGCTGGCGTCGCTGCCGCGCGATTCGCTCCAGGTCCTCCACTCACTGGCCGCCCATCGGGGCCGCCTGCCGCTGGCCGATCTGAGGCGCCGCTTCGGTGAGCTGCGAGAGCTCGGCGCCGGTAGGCGCGACCGCGAGAAGCCATGGCGATCAACTGTGTCTCCCCTGGAGACCCTCTGGTACCGAGGGCTGCTGGCGCGCGCCTTCGGCGAGACCACCAGCGGGCCGTGCGAGTTCGGGTTCATCCCCTCCGACCTGCTGCCGCTCATTCCCGCCCTGCCGGAGCCCGAGCCCGATCACTTCGGCCATCCGGCTGTGCCTCCGACCCGCTGGCTTCCGGCTGCCACGACCGCCGTCGACGATGCCACCACGCTGCTGGCCGCCCTGCGCCGCCGTCCGTCCCGTGAGGATCCGCCTTCGGCGGCCTGGTGTTCCGCCGTCGAGATCCACCTCCACCAGCCGGCCGCGTCGCCGCTCCTGATCACTCTCCTGCGCGAGCAAGGCGTCGTGCAGTCCGGACCCTTGCGGCCTATCGCGGCCGCCACGAAGACCTGGCTCGAGCTTCCGCCGGCCACCGCCTGGCGGGACCTGCTGCGGCGCTGGGCGGCCTCCCCCACCTGCAACGACCTGTCGATGGTGCCCGGCCTGGCGTGCGGCAGCGACCGCTGGCCGAATGACCCGCTGGCCAGCCGTCAGGCGGTACTGGGATGGCTGACCGCCCTACCGCGCCAGACCTGGTGGGACGTGGGGAGCTTCGTGGGCGCCGTGTTCGAGCACCAGCCCGGCTTCCAGCGCCCGGGCGGTGATTTCGATTCCTGGTACCTGCGGCGGCGCCATCCGGAAGGCGAGTTCCTGCGCGGGTTTGAACACTGGGAGACCATCGAAGGCGGCTATCTGCGCCACCTGATCGCCGGCCCTCTTCACACGCTGGGGGCGGCGGACCTGGCGCTGGATGAGGCCGGGTCGCATCCGGTTGCCTTCCGCTTGACGCGAGCCTTCGACTCGCTGCACGAGGATGTCGCCTTGGAGGCCAACGAGCAGGCTTCGGGCGCCTTCAGCCTGGATGCCGACGGCAGCCTCAGCGTGCCGCGCCGGGCCTCCCGCGCCCAGCGCTACCTGATCGCCCGCTTCTGCCGCTGGCAAGCGCTAGCGCCGCACTCCTATACCTATCGTCTGACCCCTCGTTCACTCGAGTCGGCCGCCCGGCAGGGGTTGAAGGCCCAGCATGTGGCCAGCGTGCTCGAGGCGGCCACGTCTGAGCCCATTCCGCCGGGGCTGCGCCGGGCGATCGAGCGCGCCTTCACCCGCGGTCCGGAAGCCGACTTGCAGGCCATGCTCGTGCTGCGCCTCGAGAACGCTCGCATCCTGGAAGAGCTTCGCCGCAACCGCACGACCTCGCGCTTCCTGGGCGAAGCCCTCGGCGCCAGGTCCGTCGCCGTGCGCCGGCGGGACTGGGAGGCGCTGTGCGCCGCGGCGGCCCGGCTGGGGTTGCTGATCGAGCCGCCCTACGAATGAAGCGACTTCGGAAGTCCCCCGGGGGATTTCCGAAGTCGGATTGACGACCCCATCGCCCTCCACAACTACCTCTGTCCCACCATCCTCTCGCTCATGTCCCACAGCTTGCGCGCGGCGTCCTCATCGGTGGTTGCCGGCGACGATCGAACCGCCGCCCGATTGACGAAGTACTGGCCCGTCACGCCCTCCACCTCGCCCGACGAGGCCAGGTAGACGACCGTGTCGGCGCCGGCCTCGACGGGCTTGCCCACCCGCCGCACAACCGGCGCCACCACCCACCTCAGCAAGGGGTATTCGTCATACATGCTCGAGGCGACGAATCCCGGATGGACGGCGTTGACCGTCACGCCCGATCCCGCCAGCCGCCGCGCCAGCTCGTAGGTGAAGGACGTCAGCGCAATCTTCGATTGGCCGTAGGCGTTGAGGCCCGTTCCGCCACGAGCCCGCTCCACGGCCGCCAGGTCGAGCCGTGCCCCGCGGTGGGAATCGGATGAGACGTTCACGATCCGGGACGGCACGCCGGCCTGGAGTGGGACCAACAGCAGCCGGGTGAGCAGGAAGACGTTCCAGTAGTTGAGGGCGAAGGTCACCTCGATTCCCTCGGCGGTCGTCGACCGGCCCAGGAAGTAGGCGCCGACGTTGTTGACCAGGACGTGCAGGCGGTCATGGCGCCTCAGGAATCTCGAAGCCAGCCCCCTCACGTCCGACTGGAGGGACAGGTCAGCGCGCAGGAACTCGATCTGCGGATTCCCCGTTTCCTTCCGCAGCCGATCCGCCAGGCGCTCACCGGCCTCGGCCTTCCGCCCGACAGCAACGACGTTCGCTCCGAGTCGGGCCAGCGCCTCGGCCGTCGCCCGGCCGATCCCGGCCGTCGCCCCCGTCACCATGCACACGCGACCGCTCAACGGCCGCGCCGCATCCTTCACCATGCACTTGCCTCACCTTCACACCCGCCTTCGGAAGTCCTTCGGACTTGCGAAGTCGGTTTTCCTCCGTCACCCGCCCGTCGCCTTCTTGACCGCCGCCTCCAGTTCCTCCAACGTCACCGGCTTGAAGACAAAGGCATTGGCGCCCTTGCGCAGCGCCTCGTCAACCTGTACGTCGGTCGTCTCCGACGACAGCATCACGACCGGCAGCCCCTTCAGTTCCGGCCGCATGCGCACGAACTCGAGGAAGTCAATACCTGAGACCTCGGGCATGTTGATGTCCAGGATGAAGAAGTCGGGCTTGCGCCCGGCCAGCAGCGCCCGCGCGGCGGCACGCGCCTCGCGGTGGACCTCGACCTTGTGGCCCAGCAGCTGCAGCATGAGCCGCACGGCGTTGGACATCTCATCGTCGTCGTCCACGATCCATGCCAGCGGCATGCCTGCCTCCTAGAGCTCGGCCTTGATGCGCTCGGCCAGGTCGCGCGTCACGCCCGGGACGGCCGCCAGGTCGTCGACCGCCGCGGCGCGGATGCGCTCGAGGTCGCCGAAGGCCTTGAGCAGCGCCTTGCGCCGCGCCGGGCCGATGCCGGCAATGGCGTCCAGTTGGGATGCCAGCCCGGCCTTGCCGCGCTGCACCCGGTGCTGGCCGAGCGCAAAGCGATGCGCTTCGTCGCGGATGCGTTGAATGAGATACAGCCCCTCCGAGCGCCGCTCGAGCACGAGCGAGTCCGGCCGGCCGGGAAGGTAGAGCTCCTCGTGCTGCTTGGCCAGGCCGACGACCCGCACCGTCTCCGCCAGCCCGTAGCGCCCGAGCACCTGCATCGCCCGCCCCAGCTGGCCCTTCCCGCCGTCAACGATCACCAGGTCGGGCAGCCGGCCGAAGCCTGCGTCGAGTTTGCCGCCGGGCTTGCGCGCCTCTTCGGCCGCCAGTGTCCAGCGGCGGAAGCGCCGGTCGAGCACTTCCTCCATGCTGGCGAAATCGTCCTGCCCCTGGACGCTCTTGATGGTGAACTTGCGGTAGAGCTTGCGAGCTGCGGCGCCCTGCTCGAAGACGACCATCGAGCCGGCCGCGGCGGTGCCCTGCAGGTTGGAGATGTCGTAGCACTCGATCCGGTTGGGCGGCTCGCTGAGGCCCAGCGCCTGCTGCAGTTCGGCCAGCGCCGCCACATGCTTGGAGCGGTCGCTCTCCCAGCGGGCGCGCAGCATGGCCAGCGTCTCGGTGGCGTTCTCGGCCGCCATTTCGATCAGCTCGCGTCCCGGCCCGCCGGCCGGCACCACCAGCTGCACCTCCGGGCCGCCGCGCTTCTGGCGCAGCCACTGCTCGACGATGCGCGCCTCGTCGATCTCGGTCGGGAGCAGCACGCGCTCGGGGATGTGGGCCGCCTCGGTGTAGAACTGCTGCACGAAGCCTTCCACCACCTCGCGGTCGTCGGCCTGGCGTGTGCCCTCCAGGACGAAGTACTCGCGCCCGATCAGCTTGCCGCGGCGCACGAAGAACACCTGCACACACGCCTGGTCGTCGTCACGGGCGAAGGCGATCACGTCCGAGTCCACCCGCTCCTGCGAGACGATCTTCTGCCCCTCGACCACCCGGTCGATGGCGTGCAGCTGGTCGCGCAGCGCCGCCGCGCGCTCGTACTGCAGCGACTCGGAGGCGCGGTTCATCTCGTCCCGCACGCGCGCCACCACCGCTTCCGTCTCGCCCTGCAGGAAGCGGCACAGGTCATCGATCATCTGCCGGTAGCCGGCCTGGCCGACGGCGCCGACGCACGGCGCCAGGCACAGCTTGATGTCGGCGTACAGACAGGCCCGGGCGTCCTGCCCGGTGATCACCCGATCGCACGTCAGGTACGGAAACATACGCCGCAGCACGTCCAGCGTCTCGTGCACCGCCCACGCGCTGGTGTAGGGGCCGAAGTAGCGGCTGCCGTCTTCGACCATGCGGCGCGTGATGACCACCTTGGGGAACGGCTCCGCCCAACGCACCTGGATGTAGGGGTAGCGCTTGTCGTCCTTCAGGCGCACGTTGTACTTCGGCCGGTGGCGCTTGATCAGGTTCATTTCGAGGATCAGCGCCTCGATCTCGGACCCGACCACGATCCACTCGATGTCGGCCACATGCGCCACCAGCTCGGCCACTTTGCGCCCGTGATCGGCCGCCGGCTGGAAGTACGAACGCACCCGGCTGCGCAGGTTGATGGCCTTGCCGACGTAGATCACCGTGCCGTCGGCGGACTTCATCAGATAGCAGCCGGGCTTGGCGGGGAGTCCGCTGAGGATCGGGAGCAGCGACTCGGGGAGGACCATAGGCTGGCGATTCTAGCATACGGCCTTGCGGGCCCGGTGCTAGAATCAACGCATGCGCGCCGTCAGGTTGACTCTGCTGCTGGCCGCGCTGCTCAGCGCCTGCGCGCCGGGCAGCCGGGCGACCGATCCTGCACCGTCCACACCGGAACCGGCCCTCTCCACGGGTCCCGCCTCCACCCTCCCTGTGCCCCCGGATACGCCGCGCGCGCTCACCATCTGGGTTCCGCCCGATCTCTCGCCGGATGGCAGCGGCGAGGCCGCGATTCTCTTCGCCGCGCGGCTGCAGGCCTTCGACCAGGCGCACCCGGGGGCGCGCCTGCAGGTGCGCATCAAGGGACGCTCGGGCCCGGCGGGCATGACGGAGGCGCTGGCGGCGGCGTATCAGGCCGCACCGTCCGTGCTTCCCGATCTGGCGGCCCTCGACGCCGTCGAGCTGGCCGGCGCCGCCTCCGCCGAGAGGATTGCCTTCTGGGACGACATGAGCTCCGTCCCTGAGTCCTGGGCACTGGCGGATGCAATCCTCGCAAGCTCCCGCACCGGCGGAGGGGTCGCCGGCCTGCCCTTCGCCGCCGAAGCGGACCTCTTCGCCTACCGCGCCACGGCCTACACGGACGCGCCGCGTACCTGGACGGACTTGCTGACCGGGAGCACCGTCTTTCTCCTCCCGCTGGGCGACCCCACGGCCCGCTTCACGCTCGGCCAGTACCTGGCCGCCGGCGGGCGGCTCCGCGACGCCGACGGCGCCCCCACCCTCGACCGCCTCGCCCTGCAAGAAGTCCTCTCCTTCTATGTTGCAGCCCGCGCCGGCGGGCTGCTGCCGCTCACCTCACGACAACATGAGGGCAGCGACACGACCGGCGAGGCGCTCCTCAGCGGCAAGATCAACGCCGGCCTGATCGCCTTCACTCCCTTCGCCGCCTCCGCACCCGGCGACCTGCTTCCAGTCGGGCCGTCGCCTACAGGCGATGGGCAGGGAGCCTGCTTCGTTCGGGCCTGGACATGGGCGCTTCCCTCCCGGCCGTCGGGGCCTGAGCCGCTGGCCGTCGAGCTGGCGCGCTGGCTGTCCGATCCGGAATTCTCCGGGCCGTGGACGCGCGCCCTGGGATTGCTGCCAGCCGGCGCCACGGCACTGGGCACTTGGCCGGAAGATGACCTGACCTCGCTGGCGGGCCTGCTGGCAGCCCGCTGTGCCCCGCTCCCGACGCCCGATGATTTGGCGCTGTTCGGCCCCATCCTGCGCCAGGCAGCCGAGGCGGCCCTCACCGGCGAGCTCACGCCGGAAGCCGCCGCCTCGCGCGCCGTCCAGGCGCTTCCCCGCCCTTGAGCTCGAGCAGCACCCTGATTCGGCCATGGTCGACCTCCCACAAACTCTCACACCGCACCGAGGACAATGATGAAAGCCGTCACCCTCAAGCATAGAATCATCATCTTCTATGCCCTGGCCTTCACCGTCGCGTGGGCATCGTGGTTCGTGATGTCTCGCCTGTACGATGGCCGTGAACCGAGCCCCGTCGTCTACCTCTTCTCCACCCTCGGCGGATTGGCGCCGCTCCTCGCGCTGGCGATCCTTGACCGGCTTACCGGGAAGGAGATCTCACTACGCGCGATCCTGTCCCAGATCCGGCTGCGAGGGACCCGGCCGGTCTGGTTCCTTGTCGCGGCCCTTGCTTTCCCCGCCATCACCCTGCTGGGGAACGCGGGCTCCACCCTGTTGGACCCGGACGAACCGCTGCGATGGATCAGGCCCGGTCCCGACGGACTCGGGGCTGGCGTCGTGCTGGTCATGGCGCTCCACTTCGCCACCTCGCTCGTCACCAGCCCGCTGTTCGAAGAACCCGGGTGGCGAGGCTTCGCCCTGCCGATCGTGCAGGGCAGGTTCGGCCGGCACTGGGGCAGCCTTCTGGTGGGCGTCTTGTGGTGGGCCTGGCATCAGCCGATGAACCTCACGTTCGGGCTCCCGCCGTCAGCTGACTCGTTTCTCTCTATGGTGGGGCTGTCGTTCGTGATCGACTCGCTCTTCAATCTTTCCGGGCGGAATCTGCTCGTGGCCATGCTTGCCCACCAGTCCTCCGGGACCGTCCTGGCGTTCCTGAATCCGGGATCGGCGATCGCCCTCCAACTGGGCCTGCTGCTCACGCTCGTGATTTTCCTTCGCTGGCGGGAGCACACCCGCTCTCTGGCTCCCCGGCCTACGCAGGCCTCCGCGGGCAGCCGGCCGGGCCCTCGGCTGTAGCACGGAAGGCCGGATGACCGCCGAGTACGATCTGCAGGCCACCCTCGCCTGGCGCCAATCGATGGACGCCGCTTTGCGGCGCGAAGAGGGCTGGCTCTCCCTGTGCGGCCTTTTCTGGCTATCGCCTGGAGTGAATCGGATCGGCTCAGAACCGGGATGCCCCCTCCTGCTCCCCCCCGGCTCGGCTCCCGCCCACGTCGGCGACGTCGTGCTCGAGGGCGACCAGGCGCGGTTCCGCGCCGCCCCGGGCGTCGAGGCGCTCGTCGAGGGCGTGCCGGTCGGAACGATCACGCTCCAGGGCGACACCAGCGAGGCGCCGACCCGCATCCGCCTGGGTGAGGTGACCTTCGTGCTTGTGCAGCGCGGGGACCGTCAAGGACTTCGCGTCTGGCACCGCGCCTCGCCCAACCGCCGGGCGTTCCCCGGCCGCACGTGGTTCCCCGTCCGCGAGCAGTACCTCCGGCCGGCGACCTTCGTGCGCTACGATCCGCCGAGAGCGATAACGATCCTCAACGTGCTGGGCGATTCACAGATCGGGGCCTGCCCGGGGCATGTCGACTTCGACCTGGCGGGCGCGCCGGCGCGTCTGCTGGTAACCGAAGCCGACGACGACGGGCTGTTCCTGCTCTTCGCCGATACGACGAACGGTGAAACGACCTATCCCGCCGGACGGTTCCTGACGACCGACGCCGTGCAGGGAGACCGCGTGCAGCTCGACTTCAACCGCGCCTACAACCCACCGTGCGCTTTCACGCCCTTTGCCACCTGCCCATTGCCGTCGCCCGAGAATCGGCTTCCCATGCCCGTCGAGGCCGGTGAGCGGTTCGATGCGACCTGGGGTCATCTCCCGCCACGGCCGGGAGCGTGAGGCCGTGAGCCGCGGCCCTCGCTACACCGATCGCCTTGATCACCTGGCCGCGCTGCTCGGCGCGGCGCTGGCCGCCGCTGACCCGGCCGCCGCCGTCCGGCGCGCTCTTCACCTGGATGGCAATGGGCTTCGGATTGGGCGTAGCCGCATCGCCCTGCCGCGCGGCAGCCGCGTGTTCCTGGTTGCCCTTGGCAAGGCCGCGCCGGCGATGGCTTCGGCCGCGCTCGAGATCCTGGGCAAGCGCATCACCGCCGGTATCGTGACCGAGCTTGGGCCCGGCGGGTATGTCTATCCACCGAGCGTCCATCTCATTCGGACCGGCCACCCTCTTCCGGATGAAGACAGCCTGCGCGCCGGGAGGGCGATGCTCGCCCTCGCTGGGCAAGCACGGCGAGGTGATGTTGTCCTGGCGCTCGTGTCCGGCGGCGGCTCGGCCATGGCCGAGGCGCTCCGGCCGGGGATCGGCCTCGATGACCTGCGCCGGCTGACGACGCAGCTTCTCCTTGCCGGCGCGCCCATCACCGCCGTCAACACCGTCCGCGCACAGCTCTCCGAACTCAAGGGCGGCGGGCTGGCGCGGGCGGCCTCACCGGCGCGCCTCGTTGGCCTGCTGCTCTCCGACGTCGTCGGCGACGATCCCGCCTCCGTCGCCTCGGGCCCGAGCGTGTTGCCAACCCGCTCTCCCGGGCTGGGGCGGCGCACGCTCGAGCGCCTTGGCCTCTGGTCTGCCGTTCCAGCATCGGTACGCGAAGCACTCTCCCAGCCGGCGCCCCCGGCGACCGTCGATTCGCCGCCGGCCAATCTCATCCTCGCCCGCAACGCCGACTTGCTTTCGGCGGCTGCCGCCGAAGCGCGCCGCCTCGGCTTCCGCGTGCAGGTCCTGACGGAGCGCCTGCAGGGGGAAGCCTCGACCGTCGGAGCCCGGCTCGGCCGCCGTCTGCGCAGCTCGGCGTCTCCGGCCTGCCTGCTGGCTGGCGGTGAGACGACTGTCACGCTGCGCCGCGGCGGGCGCGGCGGGCGAAACCAGGAACTCGCACGCAGCGCCGCGCCCAGCCTCGACGGCGTCGATCGCGTGCTGCTGGCATCTTTCGCTTCGGATGGCATCGACGGCCCAACCGACGCCGCCGGTGCCTGGGTCGATGGCCGCACGATCGAGCGGGCGCGCGCCAGCGGCCTGGACGCTCGCCAGGCGCTAGAGACCCACGACACGTACCCGTTCCTCGGTCAGATCGGCGCGCTGCTGCTCACCGGGCCGACGGGGACCAATCTGAACGACCTCGTCATCGGGCTGACCTACGATGCCTGAGACGTCATCCGGCGTTGCGCTCCGAACGCCTGGCGGGCACGGGCGCACTAGAACGCCCGTGCGCATTGGCGGGTTGACCGACTTCTTGCCGGACGGTTAGAATCGACCTGCCCCGCCGGACGGGGGAACGGCTCTCCGGCGGGGCCCCACCTGAATCCCACTTCCTCTGCGGGGGCGTATGGCGATCCACTTCGGTACCGATGGCTGGCGCGGCGTCATCTCCGACACCTTCACCTTCTCCAACCTGCGGCAGATCTCACAGGCCATCGCCGACGCCGTCGCCTCGGGCGAGTGGCTCAACGGCACGTCCAACGGCCTCACCCCCGATCCGACGAAGATGGTCGTCGGCTTCGACACCCGCTTTCTCTCGGACCGCTTCGCCCTGGAGGCCTCGCGGGTGCTGGCCGCCAACGGCTTCACCGTGCACCTGACGACCGCCGACGTGCCCACGCCGGCCGTCTCGCTGGCTGTGCGCCAGCTGGGCGCCATCGGCGGCATCATGATCACCGCCTCGCACAACGCCCCGCGCTACAACGGCGTCAAGCTCAAGGCAGCCTACGGCGGCTCGGCCTCCCCCGAGCAGTGCCGGCGAGTCGAGGTCTACCTGAACGACAACGAGTCGCGGGCGCGCGGCCCGAACGTGATGGACGCCGAGGAAGCGCGCCGCCTCGGCCGCCTGCAGCGCTTCAACCCCACCCCGGCCTACTACGACCACCTGCGCACGCTGATCGACTTCGACGTCATCGCCGACCATCCGCAGCAGGTCATCGTCGACTCGATGTTCGGTTCCGGGCGCGGACAGATCAAGGGCATCCTGCAGGGCACGGGCTGCGAGGTGTTCGAGGTGCGCGGTGAGATGAACCCCGGCTTCGGCGGCATCCACCCCGAGCCGATCGCCAGGTACCTGGGCGCGTTGGCCGGCGCCATTGCCGCCGGACACGGCTCCCTGGGGCTGGCCACCGACGGCGACGCCGACCGCATCGGCGCCATGGACGGGCGCGGCCAGTTCGTCGACCCCCACCGCATCCTGGCGCTGGCCGTCCAGTACCTGGTGCGGCAGCGCGGCTGGCGCGGCAAGATCGTCAAGACCATCTCGACCACCCAGATGATCAACCGGCTGGGCGCCGCCTACGGGCTGGAGGTGATCGAGACGCCTGTCGGCTTCAACCATATCGCCGACCACATGCTCAAAGGTGATGTGCTCATCGGGGGCGAGGAGTCCGGCGGAATGTCGTTCAAGGGGCACATCCCCGAGGGCGACGGGGTGCTGATGGCGCTGCTGCTGGTCGAAATGGTGGCGGCGACCAGGGCGACGTTGGCCGAACTGGTGGAGGCGCTGCTGAAGGAAGTCGGCCCATCGCACTACGCCCGCAACGACCTGCGACTGGCGCACCCGGTGTCGAAGTCGAAGATGGTCGAGCGGCTGGCGGCCGATGCTCCGGCGTCCATCGGCGGCGTGGCGCTGCAGTCCGTGAATACCCTCGATGGCGTCAAGTACCTGCTGGCCGACGATTCGTGGCTGCTCATCCGGCCCTCGGGGACCGAGCCAGTGCTGCGCATCTACGCCGAAGCCCGCGAGCCCGGCATGGTCGAGTCCCTGCTGGCCCACGGCCGCTCGGTGGCCGACCTGCGCGTCTGAACGGAACGACCCGACCGACGCTACCCTGTGTGGCGCGAGATGCACACGACGCCCCTTGGGCGTCGTGCCG
>DYJB01000072.1:0-664 GCA_020723365.1 Candidatus Aquidulcis sp. | reverse complement strand
AACGGCCTCGAGCTAAGCTGCCCGGCGGAAGCGGGCAGCTCTCCCCTACTCTACGGCACGCCAGCGGGCCAGGCAAGCAGCAATCAATGCCCAGCCCGCCGGCCGAGGGTCCCGGGCGACCTTCCCGGGGGTCAGGCGCAGCGAGTTGTCAAGCGCATCCAGCCATGGACAACCGACCCAAGGGGCAGGCCGCCTAGATCCGATTGCACTTCAGGCGAGCGCTACAACAAGACTGCTGAGCGCCAAGACAAGCGCAACCGGTGCCCATAGGTTGCGCTCCCGACTACTCGGCGTGGCCAGATTCATGGTGAGAGAAAGAACGCTGATCGCAAAGACCCCCCAGGTCGCGGCCTCCGAGAAAGCGTAGAAGCCTGCGAGGACCAGGCGGGCTTTGGTGGCGACGATGACCGCCAGCAATGCGAGCACCACGGCCTGTGCCAGAGCCGCCACTCGCATGGCGGGCGGGAACTTGCCGGGGAAACGGCCTCCCATCGCCAGATAGCCCCAAGGCGCACCCAGCGCCAGGGCGATCTGGAATAGCACGCTGACCGCTGTGGTGAGGGCGAAGACGTACGCGGCTATGAGTGTGGTCATCCGCCTGCTCCTTATTGCCGGACAATGCGCCCAACGAGAAACCCGGCAGCCCAAGGCCTGCGCCAGCGTC
>DYJB01000071.1:4654-12939 GCA_020723365.1 Candidatus Aquidulcis sp. | reverse complement strand
CGGCAATGGCCTCGGCCGGTGGGCGGATCCGACCGCCAGCACCAGCAGGTCGAACCGCGATTCCTGCACCGGCCCCTGGTCGGCGGCGGCCGACTCGTGCTCGCGGCCGGTGGGGTAGCGCAGGAGGATGTCGCCCGTCGCCGGGTCCTCATTGACGTCCGAGATGCGCGCCCGCGTGTAGTGGACGCCGAAGTCCTGACGGGCCTGCAGGTAGTAGTGGTTGTACTCCTTGTTGAACGCCCGCTCGTCCATGGTGAAGATGTGGCATTCGACGCCGGGTATGCGCTGCTTGGCCAGGACGGCTTCCTTGGTGGCGTACATGCAGCAGATGGACGAGCAGTACGGGTTGTGCTGGTCGCGCGAGCCGACGCACTGCAGCCAGGCGATGCGCTTCGGGACGGCCCCGTCCGAGCGCCGGCGCACGATGCCCTCCGTGGGGCCCGAGCGCGACGCCAGCCGCTCGTACTGCATCGAGGTGATGACGTTGGGGAACCGGCCGTAGCCCAGTTCGGGCATCAGCCCGGCGTCGAAGGGTTGAAAGCCCATGGCCAGGATGATCGCCCCGACCGAGAGGGTGAACCGGCGCGGCGCGGCCTGCAGGTTGATGGCGTTGGTCGGGCAGATGTCGACGCAGCGATGGCATTCGTCGCACCCGGCCGCTTTCTCGGTCAGGTAGTAGGCATCCGGGACCGAGCGCGGGGCGGACTTGTCGATGACCTTGCGCACCGACATGCCGAGCTGGAATCCTGACGGCCGCGTCTCCGGGCAGACTTCGGCGCAACGGCCGCAGCTGGTGCAGTGCGAGGCAAGCACGTACTCCGGCGCAGCCTCGAGCTGCACGCTGAAGTTGCCCGCTTCGCCTTCGCAACCCAGCAAGCGGGTCGAGGTCATCACGGTCAGATTCGGGTGGCGGTTCTCATCCAGGAAGCCCGGGCTGAGCGTGGGGCGGGTGCAGCCGAAGCCATGGTCGGAGGTGCCGCGGCACAAGACGCAGTCGTGGGTGGGAAACATGAAGCCCAGCTGCGCCACGCGGCCCCCCAGCGCCGGGCTGGTCTCCAGCAGGTAGGCCTGGATTCCGGCTTCGGCCAGGTCGAGGGCGGCGCGCATCCCGCCGACCCCGCCGCCGATGACCAGGACGCCCCGCGTGTTCGCCGACGGAGAGGAGGATGATGTGAAGTTCGGAGCGATCACCGCATCGCACCCGTGGCGCGGAGGTGGGCCAAGCCAAGGCCTCGCCCCGCGAGTCTCGTATTCCGTGTATTCGTATCTAGTATGGTGGACCTGACGGCGCGGGCCAGTGCTGTTCGTCACAAGGCCCGCGGGACTAACTTCGCCCCACGCGGGTTCGCTGGCTGCCTCCCTTGTGGAGGCGGCGCCGCGCCCGAATCAGCGATCCGGCCGGTCTCAGTACTCGTCGGCCGTGCTGCGCATGCGCAGGATCATGTGGGCAACGTCACGCAGCTCGCCGTCGGGAAGCATCCAGTAGTCGGTGTAGACACAGGCCTGCTCAAAGCCCAGGTTCTGGAAGGCCTTGATGTCGCTGGCGCGATCGGTCGGGCTGACAACTTCGATGCAGTACAGGCTGCGGCGCTTGCCCAGGTCGATGAGGGCCTGGATCATGCGTGTCGCCAGGCCGCGTCGGCGGAAGTCCTTGGCCAGGAAGATGCGCATCTCCGCCCGGTGGCGGGCCGGCCCATCCTGAAAGTGCAGCGTGGCATCGCCGACCATCCGGTCGCCGACCATGGCCACCAGCGGGAAGACGCGGTCATAGTCCAGCCCGTCGACCCAGCCGCCGATCAGGTCCGGGTTGGTGACGTCATGGCGCATGTAGCGGCGCTCTTCCGGCGACACGGGCGTGAACAGGTCGATGAGGGCCTGGCGATCGTCGGTGGTCAGCGGCCTGAGGAGCACCCGGGCGCCATCTCTCAGCGTGATCAGCTGACGATAGGTGAGTTCCTGCTGCGTAACCATCCCTGCGGCTCCTCTGGAGCCGGAGCGGGCAGGCGGGCCGCCCGCTCCGGCACGTGGTTGGCCCCGGTGCGGCGCTCAGTCGGGCTGCTGCAGAAGGTACTCGTATGCCGCCAGGGCGGCCTTGGCGCCCTCGCCGACCGAGATCAGCACCTGTTCCGAGATCACGTCGGTGACATCCCCGGCGGCGAAGATTCCCTGCGCCGAGGTCCGGTTGCGGGCATCGACCTTGATGTGCTTGCCGGCGTCAAGCTCCAGCAGGCCGGCGACGATCTCCGACTGCGGCACCAGGTCGACTTCGACGAAGAAGGCATCGGCTTCCAGTTCGCGCGTCTGCCCGTCCTTGGCGATGACGATGCGGCGGGCGTACTCGTCGCCCTTGACGGCCTGGACCTTGTAGCCTTCCAGTACCTCGACGTTCTTGGAGGCGCGCACGCGCCGCCCCATGGGCGTATCGAGCTCGCCATGGGTCGGGGCGACGAGGGTGACCTTGGCGGCGATGCGCGCCAGCTCGGCCGTCGAGCGCAGGGCCAGGGCGCCGTCGCCGATGACGGCCGTCTGGCGCTCGATGAACAGGGGCGCATACGACACGGCGCTGTAGCACAGCCCGCGCATCATGTACTCCTGCTCGCCCGGCACCTGCAGCCGCTGCCCGAGCGCGCCGGTGGCCACGATCAGCGCCCGGGCCTCGTAGGTCTGGCCGCCGCGCGTCTCCACCTGGAAGCCGTTCGTCAGGCGGGTGACCTTGACGGCCTTGTCGAGCACGCGGGCGAACTCGAGATACTCGACCTCGTTGGCGAAGCGGCTGACGACCTCCTCGCCGGTGATCACCAGGTGCTTCTCGACGAACGGCAGCTGCAACCGGTAGTTGGTCTTGCCGCCCAGGTCGCGGGTGATGAGCAGCACGTCCAGGCGCTTGCGCAGCGCGTAGATGGTGGCCGTCAGGCCGGCCGGCCCACCGCCCAGGATGATCAAGTCATGCATGGTGGTCTCCTTTTCCGCCCGGCTAGGCCGGTGGCGCGGCGATGAACCCGTCGTCCATCATGGTCTTGGTGAGCCGGCGTGAACGGCCGATGATCTCTTCGGCGTTCTTGAGCTCCTCTTCGTAGGTCATCTTCTTGCGCGCCACGCCCTCCTCGATGGCCTTCATGGCCACGGCGGCCGCCTCGCGCGGGAAGACCTCCCACTCGTCCATGTTGGGCACGATGTAGTCCGGCCGCAGGCCCTTCTCCTCGGCCATCCCGGCCAGCGCCAGGGCGGCCGCGATGCACATCGAATCGGTGATCGTCGTGGCGCGTACGTCGAGCGTGCCGCGGAAGATGCCGGGGAAGCCGCACGAGTTGTTGACCTGGTTGGGGAAGTCCGAGCGGCCGGTGGCGATCACGGCGGCGCCGGCGGCCTGGGCGTCCCACGGCCACATCTCGGGCACCGGGTTGGCGCAGCAGAAGACCACGGGGTCGGGCGCCATGCCGCGCACCCATTCCGGCAGGATGACATCCGGCCCCGGCTTGGACAGGGCGATGACCACGTCGGCGCCTCGCATCGCCTCGGGGATATCGCCCTGGCGGTTTTCACCGTTGGTGATCTGGCACATCTTCCACTTGTCGACGAACTCGGACTTGCGCATTTCGACGTCGCTGCGGCCCTTGTGCAGGATGCCCTTGCTGTCGACCACCGTGCACTTGGCCGGATCGGCGCCGTGGGCGAAGATCAGCCGGGCGCAGGCCACATTGGAGGCGCCCGAGCCGACGAAGGTGATGCGGGCGTCGCCGATCGTGCGCCCCGTGATCTTCAGGGCATTGATCAGCCCGGCCAGCGTGACGGTGGCCGTGCCCTGCTGGTCATCGTGCCAGATGGGGATCTCCGCCCGGGCCCGCAGCGTATCCAGGATGCGGAAGCACTTGGGCTGGGAGATGTCCTCCAGGTTGACGCCGCCGAACCCTGGCTGGATCAGCATCACCGTCTCGATGATCTTGTCCGGGTCCTTGGTGTCCAGCATGATGGGCCAGGCATCGACGCCGCCCAGGTACTTGAACAGCAGCGCCTTGCCCTCCATCACGGGCAGGCCGGCCTCCGGACCGATGTCGCCCAGGCCCAGCACGCGGGTGCCATCCGAGACCACCGCCACCGTATTCCACTTGCTGGTGTGCTCGTAGGCCAGTTCGAGGTCCTCGGCGATCGCCCGGCAGGAGGCGGCCACCCCGGGCGTGTACCAGATGGCAAAGTCGTTGAAGTCGCGCACGCAGCACTTCAAGGCGGTCTCGACCTTGCCGCGATAGAACGGATGCATGACCATCGCATCCGCCGACGGCTTCTTGGCTTTCGCCAAGAGCGCCTCAATGTCGACAGGTGGAACGGGCTTCGGCATAGGGTTGCTCCTTGACCGGCAGCCGGGCCGCCGGTCGATGCGCAGCGGACTCCCCTCTCCGCGTCTACAGCCGGAGGTACGAGTCGGTATAGATGACCTTGTTCAAGAGCACCTGGACGGTCTTCCAGACTTCCGCCTGACTCGGGTCGGAATGGTCCACGTCTTCGTGCTGCAGTTCGCTCCCGGCAGCGAAGGCGTCGAACAGCTTGAGGTACAGCGCGCCCAGCGGCGTGCTGGCATCGCGGGTTTCGACGGTCCGAATCAGGTCCATCAGCTCCTTGTCCAGTGGATCCAGGATGGCGCCGTCCAGCCCGGCGCCCATCAGCATCACCATGTAGACCCGGTTGATCAGCGGGCGCATCTCGGCCGGGACCTGGTTGGAAACGTTCGACAGGCCGACGACCGTCATGGGCGCCGGATCCATGACCATCTTAACCATGCGCACGGTTTCAATCGCATGTGGAACGTACTCCTGGCAGCCGGAAACCGTCAGGATTAGGGGGTCGACCAGCAGGTTCTCCATCGGGACCCCGACTTCCTGGGCGCGGGGGATGAGCTTCTCCATGGCGATCCCGACGCGGGCGTCGGCGCTCACCGGGATGCCGCTCTTCTCCATGCACAGGGCGATCAGCTTGGACCCGTATTTGGCGGCCAGAGGCGGGACGTTCGCCAGGCGTTCTTCCTCGGCCGAGGTGGAGTTGATGATGGCGTTGGCGCCCACCTTCTTCAACCCGGCTTCGATCGCCGCCAGGTTGGTGGTGTCGAAGGACAGCGTCATGCCCGGCACCGCCTCCTGCATGACGTCCACCAGCCAGTCGACGACCTCAACGCCGGCCTTCTTCTGTGGACCGATGTTCAGGTCCAGCACGTCCGCCCCGGCGGCCTGCTGCTTGCGCGCCAGGTCGACGAAGAAAGCGCCGTCGCGGGCGGCCAGGGCCTCCTTGACGCGGGGCGAGATGATGTGGATGTTCTCCCCGATCTTGTACATGGTCCCCTCCTTGGGGTCAGATCTTCACGAGACGGCTGGTCATGGCGTCCACCGCCTGGCCGGCCGGCGAGTCCCCGTCCACGTGCAGCAGCGGCTGCCCCAGGGCGTCGAGCTGGTTGACGCGAGAATCGGCCGGAATCACGGCCGCCAGCTCCAGGTGCGTGGCCTCGATGCCCGTCTGCTGCTCGGGCGTCAGCTCCCCTTCCACGCGGTTGACGATCAGCATCGACTTCTTCACGTTGACCTCGATATCGCGGGCCATCTCGGCGATGCTGGCCGCCTTGCGCAGCCCGCGCAGGCTGGGGTCGGTGACCACCAGCAGCAGGTCGACGTCCTTGGTCGTGCGCCGGGCGATGTGCTCCATGCCGGCCTCGTTGTCGATCACGACGAAGTCATAGCTGCGGCCGAGATCGTCGACGATCTGGCGCAGCAGGTGATTGACGGCGCAATAGCAGCCCTGCCCTTCCGGGCGCCCCATGGCCAGCAGGTCGACCTGGTCACCCTCCTCCAGCGCCATGCGGATCTCGCGCGTCAGGTAGTCATGCCGGCTGATCGAGACCCCCAGCTGCCCCGCCTGGGCCGCGTCGAGCATCTCCTCGCGGATCTCGCCGGCCGTGGCCGGCATGGGCAGCCCGAGGGCCATGTGCAGATTGGTGGCCGGATCGGCGTCGATCGCCAGCACCGGTCGCGAGGAGCGCCGCGTCAGGGCGCGTATCAGCAGCGCCGCCACGGTGGTCTTGCCCGTGCCTCCCTTGCCCGCCAGTGCGATCGTGGTGGTCATACCGTTACTCCCATACGCTTCAAGACTCGTCGTGCGCGCAACGTTACCCATTTGCTCGGCTTGCCCTTGGCCTCTACGTCGGCCCACACCTTGCCCTTGTACGAGTAGCGCATCGTCCAGCGGCCGTCTGCGCCGCGGAGGCGAAGCAGGTCCGCCCCGGCACGCTGCAGCCTGCCGTCCCGGCCATACCCCAGCGCCGTCAGCACCTCCAGATTGCGCAGCACGTCCTGCACGTACCCGAGGGGGTAGCCGAACTGGAACCAGCTGCGGCTGGGCGGCCCGCCGGTCGGGGTGGGGTAGTCGGCCACAGCCGGATCGCGGCTCAGCAGGAAGGCGGTGCCTGCCTCGATGGCCCTGCTGACAGCCCGCGTGCGGCGGCGAGGCGGGATGCGGCTCAACGCATCGAGGGCCGGAATGGCGCCCCACGCGCAGGCTTGCTGGCTGTTGGCGGCGCACAGGAAGCCCGGGCCGGAATTGCCCGACCGGAAGTAGCGCCCCGCCTCATCGTGGGCCTTCGCGGCCGGCATCGGCCGTGCGCTCGCCGGCAGGATCCCGTCGCCGGTGATGCTGCGCGCCAGCCAATCGAGCGCCCCTTGCAGGCGCGGGTCGTCGCCAAAGCCCAGCTCGAGCAGCGAGGCGCACAGGTTGCCCTGCAGACAGTGAAACAGGCCGGCCGGGGTGCCGTTGTAGCTGAAGCCGCCGTAGGGCTCGCGGGCGCGGCTGTGGGTGAAGACGTAGTCCGCGCCGAGCCGCACGCGGCGATCGCCGCCGTCGGCGCCGAGCTGCCCCAGGAAGATCATCGACCAGAGCGTGCTGCGGTACTTGGGGCCGTAGCCGGGCCCCGGCTTCCCCCACCAGCCCTCGGGCTGCTGCGCTTCCAGGATCTCGCGCACCGGTGAGGCGCGCAGCGCCGCCCGGCGCGCCGCCCGCACCTCGCTCTCGTCGCCCGGCGCGCCCAGCAGATCGCGCAGGGCGAAGGCGCGCACGCCCGGGTCGCGCTTCTCGAGCAGCCAGTCGAGCACTGGATCGACGGTGCGGTTCATGAGGCCGCCTCGCCGTACATTGGATCGGGGCCAAGCTCGGCCGGGAAGCGCGCCCGGAGCGCCAGGCGGGCGGAAAAACACAGATGGCACGCGTCGGCGTAACCCTCGGCGTGCGGCACGTCGTAGCGGCGCACGAGCTCGGCCGGACCGCCACGCAGTAGCGGGCCGACGATCGGGTGCTTGGCCGGCCGGTAGCCGGCGACGATCTCCTTGAGGGGTCGTTCGAACAGATTCCCCATCACCAGGCCCTGACACAGGTGCAGGTTGCCCATGGGATCGAGGTGGACGCGCCCTGGGTCGTCGAGCCGCTCGTGAGGGCACTCGTCGAACGACTCCCAGGCCAGGGAAGGCACCTTGGGAGCAAGCGTCTGCGTTGCCCGCCCGCGGTACAGGATCGGGCCGCCCTCCACGACCGCACCGCGCCGTGCCGGTTGCCCAGGCCCCTGCGGGACGTCACACACGATCAGGTCGGCCGGAATGCCCAGCGCACGGCACGCCTCGAGGATGTGCTGCGCTTCCGGGCTGACGCGATTCGCGAAGTGCAGCTCATCGGTCGAAGCCGAGAGCGAGTCCAGGTGGCCGGCGAAGGGCTCCAGCCAGACCCGGGCGTCATCGGCCGTCGTGGCCCAGTAGCCATTGGTGACGATCCCGACCTGGAACCCGCGCTGCGCAGATGCACGCACGGCCTCAAGCAGGATCGGGTAGTACAGGAAGGGCTCGCCGCCCTCGAAGAACACCGAGTGGATCGTCCCGAGATCGAGCGCCTGATCGAGCACGGCGTCGATGGAAGCCTTCGTGAAGGCGCCGCCCTGATCCGGGCTTCCCCATACAAAGCAGTGATCGCAGCGGAAGGTGCAGCGGTAAGTCAGCAGGACATGCAGCCCGTCCAGGCTCATCCTGCCGCCTCCGCCGATGGCTTGCCGCCCTCGCCTTCCCAGATGCTGGCCACGCTCGGGAAACGGACGATCTCGGTGTGGGGCAGGAAGAGCGCCGCCGTAAAGGCGTCGTAGAAGGTGTTGTCGGCCGAGAGCTCGAGATAGGTCATGGATCGAGCGATGTGCTGCAGCCGCTCGCGCTCGCTGTGGGAGAGCAGGGCATAGTACGTTCCCAGGATGGCGGTGTTGCCCAGGAACTTGA
>DYJB01000071.1:0-4644 GCA_020723365.1 Candidatus Aquidulcis sp. | reverse complement strand
AAGCGCTCCCACGCCAGGTCGGGCAGCAGCCCGATCTGGATGGCCTTCTCGACGTTGATGTACTTGCCGAAGGACCCCCCAACCAGCACCTGCTGCACGTCCTCCAGGCGCACGCCCACGCTGCCGGCCAGCACGCTGAACCCGGCGTAGATGGCGGCCTTGGCGCGCAGCAGGTTGTCGACGTCGACCTTGGTCAGGACGAGATCCTTGCCCGTGCTGGTCTCGGAGGCCCAGGCCACGACGTACTCGGGGCCGTGTTCGCCCTGGCGCACGCGGGGCGAGTCGAGATCGAGCTTGACGTTCCCGCCGCGGTCGATGACGCCGGTGACGAACAGCTCCGCCAGGAGCGAGATCAGCCCGGAACCGCACAGGCCGCGCGGGGCCACGTTGCCGACCACGCGCCAGGTCGGCTCGTACGTGCGCGTGTGGACCCACACTTCCTCGATGGCGCCTTCGGTGGCGCGCATGCCGTGCACCACACCGGCGCCCTCGAAGGCCGGCCCGGCCGAGCAGGCGCAGGCCACCTGCCAATCGCGCGTCCCCAGCACGATCTCGCCGTTGGTGCCGACGTCGATGAACAGCGTCAGCTCCTCGGTCTCCGACAGGCCGCAGGCCAGCACGCCGGCGGTGATGTCGGAGCCCACATACGAGGCGACGCCCGGCAGGCAGTCGACGGTCGCCAGCGGGTGGATGCCCAGCCCGATCTCGTGGGCTCGGACGGGCGCGGGCAGGTTGACGGTCGGGATGTAAGGGGCCAGGCGGATGGTTCCCGGCGGCAGGCCGAGCAGCAGGTGCAGCATGGTCGTGTTGCCGGCGACCGTCGCCTTGTAGATGCGCTGCGGGTCGATGCCGGTGCGTTTCTGCAGGCGCGCCAGGACCTCATCCAGGGTGCCGAGCACACGGCGGCTGAGCTCCGTCAGGCCACCGTTGCGTCCGGCGTAGATGCTGCGCGAGATGACGTCCTCGCCGAACTGGATCTGGCCGTTGTACTCGGCCGACGAGCCGAGCACCTCGCCGCTGGCCAGGTCCACCAGGTAGGCGCTGACCGTCGTCGTGCCGATATCGATGGCCACCGCCACCGGCTCGATCGGGTCCTGCGTGAGGTCGATCAGGCGCGCTGCGGCGTGGGAGCGGCCCGGCGGCGGGGTCTCGAGCACGACCCAGGGTGACCACTCGCACTCCCGCAGCACCTGGCCCATGCGGCGGACCAGGTCCAGCGGCACCTCGACCTGAGGGTATCCAACGGCGGCCAGCGCCAGCTCGAGCCGCGCCTGGTCGTCGCGGTTGTCCTGAAGAGAGGGCTCCGCCAGGTAGAGGCGGAAGGCGCGGATGCCCTGGTTGGCCGGATCGTAGGGGAAGGGAAGCTCGATGGCGCGGGCGGTCTTGTCGGTGACCAGCCGCCGTTCGATCCGCTCCTGCTCGGGGATGGTGACAACCAGGTCGCCTTCGACCACCGTCTGGCAGTCGAGAGCGAACCCGGAGGCGAGGTCATCGGGCGACAGGCGGATGGTCGAGCGGCGGCGTGCGCCCTCGCCCTGCACGAAGACGGCGCACCGTCCGCAGCGTCCCTGACCGCCGCACGGCTGCGCGATCTCCAGCCCGGCGCGCTGGATGGCTTCCGCCACGAGCGAGCCCGTGGGGACCTCGACCGTTTGGCCTGCGGGGAGAAGGGTGACCTTGTGCGTTGCCATCGGTCAATGCGTAGGGACCGGCTGCCCCCTCGATGCAAGGACGGCGCAGGGAAGGGCCGCAAGCGCACCCTCCGGGTCGCGGGCGGAGGCCATCCGCCTCAGCCGACGCCAATCCTCACGACCGGAGAAACATCGAGGGTTGTTGCCCATCGCCTCAGGTGTCCAACCGGAACGTCCGGATGCTCTGCGCCCATGTCGGGGTACGCTCAACGAACTCAGCCGCGTCCGTCGAATAGGTCACGTTCCAGAACCGGTTTCCTTCCCGGATGGCGTAGACGACGGACAGACCCTTCAGGCCCTGGATGTCGGAGCCCAGGACGAGCTTGCCTGCCTCAAAGGCACCAACACTCACCACCTCCTGGTCGACCATCTGGATGTGCGGGGGCAACCCATTCACGGAAGCTTCCAGGTAGTCCTCGATGGTGATGCCGCCGGGGAAATCGTCCTTAGTGATGTTCACGTTGGTGATGTACCCGGAAGGCCCCTTCACGGGATCGAAGGCCCAGAGCACGAAAAGCTCCGGGTTCTCTTCCAGGATCTGGGCGCTTTGAGCGTACTCGGGACCGAGCCCTTTCAGCGTGTCCAGGATTGCCTGGAACTTCGCCCCCGTGTCCCCGCCCTCGAACCTCTCCGGAAGCCACAGGTGGACCCGGCCGGCGTGGAACTCCTCCCAGCCTGCAGGGACATCGGGGGTCGGAGGCGCGGGCGTGGCGGTCCACTCGGCGGGCAGGAAGATGGCCGGTGTGGCCGGCGTGCCCGGTGGGGGCTGAGGGCCAGCCCCGCCCGGCAGGCCGCAGGCCAATCCCGCCAGCGTCATCGCTGCCAGCACCAACCGCCCGCCCATGGGAAGGGTCAGGGTCACAGCCTGCCTCCACACCCATTGGCCGCACGGGGGTGGGCCTGGGCCACCCCCGATGTCAGCGGTACTGCTACGCGCCCGGCCGCGTGCGACGGTCTCAGTTGACCCACATCGCCTTCAGGAAGGCCCCGATGTCAACGGCCTCGCGCGGCCCCACCATGATCGTCCATCCAGTCAGATCCCCCTCCAGCTCGCCGGAGAGCACGGCCACCTGGCCAGGGATGATCACCTTGCGGTGGGCAACCTTGTTTTCGACGCCGAAGCCCTTGACGGCTTTGGCGATGCGCTCCGAGTCGAACTTGCCGGCCGCCCAGGCGGTCAGAACGCTCATGCCCTCGGCGTCCGTCACCACCAGCCACGCCGGCCAGCCCGATCCCTCGACCTCGTTGGCGACGGCGAAGTAGGTGATGGAGAAGTTGGTCGTCACCATCACGGGCGACGAGTCCTTCGGGTTGTTGATCTCGTACAGCCCGGGCTGGACCTGGATGGGCTTCTGAGGGTCGGTGTAGATGTTCTGGCGCAGGACGAGCAGGCCGTACAGGCTGGCCGGGTCGAACCTCTCAAGCACGATGAACCGGGCGTACTTGGCGATGTGCTCTGCCGCCAGCAGCACCTCATCGGCCTTGCCGTCGGCGCCCGGGAAGGTGATCGTCGGGAACCCCAGGGCGCGGACGTTCTTCTTCACCGCCAGCCGGCGGATCCAGGTCAGCTTCTCGAGCGAGTCCTTGGCGTCCGTCACGCCAGGGTCGAGCACCAGGTCTTCCAGGCCGGCCTTCGTGAGCGACTCGGTCAGCGCCGCCAGCTCGTCGAGCGTGTCGGCCCGCGCGGCCAGCGGCACCTTGCCCGCCTTGGCGACGTCGGCCATGGCCTGCCAGTTGGCGGATGTGGCGGCGTGCAGCAGCGGGCGCGTGCCGGCGGCGGCCTCAACACCGGCCTTGGCGGCCTCGGGCGCGGAGGCCAGCAGGATCAACGGCTTCTTGGTCACCGAGCGCACGGCCTGAACGGCCGCCGCGAAGGCGGCCGGATCCCCGCAGGCTTCGACGGCGAAGCCATCCAGCAGGAGCGGGATGCCGACGTAGTCCGCCTTGTAGGCATCGGCGGCGGCGGCCTGCTTCTTCAGCTCTTCCACCGGCAGGCTGTCCTTGAGGCGCAGGAAGAGGCCCGGTCGGTGAAAGAAGGTCTTCTCGTGGCGGAAGAGGACCGTCTCGTTGCCGACCGCCAGCTTGCCTTCCTCGCCGGCGATTTCCACCAGGCGGATGGGCGGGGCCGAGGCGGCTTCGAGCTTGGCCTTCGACTCTTCGCTGACGTAGGGGCAGGCCTTGAGCTCCGCCTGTTTGGCGGCCAGCTTCATGGCGAAGGCCAGGCAGGTGGGGAAGCTGCATTCCTTGCAGTTGGTCTGAGGCAGAAGCTTGTAGATCTCGAGTCCGGTGAGTGCCATGGTGGGCCTCCTACGCCGCTCTGAGGGCGTCGACGACGCCGCGCAGTCGACGCAGCGTGTCCGGATGGCGCAGGACGATGACATCGGCCCCGGCGTAGACCAGGGCGTTGGCGGTGAGCGCTTCCCACTCCAGGGCGCGGCGGTTCCAGTCCCCCCAGGCCGCCGGTACGCCTTCGCCCACCTTGGCTTCCTTGACCTTCCAGCCCTCCTCGCCCGGCGTGACGATCAGGGGCTGCTGCGTCATGATGTCCCCCTGCAGCGCCGCCAGGCGCAGGCGCTCCATCACGGAGTAGCCGTACTCGATGCCGTAGCCCAGCGAGCCGGTGGTGGGGTCGATGATGATCCGGTCCAGCGGCAGGCCCATGTCGTGGATCAGGATGACGAGCTGCTTGGACAGGTTGACGTCCATGGGAGTCTTGGACTGCACCAGGTGATCGTTGGCCAGCGCCGCGGCGACGAGGGTGCGGTAGTTCTTCTCCTCGCAGATGCCGATGAGCAGCCGCTCGCCCTTGCCTTCTTCGGCGGCGGCGACGATCAGTTCGTTGTCGAGCTCCGCCTGGCCGGGGCCGATCACCGCCACCGGCAGGCCGGTGGCGTCCAGCACCTTGCGCAGGACGGCCCGGGCGTTGGCCGCCGTGTTGGCCTGCCCGTCGGGC
>DYJB01000070.1:4124-12988 GCA_020723365.1 Candidatus Aquidulcis sp. | reverse complement strand
CTGCGCCTGTGGCCGCCCCATCGGCCGGGCGTGGCTGAGCTGGCCACCGTCGCCTTGGTGGCCATGAGCGTGTGTCTGCCTCTCGTCCTGTTCTACCTGCGCTATCCCGAGGCCTGGAGTGCGCCGCTAGTGCGCGTCGCCCTGAACTTCGAGGGTCCCGTGACGCCAGCGCTCGTCGCCCAGCAGGCGGCACGGACCGCCCTTGGGATCGTCGTCATGCCGATGATCGGCTTCTACGGTCCTGGGGCGCCCATGCTGATGCCGGTTCAGGCGCTGCTGTTCCTCGCCGGCCTGGTGATGTGTGCCGCGCGCTGGCGGGATCCCCGCTCGGCGACGCTGCTTCTCGGTCTGGCGGGGACCATCGCCACCGGCGCCTTGAGCCGCGACGCTCCCACCAGCCAGCGCCTGCTCTTCGCCGCCCCCCACTGCGCCATCCTGTGCGCGCTGCCGCTTGACGAAGTGGGCGCGATCGTGCGCAGGCGCTTCCCCACCTTTGCCTGGCACGCCAGCGCAGCGATCATCGTCCTGGCCCTCGTGCTTGGCGCCTTGAGCGTGAACCGGCTTCTGTTCTGGGCGCTGCCGCGTCACGCCTACTGGGACCCGCCCGCCGAGATCGGCACGCTGGCGGGGCGCCACCTGGCCGGCCTGCCCCATCCCCTGTGCGGCTACTTCCTGGTCGACGAGTGGATCGATCACGGCACGCTTGGTCAGCTCCGGTACCTGGCCGGGGACGTGGCCTGGGTCGATGTGAAGGATCCGATCCGCCGGCCGGAGGAGATCCCCGCCCTCACTCCTCCCGCGTTCGTGATGGCGCTCCCCTCGCGCTATGCAGAGCTGGAGTTCATCCGGCAGGCGACACCGGGCAGCCAGATCGTGGATGGGATCGGGGACAACGGCACGGCGGTCTACCGCCTGCTCGAGGTCCTTCCCTGATCGAGTCCGCCAACGCGTGAGAGGCCCGGCCGCGATGGCGGGCGAGCTGGTGTACCTGGACTGCTGCCTGCCAGAGCGGTGCGCCTTCCCAAGCTCATCTCCCGGTCGCCAGGCCGGTCCCCAAGAGCGGGTTGCGCCAGGTGCACCGGCGATCCGAGGCGCCGCCCCGATCCCCGCCCGCCGTCTGCGTGCGCGCTCGAGAGCCGTCGTCGTTCGCCGGTGCCGGACCCGCACCACGGGCTCAGATGTACGGCAGTCGTCCGTCCGGCGGAACGGCCTGGTTCCTGCACCCTGCATTGCCCTGCCCTCCCGCTCCGCGTGGCGGCTGTCCTGGCGGCAAACCTGCGCTAGACTTGTCGCACACGGTGCCGGGGGTCTGATGGATCGTCCGGGTGGGCGCACACGCCTCCCGGACCGGGCGCAGCGAGACCGCGGCTGCCAGCCATGCGCAAGACACGAAGCGATCCCGACAGGCAGGTGGGGATGAGAAGCATCCGGAGGAACGAGGGCCCAGCCACGACCCCGCGAAGTACCGGGGACGAAGGGATGCATCCAGGGACCGATTCAAAGCTGGCCATCCTATGGGCGCTCGTCGGTGCAGCCGCCGGTGCCCTGGTCACGGCCTTCATCCTTCGCTTGAGGGGCAGGCGACGCGCCCCGACTGCGTCCCGAGCGCCAGCTCCCCCAGCTCTGAAGGTCTCGGCCGAGCCGCCGTCAACTGCGCGGCGAGGAGGACGCTCCGACGCTCCGGCCCGCATTCCTTCCGACGTCCCCACCGCCGTTCGCCCCGTGCCTGGAATGGCCATCGAGCCCTCCCCGGAACGAACGGAGCTGCGCCGGTTCGCTGGCCGAGTGGGCGGCTGGCTTCGCGCGGGGCTCGCCCGCACACTGGCCTGGTCACGGCAGAGCGACAACGCCCTGCTGCTGCTCTCCCTGGGCGTCTACCTGGCGGTGCGCCTGATCCGCCTGGTGGACTACCCCATCTGGTTCTTCGCCGATGAGGCCATCCAAACCGTGCTGGCCGCCGACTTCGTGCGCGACGGATTCCGCGACTTCCACGGCCACCTCTTCCCCACCTACTTCCTCAACGTCTACGGCTACAACGAGAACCTGACCGTCTACGTGCAGGTGATCCCCTTCCTGCTCTTCGGCAAGTCGGTCTTCGTCACCCGCGCCGTCTCTGTTCTGGTGACGGCCTTCGGTGCCCTGGCCGTCGGGCTGACGCTGCGCCACGTCTTCCGAATCCGCCTGCCGTGGGCGGGCATCCTGCTGCTCTCCGCCGCCCCGGCCTGGTTCATCCATTCCCGCACCGCCTTCGAAACCACGCACATGGCCTCCTACTACGCGTGGTTCCTGTACGGCTACCTGCGCTACCGCAGCGGGTCGCCGCGCGCCCTGTACGCGGCGCTGGTCTTTGCCGCAGCCACCTTCTACACCACAGGCGCGGGCCAGATCATCATCGCCGGCAGCGGGTTGCTGTTCCTGCTGGTCGATGCCCGCTTCCACTGGAGTCAGCGGCGGCTGATTCTGCGCGCCCTTCCGGTGGCGCTGCTGCTGACGCTGCCCTATTTGCGCTTCCGCCTGCAGATGGGCGCCGAGCACACCAACCTTCTGCGGCTGTTCGACAGTTACTGGCTGCGCGATCTCCCTCTCGCCGAGAAACTGCGCGCGGCGCTGGGCTACTATTCCTACGCCATCAGCCCCGGCTACTGGTTCTTCCCCAACACGCACGACGGCGCACGGCACGTGATGGACAGCTACGGCAACGTCATGCTGTGGACGCTGCCGCTGGCGGTCGCCGGCCTGGGCATCGTCCTGTGGCGCATCCGCCAGCCCGAGTATCGTGCGCTGCTCGTGCCCTTGCTGGCGATCCCGCTGGGCGGCGTGGTCGTCGACGTCGGCATCACCCGCGTGCTCTCCTTCGTCATCCCGCTGACGCTCCTCAGCGCGCTCGCCCTCGACGCCGGGATCGCCGCCCTGCGCAGCCGCCTCTCGGTCCGCGCCCTGGCGCTGGCGGTCTTCACGGCGCTGACGGCGGTCAACCTGTACCTGCTCAGCGACAGCCTGGTCAACGGCCCATTCTGGAACCGCAACTACGGCATGGACATCCCGTGGGGCGCGCCCCAGGTGTACGGCGCCGTGAAGGATTGGCTCGAAGTCGAGCCGGACGCTTTCTTCTACGTCTCTCCCACCTGGGCCAACGGCGTCGACACACTGAAGCGATTCTTCCTCCCCGACGACGCCCCGGTCGACATCGCCAACGCCGACCGCTTCACCGAGGAGCGCAGGCCGCTCAGCGACAAGACCATCCTGGTCCTGACGGCCAGCGAGTATGAGCGCGCCCGGCTCGACCCGAAGTTCAGCCATGTGCGCGTGGAGAAGGAGATCCCCTATCCGGATGGCTCGCCGGGCTTCTTCTTCGTGCGCCTGCGCTACTCGGACCAGGCCGACGCCATCTTTGAACAGGAGCGCCTGGCGCGGCTGGTGCCGATCGTGGAGATGACCACCGTCGGCGGTGAGACCTGGACCATCGAGCACCCGTTGTTCGACGCCGGCGGCTTGCAGCACCTGTTCGACGGTGATCCCTACACGCTGGTGCGCGGCTACGAAGCCAATCCTCTGGTGCTCAAGGTGACCTTCCCGAGCCCGCGCCCGCTGACCGCCCTGGATCTGACCACCGGCAGCATGGACTTGGCCCTGACGGTGCGCCTGATCCCGGCCGACGGAAGCGAGGCGCGCGTCTACAGCCAGACGTACAGCGATCTACCCAACGATCCATCGGTCACGCTCGAGTTCTCCGGTGCGCCGCCGGCAGTCACCCAAGTGGAGATCGAGGTCCTGCATCTGACCGAACCCGGCGCGGCCAAGATTCATCTGCGCGAGATCGTCCTGCGCTGAGCGCCGACCCCGGGGACAGACCGCGCATGCCCTCCCCGGCCGATCGATCCTCTCGTCCTGGAATTCCTCCTGAGCTCACTTCCTTGCTCGTTGTGGCCGGATTGGCGCAGGCTTCGCTCGGCGCCTACCTGCTCTCCCTGGACGGACCGCCTCTTGCCTCGCTGGCGGTGGCGATCCTCGGGAGCCTCGAGACTCTGGCCGGGGTGTTGGCGGCCAGGCGGGTCGCCACTCCTCTGGGGCGCCTCGCCGCCTGGGTCGGCGTGAGCGCCACCCAGGCGCTTGCCATCGCCAACGGTCTGGTGCTGGCCGTGGCCGCCCGCGCCGCTGCCGGCGATGGCCCGCTCGTCCTCAGCCCGCTGGCGACGCCCCTGTGGCTGGCCGGCATCGCCCTGGTCGCCTGGGGCTGCACGAGGCGCGGTGACACCTCAGCGGCCCGGCGCTGGACTCGCCTCGAGATCGCCGCCGTGGGGCTGCTGGCCTTGGCGGCCTTTATCGTGCGCGCCTGGGATCTGGGGCACATGCCCTTCGTGCTGAGCGGCGACGAAGGCTCGGCCGGATTGACGGCCTGGGAATTCCGCACCGGTGCCCGGGACAACTTGCTCTCCCTCGGCTGGTTCTCCTTTCCTTCCTTCTACTTCGCGCTGCTCTCGCTGGGTCAGCTCATCTTCGGTCGGACGACCGAAGCCATCCGCATCGTCTCGGCCTTCGCCGGTGCGCTGACCATCCCGGCCCTCTACGCGTTGGCAAGGGAAATGCTCAGCCGGCCGGCGGCCTTCGCTGCAGCCGCCTGGCTGGCAGCGTTCCATGTGCACGTGTTCTTCAGCCGCCTGGCCTACAACAACATCTTCGACGGATTGCTGCTCGTTCTCGCCGCCGGGGGGCTGTGGCGAGGCTGGCAGTCAGGCGAGCGCCGCGCCTTCCTGATCGCCGGATTGACGCTTGGCCTGAGCCAGTTCTTCTACACCACCGGCCGCCTGACGCCGATCCTCCTGGCGCTGTGGCTGGCGCTGCTCGCCCTGCATCGCCGCCCGGACCATGCTCGCCTCGCCGGGCTGGCCTCCATGCTGCTGGCCGGGGCCGCCGTCTTCCTCCCGCTGGGGCTGCTCTACGCCGCACACCCGGAGGAGTTGTTCTTCACCGCCAGCCGGGTCTCAATGCTGATTCCCGGATGGACGGCGGAGGCGGCCGCCGCCCTCGGCACGAGCGCCTCCGGATTGGTGCTCGAACAGATCTGGGTCACCGCCCTAGGCCTGACGGTCGGCGAGCTGCAGGGCGTCTACTACGCCTCCGGCGCGCCGCTGCTGATCTCGCTCTCGGGTGTGCTCTTCTACGGCGGCCTGGCCCTCTGCCTGGCGCGCTTCAAGCAGCCGCGCTTCTCGCTCTGGCTGCTGCTGCTGGCCGGGACGATCCTGGCCGGCGGCTTGAGCATCCAGGCCCCCAACAGCCAGCGCCTGCTCTACCTCGCGCCGGCGCTGGCCATGCTGGTGGTCCTCCCGCTCGAGCAGGCCTGGATCTGGGCCGGAGCGCATTGGGTACGCGGGCGGCCTGCCGTCCTTGTTTCCGGCGCCATCCTGCTGGCCGTGATGATGGCCCAGAACCTGGACTTGCTCTTCGTGCGCTACTTCCCGCGCGAGGAGTACGGCAGCCTGAACGGAGCGGTGACGCAGGAGATGATCGCCATCCTGCCCGCCTTCCCTGACGAAACGAAGGTGTACTTCTTCGGGGGCGAGCGCATGGGCTTCGCCTCCATCCCCAGTCTGGCCTACCTGCTGCCGCAGGCCGCAGCCACCGATGCGGATTCCGCTCAGGATGTTCCCGCCGATGCGACTGGCCTTCTGGCCATCGTCCTGCCCGAACAGGCTCCCGTCCTAGCGGAGCTGGAGCGGCGCTTCCCCGAAGGGACGGGCATGCGGCGCTATAATCGGTTTGGGCGTGTGCTGTTTGACCTCTGGGCGGTGGGGGAGGCGGCCGCCGCGCTCCCGTCCATCTCGCCCTAGCCCCGCACTCCCGGAGGCGTAGCCTTGAAGGCAGTGTCCTTCCACCAGCACGGCGGGCCGGAGGTCCTTGCCTACGCGGACCTGCCCGACCCGGTCCCCGGCCCGGGCCAGGTGCTCGTGCGCCTGCGGGCTGCCGCGCTCAACCGCCTGGACCTGTGGACGCGCCAGGGCTGGCCCGGCCTCAAGCTCGTCCTGCCGCACATCCCCGGCGCCGACGGCGCCGGCGTGATCGCAGCGCTGGGTGCGGGCGTGACGGACCGCCGGGTGGGCGAGCGCGTCGTGATCAACTCCAACCTGGGCTGCGGCGCCTGCCCGGAGTGCCTTGCCGGACGCGACAACCTGTGCCGCGAATGGCACCTGCTGGGCGAAACGCTCCCGGGCACGTATGCCGAGTACGTGGCCGTGCCCGCCGCCAATGCGCTCGCAATCCCCGACGGCTTCGACGAGGCGGCAGCCGCCGCCTGCGGCCTGGTCTACCTGACGGCCTGGCACTCGCTCATCACCCGCGGGCACTTGCAGGCCGGCGAGACGGTGCTGATCCTCGGTGCTTCCGGCGGCGTGAACACGGCCTCGATCCAGATCGCGCGCCACGCGGGTGCGCGCGTGATCGTCGTCGGGTCGAGCAAGGACAAGCTGGCGCTGGCGGGATCGCTGGGCGCCGACGTGCTCATCGATCGCTCCCAGGACGAGAACTGGTCGAAGGCCGTTTTCGAGGCCAGCGGAAGGCGCGGCGCCGATATCGTCGTCGACAACGTCATCGGGGGCACGCTGCCGCTCAGCCTGCGCGCCGCCGCCCGGCGCGGGCGCGTGCTGACCGTCGGCAACACCGGGGGACCGAAGGTCGAGATCGACAACCGCTTCGTCTTCGGCAAGCACCTCTCGATCCTCGGATCGACGATGGGAACGCGGGCCGACTTCGCCGCCGTGATGGCGCTCGTCTTCGCCGGTGAGCTCAAGCCGGTCCTGGATCGCTCCTACCCGCTGGCGGAGGCGCGCCGGGCGCAGGAGCGGCTGGAGGCCGGCGACCAGATGGGGAAGATCACCCTTGCCATCCCCTAGCCGCCCGCCGCTCGTATCCTGGCTCAGCGCCGGGGTGTTAACCCTCGGCGCCATCCACCTGGTCCGGATGGCCGGAGGCTGGATGGCTCCCGACCTTCCTTTGAGTGTTCCACGGCCCTACCTGGTGATCACCGGCGCCGTCTGGGGCGTTGCCTGGGTGGCTGTCGCCGCAGCGCTATTCACCGGTCGCCGCTGGGCGCCGCGCGCCACGCTGGCCGTCGGCGCCGCCTTCCTCCTTTGGACCGTCGCCGATCGCCTGCTGTTCGTCCGTTCCGAGTACGCGCTGCGCACGCTGCCGCTCGGCCTGGCCGTCACCATCCGTGCCAGCGCGCTGGTCATCCTGGCCTTGCGCCGGCCCGCCGTCCGCCGTTTCTTCGGAGAGCACACCTCATGAGCGACGCCTCCCGCCTGCAGCGCTTGCGCAGCCTGCGCGATCAGGCCCACGGGCAGACGCGCGAGAAGGACCAGCACGCCCGGGGCCGGCTAACAGCCCGCGAGCGGCTCGAGCTGCTGCTCGACCCGGGCTCGTTCCGTGAGACCGACGCTTTCGTCACCCACCGCACCAGCGACTTCGGCCTGGCCGAGCGCAAGGTGCTGACCGACGGCGTCGTCACCGGCTGGGGCACGATCGATGGGCGCCTGACCTACGTCTTCTCGCAGGACTTCACCGTCTTCGGCGGCAGCCTGGGCGAGGCCCACGCCGAGAAGATCTGCAAGGTGATGGACATGGCGCTCAAGAACGGAGCGCCGATCGTCGGACTCAACGATTCGGGCGGAGCGCGCATCCAGGAAGGCGTCGTCTCGCTGGGCGCCTACGCCGACATCTTCCTGCGCAACACGCTCGCCTCGGGCGTCATCCCGCAGATCAGCGCCATCATGGGCCCGTGCGCCGGAGGGGCGGTCTACTCCCCCGCCCTGACCGACTTCATCTTCATGGTGCGCAACTCGTCCTACATGTTCGTCACCGGCCCGGACGTGGTCAAGACGGTGACGCACGAGGAAGTCGACTTCGAATCGCTGGGCGGCGCCGACGTGCACGCCTCCACCTCGGGCGTCTGCCACTACGTCGCCCCGACCGAGGCGGACTGCCTGTACATGATCCGCCTGATGCTCTCCTACCTGCCGCAGAACAACATGGAGGACCCGCCCTTCGTGGCCAGCAGCGATGACCGGCTGCGCACGGAAGAAGGGCTGAACCGGCTCATCCCCGACGACACCAGCAAGCCCTATGAGATGCGGGACGCCATCCGGCTGGTGGTCGACAACGGGGCCTTCTTCGAGATCCACGAGCACTACGCCCCCAACATCGTGGTCGGCTTCGCCCGCCTCGGAGGGCACAGCGTCGGCATCGTCGCCAACCAGCCGGGACACCTGGCGGGCGTGCTCGACATCAACTCGTCCGAGAAGGCCGCCCGCTTCGTGCGCTTCTGCGACTCGTTCAACCTGCCCATCATCACCTTCGTCGACGTCCCGGGCTTCCTGCCCGGCACGGGCCAGGAGCACGGCGGCATCATCCGCCACGGCGCCAAGCTGCTCTACGCCTACTGCGAGGCGACCGTGCCCAAGCTGACGGTCATCACGCGCAAGGCCTACGGCGGAGCCTACGACGTCATGTCGTCGAAGCACATCCGCGGCGACCTGAACTTCGCCTGGCCCTCGGCCGAGCTGGCGGTCATGGGACCCGAAGGGGCGGTTAACATCATCTTCCGCAACGAGCTCAAGGAGGCCAAGGACCCGGAGGCGCGCCGGGCGGAACTGGTGGCCGAGTATCGCGACAAGTTCGCCAATCCCTACATCGCCGCCTCGCGCGGCTACCTGGACGACGTCATCGAACCCTCCGACACCCGCCCGCGCCTGATCAACGGGCTGGAGATGCTCTCCAACAAGCGCGACGCCAATCCGGCCAAGAAACATGGCAACATCCCGCTCTGACCCGCCCGCCCCGGTCGCCGCCCTGCACGGCGGCACCGTCGGCCG
>DYJB01000070.1:0-4114 GCA_020723365.1 Candidatus Aquidulcis sp. | reverse complement strand
CGCGCCGGCCACACGCTCTACTGGGAGCGCGCCGGCGAGCCAGGCGCTCCGGCCGTCGTCTTCCTGCACCACGGGCTGGGCTCGACCCGCGCCTGGAAGCAGCAGGTGCCGGCCTTCGTCGCCGCCGGATGGCAGACGCTGGCCTATGACCGCTGGGGCTACGGCCGCTCCTCACCGCGCCCTTCGCTCGACCTGCCCGGCTTCGGCGCCGATCTCGACGACCTGGAGACCCTGCTCGACGATCAGGGCCTCGAGCGCGCGGCGCTGGTCGGGCACAGCGACGGCGGAACGGTGGCGCTGTACTTTGCCGCCCGCTTCCCGGAGCGGGTCTCAGCCCTGGTCACCGTCGCCGCCCACATCTACCTGGAAGCGACGATGCTGCCCGGCATGCTCGCCCTGCGCCAGGCGTTCGATCACGACGAGCGATTCCGGCAGGGGCTGCTGCGCGCCCACGGCGACAAGGTGGATTCGGTCTTCGGCAACTGGTACGAGGGCTGGGTGCGCGCCGAGCATCTCGCCTGGGACATGCGCCCGATGCTGTCCGGCGTGCGCTGCCCTACGCTTGTCATCCAGGGCGAGCTGGACGAGCACGCCACGCCGCAGCACGCGCAGGACGTGGCCTCCGCCGTCGCCGAGGGTCGCGTGTGGCTGATCCCCGGCGTGGGGCACATGCCGGCGCAGGATCAACCCGACGAGTTCAACCGACGCGTGCTCGACTTCCTCGAGCCGTTCCGGCCTGACCTACGGTAGGGAAAGGGACCGCCGCCGATGTTCACCAAGGTGCTGATCGCCAACCGGGGTGAGATCGCGGTGCGCATCATGCGCGCCTGCCGCGAGCTGGGCATCCTGACGGTGGCGGTCTACTCGGAGGCGGATCGCTCGGCGCTGCACGTGCGGCTGGCGGACGAAGCCTACCTGCTCGGGCCGGCGCCGGCGCGCGAGTCGTACCTGCGCGGCGACAGGATCATCGAGCTGGCGCGCCAGTCCGGGGCCGGCGCCATCCATCCCGGCTACGGCTTCCTGGCCGAGCGCGACGACTTTGCCGTGCAGGTGGAAGAGGCCGGCCTGGCGTTTATCGGCCCCCGCCCCAGCGCCATCGCCGCCATGGGCGATAAGGCCACGGCCCGCGCCACGGTCGCCGCCGCCGGCGTGCCGGTCGTCCCGGGCACCGAGGGCGAAGGCGGGCTGCGCGACGAAGAGATCCTGGCCGTTGCCCCGTCGATCGGCTTCCCGCTGCTGGTCAAGGCCACCGCCGGCGGGGGCGGCAAGGGCATGCGCGAGGTCAACACGCCCGAGGAGCTCCCCGGCCTGCTGCAGGCCGCCCGCCGCGAGGCCGAGAGCGCCTTCGGCGACGGCAACGTCTACCTGGAGAAGCTGCTCACCGACGCCCGCCACATCGAGTTCCAGATCCTGGCCGACACCCAGGGCGAGGTCATCCACCTGGGCGAGCGCGAGTGCTCGCTCCAGCGGCGGCACCAGAAGCTGCTGGAGGAATCGCCCTCGCCCTTCCTGGACGATGAGCTCCGGCAGCGCATGGGCGAGGTGGCCTGCAAGGCCGCCCGGGCCGTCGACTACGTCAACGCCGGGACGATCGAATTCCTGGTCGACCGCGAGCGCAACTTCTACTTTCTGGAGATGAACACCCGCCTGCAGGTCGAGCACCCCGTGACGGAGATGGTCACCGGCGTCGATATCGTCAAGGAGCAGATCCGCATCGCCCGCGGCCGCAAGCTGCGCTACGCCCAGGAGGACATCCGCAGCAACGGCTGGGCCATCGAATGCCGCGTCAACGCCGAGGACGCCTATAACAACTTCCTCCCTTCCACCGGCAAGCTGACGATGATCACGCCGCCCACCGGGCCGGGCGTGCGCGTCGACACGGGGGTGTACCCCGGCTTCGAGATCTCGCCCTACTATGACTCGCTCATCTCGAAGCTCATCTGCTGGGGCGAGACGCGCGGCGAGGCCATCCTGCGCATGCGCCGGGCGCTGGAGGAGTACCGCATCCTGGGGGTCAAGACCAACATCCCCTTCCACCAGTCGATCCTGGATTCGACGCGCTTCATGGCCGGGCAGTACGACACGCGCTTCGTCGAGGAGCGCTTCTCGATCACCGAGGCGGAAGAGGGCAAGCCGTCGCACGCCGACATCGCCGCCATCATGGCCACCCTCGTCGCCCACCGCCTCGGGCAGCAGGCGTCGCAGATTGTGCGCCGCGGCGAGCGCGACACCAGCAACTGGAAGTGGGTGGGACGCTGGGAGCGGATGCATCGGTAGCTGAGAGCTATCAGCTGTCAGCTACCAGCTATCAGCTTTCAGCTGTCAGCCCGTCACGCTCGACTCCCGCACGATGGCTGGACATGGTCGGGCGTGGCGGTGTGCACTGCAGATGTCGGCAAGATCTCCGGGCTGCAAGCAACGCTTGGCCGGGGTCTTGAGCTGATCGCTGACCGCTGACTGCTGACCGCTTGCCATCGGCTGCCATGGAGCTTGCGGAATGAAGTACATCACCACCCTCGGCGACCAGACCTTCGAGATCGAGATCAACGCCGATGACCAGATCACGGTCAACGGCCAGCGGCTGTCGGTCGACTTCCGCTCGGTCTCCGGCCAGCCGGTCTACTCGCTGATCGTCGACGGACAATCCCACGAGGCCTACGTGCAGGCGACCGACGCCGGGCTGGAGGTCCTGCTGCAGGGACAGCTGCACATCGTCGAGGTCGAGGATGAGCGCCAGCGCAAGCTGCGCGAGACCTCCGGCGGCCCGGCGGCCCACAGCGGCGAGATCAACCTGCGCGCCCCCATGCCGGGGCTGATCGTCGCCGTGCCGGTGGTCGAGGGCCAGTCGGTCACCAAGGGACAGGACCTGGTCATCCTGGAATCGATGAAGATGCAGAACGAGCTCAAGGCGCCGCGTGACGGCACCATCGGTCACGTGCGGGTGCGCAACGGAGACAGCGTCGAGCAGAATCAAGTGCTGCTGACCCTGGACTAGATGGCCCTCGAGATCGAAGCCAAGTTCTGGGTGCCTGAGCTGGACGACCTTCGCCGCAAGGTGCTGGCCGCCGGCGGACGTCCGCTCACCTCCCGCATCCTCGAGCACAACGAACGCTTCGACGCGCCCGACGGCCGGCTGCGCCGCGGCGGCGAGGTGCTGCGCCTGCGCCGCGACCGGGAGTGCACCCTGGCCTACAAGCGGGCGCTGTCTTCGGCCGAAGAGCGCTCCGAGATCGAAGTCCGCATCGACGACCTGGAAGCCGCCCGGGCCATGCTGCTCGGCCTGGGATTCGTCCTGATCTTCATCTACGACAAGTACCGCCAGGTGCTGGCGCTGGACGACACCTTCATCATGCTCGATGAGCTGCCCTTCGGGTCTTTCGTCGAGATCGAGGGACCCTCCTTGCAGGCGATCGGTCGCAGCGCCGCCGCCCTCGGCCTCGAGTGGGATCGGCGCGTTTCCCGCAGCTACCTGTCCATCTACGAAGCCCTGCGCCAGCGCCTGGGCTTGCCTGACGAGCACGCCACCTTCGAGCGCCTGCCGCGCGCGCCCGAGCTCCGTCCCGAGGATCTCGGACTGCCAAGCCCCAGCGAATAGGATTCCTACGCCATGACTCCATCTGCCCTGGAAGCCTGGATCCGCGACACCCTCGAGCCTGCCCTCGCCCAGCAGGCCGAGCGTCGGTCGTCCTTCGAGACCTCGTCCGGCATCCCGCTCGAGCGCGCCTACCTGCCGGACCCGATCGAGGACGACTACCTGGAGCGGCTGGGATTCCCCGGCGACTACCCCTACACCCGCGGTGTGCAGCCGACGATGTATCGCGGCCGGCTGTGGACCATGCGCCAGTACGCCGGCTACGCCTCGGCCGAGGAATCCAACCGCCGCTACCGCTACCTGCTCGAGCAGGGGCAAACCGGGCTGTCGGTGGCCTTCGACCTGCCGACCCAGATCGGCTACGACGCCGACGACCCGGTGGCTGCCGGCGAGGTCGGCAAGGTCGGCGTGTCGATCTCCTCGCTGGACGACATGGCGCGGCTCTTCGACGGCATCCCCCTCGACCAGGTCTCGACCAGCATGACCATCAACGCGCCGGCGGCCATTCTGCTGGCCATGGTC
>DYJB01000069.1 GCA_020723365.1 Candidatus Aquidulcis sp. | reverse complement strand
GGATGCTGTTGGCAGCGATGCACGGCGCGCAGATTAGAACGACCAGGGCGCCGACCCCACCGAGCATGCTGCCCGCCGCGGCCCAGGCCGTTGATCCCAGCGCGCGCCGCACCGGCGAGACTCCTGCCGGGATGGGATCGCTAGTCTTGCCAGCTGACAACCGATAGGCCACGGCGCCGACCGGCCCCAGGAAGCTGACGGCAAGGACCCAGGCGAGCCAGACGCCTGCCGGCTGCCGCTGGCGGCTAAGGCTCCGCGTTACGTAGGCCAGGCCGCCTGCGGTCAAAATCCCCCAGGTGTACAAAACGACCGCGGCGGCAGCCGGCATCGTCGAGAGGCGCGAAGAGATGCCGATGAGGCTGGCGAGCCAATTGGCCTGGTCTTCGTAGGCCTGCATGCTGAGTGCATGCTCGGCTTCGTACCACAGGATGGTCTTGGGTTCGCTCCCGGCCTGCTGGTAGGGGATGGCGTGGACGGGAGGGACCTTCGTGTCCAGCGTGCCGTTCTGGAAGAGCAGCGCGGCGGGGGCAGCACAACCCACGTAGCGGAGCGGCTCGATCGGCCACATCGCCGCCAGCCACGTCCGGCGCTTCTCCTCGGGCAATCCTGTGATCATCGGACCCGAGAAGTGCGAGACCAGGCCGCCGTCGCCGACCATCAGGACATAGCCTTGGAGCCGGTGCTCGACGCCGGCCAGAAGGCCGCCCATGGCACCTCCATAGCTGCTGCCAAGGTAGGCGAGGCGCTGCGGATCGACATCGGGGCGGGCGAGGAGCAGATCGACGGCGCGGCGCAGATCGATGATCAGTTGGATCTGCTCCCGGGCATCGCTCTCGCGGAAGAGGACGGGGTTGTAGCTGTCGTGTTCGGGACGATTCCAGGGCGCATCGATGGCGATGGCGACCACTCCCATGCGAGCGTAGGACTCTGCCAGGTGGCCTATGCCGTAGCGAGTGCTCGGCATGCCGTGCTGGAAGATCATGCCGGCGAAGGGGCCGCCCCCATCGGGCACGAAGAGTAGGGCCGGTACGCGGCCGCCATTCGGGCTGGCGTAGGTCAGGTCGATCACCGTCACGCCATTGCGGTGCTTGCGGCTGACCTCCTGGATGTCCAGGGGGGCCTGAGCATCGTACGCAAAGAGCTCGCGGTTCTCGTCGCATCCGAGGGCCAGGGTCGGATCGACACCCTGGGGAGGGACCCAGGGCTTGGCGACCTCGGGGGTCGGGATGGCCGGAGCGGCCGGTGCGGCGCCGCAGGCTGCCAGCACCATTGCCGCCAGCCCGGTGAACAGCGGGAGCCACGCTCGTTGGTGGGTGTTCATCCCTATCTCGACCTCCGGCGCCTCGGCGGTCCGCGCCCAAAGGGGATTGGCAAGCCTTCCCCGCGGCCGGCGGGCAGTATCCGCCAGCCTGAGCCTAATCGGGGGTGGGGGGAGAGGGCATCCCCAAGCTTGGGGAGAAACCGGGGAGAATCAGCGCCCGGACGGCTACTGTATCAAGATGATCGCCGCCAGCACTGCCGCCACCAGGACGAGCAGCAGCGTGCCCACGAGCCCCCACCTCACGAGACGGGGATTCGAGGCCGCCACCTCCTGGCCGGGGCGGGTCAGCATGCCGAGGTAGACGACGCCCATGATGATCAGGAACCATCCCGGGGCGCTGTCGTTCCAGACGAGGAGCAACCCAACCAGGATCGAGGCGGCCACGGCCACCCACATCCATGTCCTTTGGCGCTTGTCCATCTGGATCTCCTTCCTATGCCCGTTACATCTTGCCGGCGCTGAAGGCGGCCAGCAGGAAGATGACGTCGGCGAACGCGTGGGCGAGCACCGGGCCCCACAGCGACCCGGTCTTGCGCATGATCAGCGCGTAGGCATAGCCCATGAACAGCCAGGCGGGTGTGAGGACGGCGACGGTGGCCACGTCAGGCAAGTAGACGATGACGTGCATGAGGGCGAAGGCCAGGCTGGTCGCGTGGATCGCGGCGGGCAACCCCAGCACCGGCTTGAAACCGCCGAGCCACAGCCCGCGGAACCAGAGTTCTTCCATGAAACCGTTCGCCAAGGAAAACAGCACGATCCACGGAAGCCAGGAGAGGATCACGGCCGTTGGGGTGGCGAGCACCGCATCCCGGCCCCCCGAGGGGTCGATGGCGAACAGCGCCAGCAGGGGAAGTGTCGCCAGCAAGCCGAGCCCGAGGCTCTGCCGCACCTTGGCGCGGCGCAGCCCGAGCGACTCGAGACTTCGCCGAGAGAGCCAGGCCGCGAAGAAGATGGCGGCCGAGATCGGGATGACCTCGGTGAGGACCTTCTGCGCCGCCGCGCCCTTCGGGGTTTCCGAGGCGCCGCCGAGGCCGGAGAGCGGGGAATGGGCCGACAGGTAGGCGAGGGCGAAGCCGAGCGAAACGCCGAACAGGCTGAGCAGCAAAGGGAGGTACGGCCTGGTTCGCTCCGACCTCGTCGCCCCCAGCGCCAGGATGCCCCACAGCACGGTGAACCCGTACCGGAAGACTCGCTGCGAATCCCCCGACAGCCAGCCGCCATAGATCGGCACGGTCATCGCCAGCGCGACGGCCAGCAGAACCAGCGAGGCCATCCAGCGGGCGGGGCGGCTTGCGAGGACTGGGATGGGCGGCACCGGCGTGATGTTCCCCATGGAGCTTCCTCCATACCGCTTGCGGGCAGGAGCGCGCGTCGACCTCAGTCGGCGAACAGGACCTCAAGCAGCGTACCCAGGTCGTCCTTGCCCTGCAGCGTCGTCAGGTTGTAGATCTCCGTGTAGCCGCAGTGGTTGCACGAGGCGAACAGGTAGCGGTAGGCCTGGATCTCGAGCAGGCGGGAGATCCCGGTGCCGGACATGGCCAGCTTCTCGACGTGGGCGCCCTGGTGGCTGCACTTGGGGCAGCGGAACGCATCAGCCAGTTGACTCTCAATCGTCGTCATCTTGCATCTCCTTCGCCCTCGCCCGGATGCGAGGGGCTTCGGTGTAAAGGATGGCCGGGGGCCCGATGGGTCAGGTCAGGACGGCAGGCCCCGGAGCCATTCCTCGATCATATCCAGGTACTCCGGCGCGTAGGGCCAGGCGCTGAGCGGTGTATGCTGCCCGGGTTCTTGCTGGACTAGCGCCAGCGATTCTCCCAGTGGTCCGTACCCCTGTTCTTTCAATACTCGTTCAAGCGTTTGTCCCTCTTCCGAGATGCATCCGGTCTCCGAGGGGGCAAGGGTATGGTCGACGCCCGGGATGATCTCGATCCGGTAACTCAGATTGCCCGCCTGTTCCAGCGCATCCCGGTAGGCATGAGCAGCCCGAATCGGATCGACCTTGGTGTCCCGTTCACCCCAGATGGCCAGCACCGGGATGCGGACCTGCTCAAAGACATGGACTGGAGACCAGCTCCCATAGGCGGGATCGTTTGCCATCCAGGCCGCCTCGGGCACGACCGGTGCGGCCACTGTCGCCGACCGCAGGGCGGCCAGGTCATCCAGGACCTGCCGGTAGTGCAGGTAGCCCTCGTACGTGTCGTAAGTCCGCGCCTCGTCGAGCTCGGCGAGCAGGATCTCCAATCGATCGGCATCCTCATCCGGAACTCCCCCGCAATAGCGCTGCGCGACGGTCAGGTAGACGAATTCGTCGATTCCTGACATGCTCCCACAGCTTTGACAGATCATGAAGGCGACGTCGTCGCTGGCCATGAGCACGCGCGGCATCACCCAACCTGCCATGCTGACCCCCCACAAGCCGATCCGTCCCGGGACGATGTCGGGGTTCGCCTTCATCACCTCGATCGCATCCAGGACGATCTGTGCATGCTGCTGAGTGCGCCCGTCGCTGGAGATCGCGCCCGTCGATTCGCCGGCGCCCGGGTTATCCCAGGAGAAGACAGCATAGCCGGCTCGCAGCATGCGCTCCATGATCGGCAAGTACATTCCGAAGAACGTGCGGTCCGCACCGGGGGCATCGCCGTGCACGTACAGGACGACCGGAAACGGCCCCGTCCCTTTCGGGAGACGGAGGTCGCCAACGAGCGTGAACTCCCCGGACTGAAAGGTGATCTCCTCGATCGCGGCCGGCTGGGGCTGCCTGGTGCAGGCAGTCATCACGAGCGCCAGCAGGACCCCACAGAGAGTCACGCGAGCGGCCGAGTACGACATCGTGAGCTTCTCCTAGAGCCGGATAGTCCTTCGTCCGGCCACTTCACAGGTGTACTAGAACTCTTCCCGACGGAAGCGCCAGATCGCAACGCCTACGAACAGGACGCACCATGCGACGGTGGCGATGACCGGGAGGACGGTGGGCAGACGAGCCCCCACCGCCAGGTATCCGGCTAGCGGGCCGGAGCTCCCGAAGTCGACCGTCAGTTTCCACGGCATGATGTCGTTCAGCCACGGGACGTACTTCTGCACCGGCAGAGCGACGAACTGCATGATGCCCGTGAAGTCCACCAGAATGCCGATCCCGAGCACTGGGCCCCGGCCGTTGAAGAGCGTCGCCAGCATGAACGCCAGGGTCAGGTAGAAAAGCATGTTCAGGTAGTTCAGCCCCAACGCTCCCATGAACCCGATGGCGGACAGCCCATTCCCCATGGCGGGCTTGAGTTGGAGATAGGCCAGGATGCCGGGGAGCACGACCCACGTGACCAGCATGCCCAGGCCGTGAGCCACCACTTTCGAGAGGATGAAAGCCTGTCGACGCATGGGCTTCGAGAGCACCCAGGCTGCCGTGCCCGAGTGCCTCTCGCCGAAGATGGCGTCCGATGCCAGGCTGATGGCGGCGATGGGCGCGAACAGCCCGGCGGTCACCAGGAAGTTCAGGCCCGCATTCTCGGGGCCGCCCCCTTTCATGTTCAGCGCCATTCCGCCGTTCAGCAGGAGGAGCGCCACCAGGCATTGGAGCCACCAGCGTCGCGTCCGCCACCAACCAGCCAACTCCTTGGACAGCAGGTTGCCAAGACCCATCCGCCAGCCGCGTGACCGGCTTGGGATCAACAAGGATTCACTCGCGCTCATGGTTGTCCTCCTCGACGATGCTCAGAAACACGTCTTCCAGGTTCTGGGCCTTGCGCCCAAACTCGCACACCGTGACCTCACCACCGGCCAGCGCCAGCGGCACCAGCCGCTCCTCCGCCAGGTCCGGATCGCTGACCCGGATCTGCCAGCTGACGCGGCCGTTCTTCGACATCACCTGCATCCCGGTCACCCAGGGCTGGATGCGCAGGCGCGCCTCCGCTGCGGCGTAGTCCCCCTTGACGGTCAGCGTGAAAGCCGCCCCCTGGCCGATGGCCAGCAGCTCTTCGATGGGACCCTGGGCCACGAGGACGCCCTTGTTCAGGATGACCACCGTGTCGCTCACGCGCTGGACATCGTCCAGGATGTGGGTCGAGTAGAAGACGGTGCAGTACTTGCGCAGCCTGCACAACACTTCCAGGACATCGCGGCGGCCGATCGGATCGAGCGAGGCAGCCGGCTCATCCAGGATCAGCAGGTCGGGATAGTTGACCTGGGCCTGGGCGATGCCCAGGCGCTGCCGTTCGCCGCCGGAGAAGCCCTTGATCGGGCGGTCGGCCTTGTCCGTCAGGCCCACCAGGTCGAGGGTCTCGGCGACGCGGCGTTCGATCTCCGCCCGCGGGCCGTCGTAGAAGAACTTCGCCGTGAAGCGCAGCGTCTCGCGGGCGGACATGTACTCGTAGTAGCGCGGATCCTGGGACAGGTAGCCGATCCTGCGCCGGATCTCATCGCTCTCGTGCCGGATGTCCTTGCCGAAGACCCGGGCGCTGCCGCCGGTCGGCCGAGAGAGGCCCAGCAGCAGCTTGATGGTCGTGGTCTTGCCGGCGCCGTTGGGCCCCAGGAAGCCGCAGATCGAATTCTGGGACACCTTGAGGTCCAACGGCTTGAGGGCCTGGACGCCCTTGAAGGTCTTCGTCAGGCCGAACGTCTCGATTACCGGTATGGAGGTCGCGCTCATGGTTCCGCTCCTTGTCACGCCGCCCACGGGCGGTTCTTGCGATCCAGACTTGTTGCTTCCAGGGTGGCCAGAGACACAGTCTCGTGAGCTCCGACCTCGCCCCGAGCATAGGGGGACCAATGGGTAACGGTCTTCCCCATGGTTGGGGATTGCATGGGGGAATGTAGGCATCGCCGGGAGGGCATCGCAGCGTCCAGCGGGCATGGAGCCACCAGGCGCTGCCAGGGCACGTTCGGTTGGCCGTACACGCTGTGGTCCATCGCTCTCGCCTGCCCGGATCTGGAAATCGAGCTCATACATCCGGGCATACGCAGACCCGACGCGGAAGGTCGCGAGCTGGTGGAGGAATGGCGCGTCGGATTGCCCCCGCTGAGGCAGGCGCGAAGAATGTCCGGAAGGCAGCCGCAACCGCACGGATGACCGGAGGAACCGGGTTCGGGTGAGGAATCACACGACGCGCCCTTGCGCGTCGTCCGATGACCCGTGACTGAGAAGTCAGGGAGGGTGCGGGAGAGCCGTCGAGGACGGGATCTCCCCTGCAGGCTGACCGATGGGGACCTGCCTACAAGACGGGTGAGGCCGGATCACGCAGCTGCAGGCTCATCCGCAAGCGGGCGGCGGCCGCCAGCCGCCGGAGACGCGCTTCACTGAAACCTGAGGCCGGCACAAGCGACCAGGCGCCGTTCAGGCTGACCGGATAGGCCGGCGCGTGCACCGGATCCACGATGGCCGTATCTTCCGGGCTGACGATGAACTCCACTTCCTGCAGCGTTTCCATGATCCACCTCTGTACTTGAATACGCAGAGGTGGGGAAAAAGGCCTCAGGCAATCTCGCAGTGATGGCGTCCCCCGGGCCGCACCGGTCGCGACGACGGTTCGAATCTCCAGGCCATCGCGGCCCGGCACGCGGCCTGCAGGGCTCATCGGGTAGCGGGTCGCTGGGGCGCAAGACGAGAGGCCAAGGCGGCAGCGGGTTGCGTGCATCCTTCGTACGCTGCTCGACCCCGTCGATCGCCGCTCCGCCTCGGGTGGGCGCGCGGCGCCCGAGTAGCTAAGGCGAAAGGAGCAGCATCAGCAAGATCGGCAGCCCGTTGTTCACCAGGTGCCCCACGACTCCCACCCAGGTCGAGCGCGTGCGCTGTACCATCCAGGCAAGCGCCAGCGAGCCGACCAGGATGGGGGGCAGCATCCAGTACTGAAACAGGTGGCTGAAGGCCCAGATCAGGCCATGCACGACGAACGTCCGCCGTCCGTGCTGCAGTTCCTGGCGAGGGAAGACCATCCCTCGCCAGAAGATCTCCTCGGCGGCGATGTTCAGGGCCAAGATGACCGGGATCCAGGGCAGGACGCCCTGGGATACGAACTGCTCCTTAAGAAGCGCCAGGGACTGCTGCCTGGTCGGGTCCAGGTAGTCGGGAGTCCCGGCCGGAAGCGGCAGCCAGCCGGCCGAGATCGCCCGAGAAAGGAGAGGCGAGGAGACGGCGGTCAGCAGGAACATGACGACGCCCAGAGCCAATCCCCATCGCACAACCCGGCGGCGGATAGGGCCGAGGCGGCAGCGGGCAAGGAAGGCCTCCAAGGTAGGCGGCTGGCGTTCGGCCCGATAGGAGACCGCGGCCCAGGCCAGCATGACGACGAAGGCGAGCGAAAGCGAGGCCAGGTAGGCGGGATAGGATGGCCACCCGGCCCGCTCCAAACCGGGACGGACCAGGTAGAAGCAGGCGGCTCCCAACAGCGTGATCACCAGGAACACGACCGCCGATTCCCTGAGGCGCATGGGCTGTATCGCACGCGGGTGTGGCATCGTCACACTCGCCTCAGGCTGCGCCTGGTCATGCGCTTCACTTCGCGCTGGTATAGCCGACGTGCTCATGCTCCCGCGGCCGCCACCCGGCCGTCCTCGATCGAACAGCAAGCCCCGAAGGCATCGATGGCGGCCTGCTGCGACAGGACGAAGACCGTGTAGAGGGCCAGGATCGTTCCGAGTGGGAAGAGCACCAACTCAAAGGCGCACAGCACCAGGGCCATCGTCCTCGACCATGGTGCCCGGCGCAGCAGTCCGATCCCGGCCACCAGGCCCGGGAGGCCGAGGACGAAGTGCAGCCCACCGATCGAGGCCGCCGTGATGGTCAGGATGCGCAGGGTCAGCGCATCCTCGGTGACCACGCCGACTCCCAGGATGAGCGTTGCCGCAAAGGCCGCGACGATGATGCCCAGGAGGGCGTTGACGATCTGCAGCCAGGCCACCACGTCGAGATGGGTCCGAAAGTCCCTCTTGCTCAGGATGTCCATTGAAGCCTCCGCTGGAATCAGTGATGTCCTCAAGACCCCGCTGCAACGGCCCTCCCCGCGCCCCTGAGCTGGAGTCCAGTGGGTTTCCGGTCTGAGTATCCGCATGAGGTTAGGGAGCGGTCATCCCCTAACCTGGGGATCCCGCCTGCCGCATCCCGCCAGGACGGCACCTGCACGCCGGGTTCCTCGAAGGAACGGACGAGGGCGTCAAGCCGCATCCGGCGGCTGCACCCTCGGCGTCCGGCCAAGGAGGCTCTGCCATTCTGGGGATTCCTGGCGCGTTCCGCATCCGGCAAGGGATGCATTCCTGCGTGGGCCGGGCGGACCAGCGCGCCATAGTCCATTCGAACCAGGTTGCACGGGGGGAAGCGGCTGCCTTGCGGCCGAGCCGTCGCTATCGTCTGCGCCGGGCGCGGGCGGAGGCGGGCGAGAGCCTGTCGGGTTCCGCCCGGTCCGGCGCGCACCGCCCAGGATCTCAGCGCGAATCGGCGTCCGGTACACCCCGCTCGCTGAAGTGCGCATGTACCCGGGCGTCGATCTCCGCCCACAGCATGGCTGGCTCCAAGTTCAGCCGGATCGCGACCTGGCACTCGATCCGCGTCGCGGCCTGACGCGACGTGAGCAGGCTGCGCACGAACCCGGGATGCGTCTCCTCCAGGAGACGCACGATCCAGTAGCCGCGTACGGCGTGGTAGGCGAGCGTCTCGCCGCGGAACCGGTGGAGTTGGCGGTAGGGCGGCGGCGGCGCCTTCGGCTGCACCCGCTGCACCAGGTTGAGCGACTCCGGACGGATGGTCGCCTTGCCCAGAAAGCGATCCACGGTCACCGTCGCCAACCCCTCGTTCAGCCACGCCGGCAGGCGGAGGTGGGCCGAGGCGGCGTGAGTGAGTTCGTGGCAGGCGAGGTGGCCGATCTTGGCGACGGGGTCCTTCTCCTCCACGAACATGTGGACCCCGACGCTCTTGTCACTGACGTCCAGCAGCCGCGGTGGCTTGATGCCGATGGCCGTGCGGCGTCCGTAGCGCTGCGTCCAGCCGGCGCTGATGGGCCACATCTGCCGCACCCGCCCGCTCCACAGCGGGTAGGAGAGTGCCAGGGCCACCTTCCAGGGCCACGGCGCGGAGCGGAAGACGAAGTCGCCCCAGGACGTCATCACGTACAGGCGGCAGTCGGCGGGCGGGTCGAGCCCCCAGCCGGCCTTGGCCAGGCGGAGAGCCTTGCCGCACGCCTCAGCCATCACGTCCGCCGTCGATCGGTCATCGGGGGCGTACTCAATGCGGAGCGTCCCGACCTGCAGGTGCTCGAGAGTCGTCACGCGTCTCCTTGCTGGCGGCGGGTGGCGATGGTCTACCAGACTCCCGGGAGCAGGCGATAGAGCGTCTTCTGCTTGTACTCCCTGTACCCGGGCAAGTCGCGCTCCAGTACCTGCTCCTCGTTCAGGATGCGGACGACAAGAATCGGGACGATGACCGCCGCCGGGAGGAAGGCCCACCAGGACCCCAAGGCAATGGGTGAGGCGAGGTAGAAGACCAGGATCCCGACGTACATAGGGTGTCGAACGACGGCGTACGGCCCGGTGCTGATGACCTGTTGCCCTTGCTCGACCTGGACCGTGCGAGAGGTGTACTGGTTCTCACGGAAGACGCGGAAGATCATGGCGTAGCCCAGCAGGACGAGAAGGTCGGCCGCCACGGCGACCCACCACGGCATCTGCGACCAACCATAGCGCCGGTCGAGGCCGGGAACGAGGAAGGCGGCCAGCAGGAACAGGATCCCGAAGCGGATCACCCCTTGCTGGGTGCGCTCCCGCTCGCGCATCTGCAGGCGCCGGGCAAGCAACTCGGGGCTCCGGCGGAGCATGTACACCATGACAAAGAACATGGGTATCAAGACCGCACTCAGGTACGCCCACGCCTGCCAGTAGTCGAAGGTCCCGGCCGGCGCGAAGAAGATGGCGCCGAGTGCGACGACGGCCATCGCCATCGCCAGGTAAGCGCGGCGATGCAGGTTCTTCGTGTCGACGGGCTGGGTTGTCATCGGAACCATCCTCCGCAATTCGGCGGGGGGGCAGGGAGGCGCTCCGGCTAGATCATCCGCCACACCGAGGCCGCCGGCATGCGGTGCTTGAACGCCTCGTACGCCTTGCAGATCGGGTAGAGCGACACCAGGCCGATGATCCAGACCAGGTAGGTGGCCGGCAGGTCCCCGGGTGTCCGATAGATCATACCCATGGCGGCGTACACGAACCAGTGCACCAGGAAGAAGTATAGGGCGGCCTGCCCCAGTGTGACCAGCGGGCGGCCTAGGGTCGCCAGGAGGCGGGCCGCCCGAGCGTAGAAGTTCAGCAGGACCAGGTCGAAGCCGAGCGTCAGGAGCAGGAAGGTCAGGCTGGGCGGGTACTTGACCAGGTTGAGGAAATCAATCAGCGAATCCCCGGGCGGCATCCGCAGGTTGCCGAACCCGCCCAGCGATCGCAGGACGACAAAGAGCGCAAGAGAGGCCACCCCGCCAACCAGCGCCAGCCGGTAGGCGCGGCCGGGGTTGGATTGCAGCGCGCCGGCGAAAGCCATGCCCAGGAGGGCAACACCGAGCCAGGGGAGAGGCGGGTAAAGCACGTAGGCAGGTCCAACCGAACCGGGGAGAAGTAACAGCCGGATCGGTGAGAGCGCCCCCAGGTCGGTATGCGAAAGCCATCCCGGGAGGACCTGCATGCCCAGGATGATCGCCGCGCCACCGAGGGCCTGCGCCTTCCCGCTGAGCCGCAGAATCGGAATCCCCAGCAGCATCACTCCCCCGAGCCCGGCCAGGATGCTGAAATCCCACGGACCCACGCGGCCGCCGGTGGCCACGTCAACGACCACTTGCTCGAGCAGGATGAACAGCAGCCCGCGCAGCGCCAGGTGCCCGAAGATGCGCCGGTCGGACCACCCGGCGCCGCGGCGCGCCTGCAGGAAGAGAAGCATGCCGGCGCCCATCAGGAAAAAGAACCCCGGCGCGCAGGGATGCGTCGCCAGACGCGTGATCATCGCCGCCAGGCTGGGGTAGTCCGGGAGCGGCTGATCCCAAGTCTCGAAGGGATGCCAGCGCCGCACGAAGAGACTGGCGTGGTCGATGGCCATGAGCGCCATGATCGTCCCGCGCAGAGCGTCGAGCGGCAGCAAGCGGGCGGTCGCTCCGGGCGCGACCGGGGTACCGCCATCTTCCATCGGGTGGGCCGGCCGGCGTGCGAGCAGCAGCGCCACGCTCGACCAGACGACACCGACGATAGCTGTCAGCCCCGCCGGCACCCAGGTGGTCAGCAAGTTGGCGGCGATCCCGGCCATCCACAGCACCACCGAGGCGCGCGGCAGAATCCCGGCCCGAAGGGAAGCGGTCCCCAGGGCCAGGATGCCCCACATCAGGAGCATGATCGTCACCGTCACGGCGATCACCACGGGCGTTGAGCCGAGCAGACGCGCCAAGGGACCGCCGGGGGCCGGCTGACTCGCGGCCCGAAGAAGATTGAACACGGCGATCAGGGCGACGCCGAGAGCCGCCGCCCAGCCGCCTGCGCTACCAAGGCGCCCGAGCGCTGAGGCCTGGTAGGCACACAGGGCTGCAAGCCAGAGGACGAGGAGGACGAGAGGGAGCGCTGCCAGGGTCGCAGCCAGGGCGGTGGATTCCCCGCCCGGGCGCAGGATCAGCCCCAAGGATACGGCGGCCGCCGCCAGTCCGGCGACGCCTCCCAGGCGGATGGGCAGAGCCAACGGAGTCGGTGAAGTTCCGGCTTCGCCGGCGATCTTGCCTGCAGGCATCGGAGTCCCTCCTGCCGTCAATCCCGTATGACAACTCGCCCCGGCGCTGTGGAACTGAACATGGCGCCAGGCGCGGTCGAGCCGCACGGACAGTTGGGTGCGGCTGGCCTACCAGCCCCTGGGTACCCAGGTCGGGGTGGCTTGTTCCGCCAGGTGGTCCAGGCCGACATCCCACGGCAGGTCCTGGCGCAGGCGGCGGCGCCTGCGCGACGTCCGAAGCGCCAGCAGATGGGCTTCCGCAGCGTCGAGCACGTAAGCCAGGGCCGCAGCCAGCGTCCGATAGACCACCCCGTGCCGCGGCAGACGGATGGGGGCCGGGAAGAGAGTCAGGCTGGTCGAAGATCCCATCGTACGCCTCCTATGTCTGGCAGCAAGGCGTCCCCGGCGTAAGGGACACGATCTTCAGGTTGAGGCCGGTGACGCGTGCCAGCAGCGCCGGCAACGCGGATTGATCCGGAAGGGTCGCCACAAGCAGCGTATGCGATGGATGCGAGCCGCAGGCGACGAATGCAACATCCAGGCCCCTGAACCACTCTGCCCAGCGCGGGGCGACGATGCCCTCCACTTCGATGGAGTATTGGACGGCTTGCAGCCTGGGCGATGAAGGATTCATGCAGGTACTCCAAAGGTTCCCCCAAGGGAGGGGGGCTCAATCCCGCCGGCCAGATGAGAGCGAAGTGCTGCCGGGCTGGCCACCCGCCCCGGGAGCGCGGTGAGCCCGATCTCCCAGGGGAGATGCCCGGGGTCAGGCGAGTGGCGGGCGAGGTGCGGAAGCCTGATCATCACAGCCTGACTCTAGGCGCGGGGCGAGGGGGCCGTCATCCCCAACCTTGGGGAAACCTGCGGCTGGGAGGCGGATGGGGCTGAAAGGGGCTAGATCAGCCCAAGCTCGCGGGCGACGTCGAGGGCTTCCAGGCGGGTGTGAACGCCGAGCTTGCCGTAGACCGCTTTGGTGTGAGACCGGACCG
>DYJB01000068.1 GCA_020723365.1 Candidatus Aquidulcis sp. | reverse complement strand
TCCTGGAGATCATAGCGGATGCGCTGGCTCGGCTTGTTGAGCTTGAGCAGCCGCCCGAGGTCGATCGGCGTGCCGATCAGCACCAGGTCGGCGTCGGAGCGGTTGATGGTCTTCTCGAGCTCCCGCATCTGGCGGTCGCCGTAGCCCATGGCCGGCAGCACGTTGCCGGTGGTGGGGTACTTGGCATACGTCTGGGAGATGGTTCCCATGGCGAAGGGCCGCGGGTCGACGATCTCGGCAGCGCCGAAGCGCTGCGCCGCCACCCAGCCGGCGCCGTAGGCCATCTCGCCGTGGGTGAGCGTCGGGCCGTCTTCGACGACCAGGACGCGCTTGCCCTGGATGGCGGCGGGGTCGTCGACGAAGATGGGCGATGCGGCCTCGATCAGGATCGCCTTCGGATTGCGGGAACGGACGTTGCTGCGGACGGTCAGGACGGCGTCGCGACTGGCGGTGTCGACCTTGTTGATCACGACCACGTCGGCCATGATCAGGTTCGCCTCTCCCGGGTGGTAGGTCAGCTCGTGCCCGGGGCGATGGGGATCGACGACGACGATGTGCAGGTCGCTCTTGTAGAAGGACAGGTCATTGTTGCCGCCGTCCCACAGGATGACGTCGACCTCCGCCTCCGCCTGGCGCAGGATGCGTTCGTAGTCGACGCCGGCGTAGACGACGATCCCGCCGGCGATGTGCGGCTCGTACTCCTCGCGCTCCTCGATGGTGCAGTCGTTCGTGGCCAGGTCCTTGTAGGTGGCGAAGCGCTGCACCGCCTGCTTGACCAGATCGCCGTACGGCATGGGGTGGCGGATGGCTGCCACTTTGTAGCCGCGCGCCATCAGGAGTTGGGCCACCCGGCGTGTGGTCTGGCTCTTGCCGCTGCCCGTGCGCGCGGCTCCGACGGAGACCACCGGCTTGCTGGACTTGATCTGGGTGCCGGCGGCGCCCATCAGGCGGAAATCAGCCCCGGCCGCCAGGACCTGGGAGGCCTTGTGCATCACGGTCTCGTGCGAGACGTCGCTGTAGGCAAAGACTACCTGGTCAGCCTTGAGGCTCCGGATCAGCTTGAGCAGGTCCGTTTCCGGATGGATGGGAATGCCCCGCGGGTAGTCGGGGCCGGCGAGCTTGGCCGGGTAGGTGCGGCCTTCGATGTTGGGGATCTGGGTGGCCGTGAATGCCACGACCTCGTAGTCCGGATTGCCTCGGAAGTAGACATTGAAGTTGTGGAAGTCGCGCCCGGCGGCGCCCATGATGATCACTCGCTGACGGGTCATAGTGACAGGTTGTCTCCCTTGTGGATGCCCCGCAGGGCCCAGGCGGATGGGGGGCGCACGGGCTACATCACGTCCGGCGCGGCGATATCGAGCAACCGAAGTGCGTTGGCCAGAGTCTGGCGCGCGGCGGCCACCAGGCGCAGGCGGGAGGCCCGCACGGGCTCTTCGACCTGCAGCACGGGAACAGCGTGGTAGAAGGCATGGAAGGCGCGCGCCAGTTCGTAGGCGTAGGCCGCCATGTGGAGCGGCTTGTACTCCGCAGCCGCCTGCTGCACGGCGGTTGGGAAGCGCGAGATCCAGTCAATCAGCTCGAGCTCGAGACGGTCCAGAGCATAGGTGAACCCGGCTGAAGCCGGAAGGGATCCGGCCTTGCGCAGGATGCTGGTGGCGCGCACGTGGGCGTTCTGGATGTAGGGCGCCGTCTGGCCGTCGAAGCTCAGCGCACTGTCCATGTCGAAGACGATATCGCGAGTGTTGTCGACCGAGAGCAGGCCGTACGTCAGTGCGCCCAGGCCCACCTGGCGGGCAACGGCGGCGCGCTGCTCCTGCGGCAGGTCCGGAGTCTTCTCGGCGATCACGTCCAGCACGCGGCGTTCGGCCTCGAGCAGCACGTCCATGAAGAGCACCACGTTCCCCTTGCGGGCGGACATGGCGCCCTCCGGGAGCGTGACATAGCCGTAGGCCAGGTGGAAGCACTTGGGGGCCTGCGGGAAGCCCATCAGCTCGAGGATCTTGAATGCCTGCTGGAAATGCAGGCTCTGCCGGAAATCGACGACGTAAATCGAGCGGTCGGCATGGAACTGCTCGAATTTCTGCTTGGCGAGCGCCAGATCCTTGGTGAGGTAGAGCGTCGTGCCGTCGCTCCGCAGGACGACGGCCGTACGGAACTTCTCCTTCTTGAGGCCGAGCTTCTCATCAATGCGGACGATGACCGGGCCGGCCGGCCGCTCGTCCTCGGCGATACCGCGATCGATAAGGTCCTGGACAATGGCCTTGGCCGGCTCATCGGCTTCGCTCTCGAAGAAGTAGACGTCGATGGGGATCGAGAGCAGCGACAGGATATCGTTCAGCTCGTCCAGGCTCCACTGCCGCGTGCGCAGCCAGAGGTCCCGGACGTCCGGGTCCCCGGCGTCCCAGCGCCGGTACAGCTCGCGCCGTTCGGCATCATAGGCTTCCCGCGTGGCGGTCTCTTCCGCCGTCTCGCCGGGGCGTGCGGTCAAGAGGGCATTGGCCTCGGCGTAGACCTTGAGCAGCCACTGGCCCCGGGCGTGGACGCCCTGCGGCTCCTCGCCGGCGTGGAAGCGCTGGTAGCCCCACAGGCAGGTGATCACCCCCAACCCGATATCGCCGGGGTAGGAGGCGCGCACGGTGGGGAAGCCGGCGAACTCGACCAGTCGGGCGAGCGACTCGCCCAGCAGCGCATTGCGGGCGTGGCCGATGTGGAACGAGTGGTGCGTGTTCGGCTGGGCGTACTCGACCATGACGCGCTCGTCACGCCGCGCGCCGCGGCCGAAGTCCGGCCCGGAGGAGAGGCAGGCGTCGATGACGCGGGCGGCGAAGATTCCTGGATCGACCGTGGCGTTCAGGTAGGCCTTGTCGGCGTGCAGCCGGGTGAAGCCGTGAGGTGGCTGGAGGCGGGAGGCGAGGTCGGCAGCCAGTTCAGCGGCGCGTTCGGGGATGCGCACGGGTTGGCCGGAGCGCGCTTCGGCCGCGGCAGCCTGGAAGCAGACGGCCGTCCCGAATCCCCAGGTGCCCCCAAAGGGCACCGGAGCCCAGTCGATTCGCGCCGGCGGCGGCGCCCCCAGCGCCGCCAGCCGTTCCCGAATCTGCGTCGACAGCCCATTGAGTTCCGAATCGAACACGCCGCCATCCTCGCTGCCGAGGGATTATAGCACCCGCCTGAATGACCACGACGCACCCGGAAGTGCGTCGTGGGGGACTCACTTGGAGGGCGCTGCGGTCAGGCGGGCTTCTGGGCCTTGGCCAGCTGCTTCATCAAGCGGCTCTTGCGGCGGGCGGTGTTCTTCTTGTGCAGGACGCCCTTGGCAGCCGCGCGGTCGAGCTCGCGCGCAGCGGTCTTCACGGCCGGAGCGGCGCCCTTGGCATCGGTCTCGATCGCCGTGCGGGCGCTCTTGACGTACGACCGGGCGCGCGTGCGCACATCGCGGTTGCGGACCCGGCGCTTGGCGCTCTGCCGGTTGCGTTTCTTGGCGGACTCGATATTGGCCAACCTTGCCTCCGACGTTCTCGTATCAACCCATGCATTTTACCTGCCGGCGCCCAGGCTGTCTAGGGTCGCCGGCGAGGGTCCCTGGGGGCGACCGCCGCCCCGCTTCCGGGCTTCGCATAGCCAAATACCTATTGGGCCGGAAGCGGGCCGTGGGTCGCGGCGCAGACAATCTCGTAGTAGGCCAGTTCGGTGGCCTTGTTGGCTTCGGCGTGGGCGGCGGCTTCCTTGCCCATCAGGCGGATGTTGTCCAATTCGCTGCTCACCTGGCTGGGCCAATAGCGCGGCAGCGTCAGCAGGGGGTCACCTGCCGGGCCCTCCGGGAGGTAGATCGGGCGCATCGGGTCGCGTTCCTCGGCCTGAGGGATCCAGTTGAACATGAGCGGCCCGCGCGGATTGATGGTGAATCCCACACGATAGCCGGCCGCCCGGGCGAACTCCACCGGGCGCCTGGCGAATCCACCCCCGGGCCAGATGATGGCGACCGGGCGGCGCCCGAAGTGCGCCGTGAGCTCGGCCATCGATTGCTCCAACTCCTGGCGCAAGTAGCCGTCGGTCGAGTCATCCGTCATGGGGAGGTTGTGGTAGTAGCCGTGCGACTCGACCTCGAATCGGCCGCTCTCGTAGTAGCGCTCGATCTGCGCCCAAAGGTTGGGATAGGTGCCGGACGACGGGTCACTCTCAACGAAGGTGGCCGGCTTCCTGTCGGTCGTGTCGTCACCGTAGCCGATGGGCCAGGCCAGGCTCATGCGCCAATTGTTGGCGTCCAGCACGGGCAGGAAGGTAGTGAAGGCCGTGCCCGGGCGGCGGTCATCCAGGATCATGACGAAGGAGCGCATGGGGATCCTGGCGTTGGTTTCGAGAAAGTCGGACAACTCGCTGACGGTGATCGCCTCGAACCCCTGTCCCTTCAAGTCGGCAATCATCCTCTCGAATTGGTACTGGGTGATCTCATTCGGGTCGCTGGTCTGGATGGCCGGAATGGCGTGGAACATGATGGGGATGACGATCGTGCCGGGAGCGGCGTTGTCGGGATCCCATTTCATCCGCAGGTACTGGCACGTCTCCGAGATGTAGCCGACCGGCCGGTCGAGAGGGTTGAGGCGGCTTGTCTCGTAGGGCGCGGGGAGCGCGGGCGGGGTGCGGACGCGTGTGGGGGTGGGCGGCGGCGTCCAGGAGGGGGTGGGGGTCTGGGAGGGCACCGGGGCCTTCGTGGGGCTGGGCGTGCCCGTCGGCTGCGCCAGGGGTCCCGCCGTGCACGCGGCACATACGGAAACCAGACTGATGGCAAGGGACAGTCGCAAGCGCGCGATCTGGAAGTGGGTAGGCACGGGCGCAATCATACCGCATGCAGGAGCCGCGCCTCCGCACGGCACCGCGGGCCGACGCCGACGCCCGGCGTGCTCAGGATGTTGCTCCTCCGGTCTAAGGCGGGGACCACTCTTCGGTGGGCGTGCGGGTGGGGGACGGACCGGCAGTGGGCGAGGGACCGGGGGTCGGCGTGCGCGTCGGCGTGGGCGTGGGGGTGGTACCGTAGATGGTCGCCGAGGGGGTCCAGGTCGCCTGCCGGGTGGGCACGCGACCGGTCAACGCCTGGAGATGCTGCTCGGCCAGGGCGACGGCTTCGGGCGAGGATCCACCCATGCTGAGGATGTAGTTCCACTGCACGATGGCATCGTTGAGCAGCGGCGGATCGGTTGCCTCGTAGACGAGACCCAGAAGCACGTAGCCGTCGGCGCGGCGGCGCTCGCGGTTGGCAAGCAGCTTCTCCTCGCCGGCCAGGCTGATGGCCTGGTTGAGCTCCTTGATGGCCTCACGATAATTGCCCACCAGGTACTGCGCCCGCCCCACGCCGAGCATGAGCTCGTAATTGTCGGGTGCGAAGCGGCGCGCCTGCTTGAAGGCGTCCAGCGCCGCCTGACCGTCGCCTTGGAGCAGGGCGAGGAAGCCCTTGCCCTGGTGGGCCGGGCCGTGGCGTTCGTTGATACTCAGCGACCGATCGAGGGCCGCCCTGGCGCCGTCTGCATCGCCGGTCTGAACCAGTGCGCGACCGAGATAGCTCCAGCCAAGAGGATCGTCCGGGGCGTACAGGGTGTAGGTCTTGAGCGGCCAGACGGCGTCGTTGTACAGGCCGAGCTCGTAGTAGCCCGATCCGATCGCCAGGTAGCCCTCGACAATGGTCGGGTCGGCGGCGCTGCCTTCGATGGCGTTCTTGACGGCGTCCTGGTAGTTCGTGCGCCCGTACTGGGCGCGGCTGATCCGAATGAGGACCAGCGGCGTGCCCACCCCGCGGTCGATGGCGCGCTGCAGAAGTTCCTCGGCCTTGTCATACAGCCGCTTGCCGGCGTAGTACTGCGCCAGATCCAGGTACGCCTGCTCGAGCTGTGGATCGAGCTTGTAGGCCTTCTCGAAATCGGCAACCCCGCGCGTCGGGTCTTCGATGGCCATGAAGGCGCGGCCGCGGCCCAGGTAGGCGGGCGCGAAATCACGATTGAGCAGGATGGCGGCATCGTAGGCCTCGAACGACTGCCGGGGTGTGCCCGCCAGCCGCAATGCCTCGCCGCGCAGGTACTGAACGTCTTCCAGCCGGGGCGCCAGCTTGGCAACCTGGTCAAAGTAGCCCAGCGCTTCCTCGTAGCGCCCCGCCGCCAGCGCTTCCAGGCCGGACTGGTAAGCCTCGTATTCGTTGTGCGGCGTAGCGCCCACGATGGGGGTGGGGGTCATGGTAAAGGGAACAAGCAGCGCCAGCGGCGTCCCGCCGAACTCCGTGGGCACCGGCGTGCGCAGGACGCGCGTGGCGGCCGGCAGGGGCGTCTCGGTCGGCGTCTGAAGCACGGGCGTGGCGGATGGCGTCGGGCTCAGGGTCGCCAGCTGCGGGGGCGGGGAGAGGGCCCTGCGGCCAAGGATCCCGAGGGCCGAGAAGACCGGTCCGCCATACGTGAACAGGACGGCGACGGCGAAAATCGCCAATGCGCTGAGCGCCACCATCCCCCAGTTGACCCGCGGGGCGCGCCGGATGGCGGTGCTGGCCGAGACGGCGGCGACCTGGCGGCGCGGGATGCGCAGGGCGGCCGTCAGTTCGGCGTCGGCCGGTTTGCGCGCCCCGAGGATGACCAGCCCGCGCAGAGCGGATCGATTGGTCGGGTCCAGCTTGAGGGCCGATTCGAGGCAGTAGATGCGCTCGCGGTCCGTGTCGACCACGGCGCTCATCCACACCCAGTACTCGGCGTTGGCCGAATCGGTGCGCAGGAGCCGCGAAAGCAGGTCCCGCGCCCGCGCCCGGTCACCGGCGCGTGCGGCGGCAATCGCCTCCGTGATCATCGACTGCGAAGGTGTGGCCATGCGGACCTGGTGGCGGAGTCTAGCATAGCCGCTCCGCCGGGACAACACCACCCCCACTTTGGTATACTCCCATCGCCATGGATGGCACACTCCGCCTCCTGCTGGCCGGTGCCCTGGTGGCGGGGCTGGCCGGATGTGCTCCCGGCACGAAGGCCGCGCCGGCCAGCGCGACTGCCGCCCTGCTACCGATCCGGACGGCCGGACCGGCCACCCACGCGGGGACCCCCACTCCCTCCATCGAACCTCTTGCCACCGCCGGCCCCTCGCCGACGCCGCAAGCTTATTCCGTTCGCGCCAACGACACGTTCCTTGGCATCGCCCTTGCCTTCGGCTTGACGCGCGAGGAGTTGGCGGCGGCCAACCCGGGTTTGAACCCCGATCTGCTCAGTATCGGCCAGTCGATCCTGATCCCCGCACCCGGGGCCGAGGGTGGAACCGCAACGCCCATACCCACGCCCACGCCGCTGCCGCTCCAGGCCGGCGCGCCGCGCTGCCACCTGGCTTCCTCAGGCAGCGTCTGGTGCCTCCTCACGGTGCTCAACAGCACTTCCGCAAGTGTTGAGGGGCTGAGCGGGTGGGTGACTCTGGTCGACGAAGGCGGAGCGCCCTTGCTGACCGTGCCGGTCTATCCGCCGCTGAACCTCGTCCCGGCAGGCAAGGCGATGGTCCTGGCAGCCTTCGTTCCCGCCCCCGTGCCGGACTTCGCCTCCGTCGCCTCGGCTTTGACGATGGCGGTTCCAGTTCAGGACGCCGATACCCGCTTCCTGGCGCTAGACTGGTCGCTGCGAAGCAGCCACGCGGCGCTGGACCACAGAAGCTGGACGGCGGAAGTCGAGCTTGGGCTGCCGGCTGATGTGCAGGGCGCGCCGCGCGTGGCGTTCGCCATGCTGGCGTTTGGAGCGAACGACGAGATCGTTGGCTTCAGCAAGTGGGAGCCGGAGGCGCCCCTCGTTCCCGGACGGCGGACGACCGTGCGGCTCTCGGTCTACAGCCTCGGCCCGGCCATCGAGCGTGTGGACCTGCTTGGCGAGGCGCTGGCCGCGCCCTGAGCGCGGCTACATGCCGGCCGCGAATTGGCCGATGGCATAGCCGGTGCACTCCTCCGCCGCCACAACCACCTCGTAGTTCACGATCTCCCCCGGACGAAGGCCCTCGATGGAGAGTGCAGCCGACGTGCGGCCCTCGGAGTCCGTGGCAGGGACCGGCGGATAGAGGTCACCTTGCGGCGTATGGACCACGATCAGGGGCACGGCACCCGCCCAGGGCGATCCATCCGGCCGCACGACCTGGACTGCGATACGCTGCACCGTGCCGGCGGCCAGGATGGCCGATTCGGGCTGCGTGATGACGCCGGCCACTCCACTGCACACCTGCTTGGAAGGCGGCGCCGGCTGCGGCGTCTCGCCCGCCGGCGCGGCCGTCCCGGCATGCGAAGCCCCCAGCGGAGCCAGCTGCACCGCCAGATGTGGAGGAAGGTCGGGCCGATACTCGAGCACGACGTTTTCGAATCGCTGCTGCAACACGCCTTCGACGGTCTTGCCCTCCTCCAGGGGAACCCCGAGCACAGCTTCACCACCGTGGGCCCGGTAGAACTCGGCGAAGGCCCACAAGACGAAGTGGCCGGAGGCGGGGACGTAGAGGCCGACCGTGTCGCTGGAGCCGGTCATGGGAGGCTCTGGGGGACCGAGCGCGGATCCGAGCGGGCGCAGGCGGACTGAGCCGGGCGAATCCGTGGGAGCGTAGAGAACGGCGTTGCCGAAGGCCTGCTCGAGTGCGCCGTCCGGGGCGGCGTAGGCTTCGCTCAAGGCGCGGCCGAAGACCGCTTCCCCGCCATAGGGGTCGAGGAACAGGGCGAAAGGCCGGGCACGCGCGTCCGGCGGGAGCGCGGCTTCAGCCGGGGCGCGGATCTGGCGGCGCGAGGCGTAGCCGTAGGCCAGGAATTCGAACGCCTCGGACGATCCGTCGAGGGGGAGCCGCAGGCCGAGGTTCTCGAAGTACTGGACGAGGTAGGCGCCCCGAGCGGCGGCCTCGGCGATCGGCGCACCGACGACCGGTTCCCCGCCGGCCGACTCGAATCCCAGCTTCAAGCGCGGGTCGAGCGCGTGGCCTGTGGCTTCGAAGTAGGTGCCCTCCGACACCGGCGCAGGAACGGGTGGCTCCGCCAGACCCAGGGAGTAGCCCAGCGGCGCCGGCGAAATGCGTGCGCCTTCGGGAAGCGCCGGGTCGTACACCAACTCGGCGTTGGCGAAGACCTGATGGATTCGTCCCGATTCCTCCTGCCGCTCGATGATCGGGTGTCCAAACGTGCGCAGACCTCCATGCGCCGCCAGGTAACTCTCGAACTCCGATGCAGTCGGGATGGAAGAACCGGGTGCGGAGGGGGACGAGGCACAAGCCGCCAGCATGGCAGCCGTGAAGATCAGGAGCGAGACTGAGGCACGCGGCCGCGACACGGTCGCAACTATAGCCACAATCCGAGGCGCGGGCAAGGTCGCGCAGAATGGAGCGCCCCCTCCACGCCCTGCGGCTCGGCGATCTCGACGGTGGCAGGGGGCAAGCAGGGCGGGCCTGAGCGTGGCGCCCCCATCAGGCACTTGGGCTGGGGTGACGATCGCCCAGCACCGCCTGGAAACCCGGTTGGCCCGGTCGGAAGGGAGAGGATACAATCGGCCCGCAATGGCCGAAGTGCTTCGCATAGCTCCCGCCGATCGCTACCGTCTGGCGCCGCTCCTGGACCCGCGACTTCCGCAGGACGCGATGGTCGCCTACTACGGGCTGCAGCACCCCGCCGATCGGGTGGTGGTGTACGGCTACTACCATGTGGCGCATGCGCCGAGCGGATTCCTGGCCGTGGCTCAAACAGGGTACGACCTGTTTCGTCCGATCGCCGTCCCGTTCGTCGGCAGCCAGGCGGCCTTGCGGGCGCTCCTGACCGTGTCGCTCCAGCCCGGCCGCCCGGTGATGCTGCACTTGCCTGCCGAGCAGCGGGCCTGGGCCGAAGAGACGGTCGACCTGAGCGACCCGCGTATCGTCGAGCTTCACCGCCTGGACACCAAGGCCTTCCGCCCGGAGATCAACGTACTCGTCGTCCCGGTCCCATCGCCCACCGGCCTGCCGCGCTTCGAGGTGCGATCGGGTGAGACGGTGCGCGCCAGCGCCGGGGTCAACTGGAAAGGCGACCTCTTCGCCGAGGTGTACGTTGAATCGCAGCCGGAGGCGGCCAGCCAGGGCCACCGACGTTCGGCGCTGGCTGCCATCGCCGGGCAGCTGCTCTCCGAAGGACGGCTGCCGCTCTACCAGGTGGGCGAGGCGGATGTCGCCTCGCAGGCTGAGGCCCACTGGGTGGGCTTCCGCCGCACGGGCGATCGAAGCCTTCTGGCGCAGGCCCTGCTCCGTCCACCGGCCGGCACGGCCGGCGAGTCGAGGTGAGTATGGTGCGAGCGACCTTGTCTTTCCCTTCCGGCTTCCTGTGGGGTGCGGCGACGGCTGCCCATCAGGTGGAGGGCGACAACACCAACAACGATTGGTGGGCCTGGGAACAGGAGCCGGGACGAATCCTGGCCGGGCACCGCTCGGGCAAGGCGTGCGACTGGTGGGGCGGGCGCTGGGCGGAGGACTTCGACCGGGCTGCCGAGACCGGCCAGAACACCCATCGCCTGTCTCTGGAATGGTCGCGCATCGAGCCGTCACCGGCGGTGTGGGACGACTCGGCCCTGGACGCCTATCGCCAGATGCTGCGGGGGGCGCTCGACAGCGGTCTTCTGCCGATGGTCACGCTGCACCATTTCACGCACCCGCTTTGGCTGGCCGAGAAGGGCGCCTGGCACTCGGACGACATCGTGGCGAGCTTCGAACGCTACACACGCAAGGTCGTCACCGCACTGCAGGATCTCGTCGGCTTCTGGGTGACGATCAACGAACCCAATGTGCTCGCCTATGGCGCGTACGCCGGACACGATTTCCCCCCCGGCGCGGGGAGCATGCCGAAGGCTGTGCGGGCGCTGCGCAACATGGCCCTTGCTCACGCCGCTTCCTACCGCGCCATTCACGAACTGCAGCCCGGCGCGCTCGTCGGCATCGCCCACCATATCCGCGGCTTTGCGCCGGCGAAGCCGGGGAACCTGCTGGACGAGCAGGTGGCTCGCCTTCGATCACGAGTCTTCAATGAGACCATCCCGCGGGTCCTGACCGATGGCAAGTTCTCCATGCTCGGCCGAAGCGAACGGCTGTCCGGCGTCGCCGGCACACACGACTTCTTTGGGCTGAACTACTACACGGTCGAGCGCTGCTCCTTCGACCTGACCCGGCCCGGCCAGCTGTTCACGCGTGGCTCCTTTCCCGCCGGCGCCGACCTGAGCCCGACCGGGTTCATCGCCAATGAGCCCGACGGCCTCGCCCGCGCCCTGGCCTGGGCGCGCCGCTTCGGTCTACCGATCTACGTCACCGAGAACGGCGTGGAGGATCCGGAGGACCGCTTGCGTCCCCGCTACCTGGCAGCCCACCTGCGCCAGGTATGGAAGGCGGTCAACGTCGGCAACCCGGTGCGGGGCTACTACCACTGGTCGCTGGTGGACAACTTCGAATGGGAGCGGGGCTGGACGCAGCGCTTCGGACTGTGGGGACTCGACACCGAGACGCAGGCGCGCCTGCGCCGGCCGAGTGTCGACTTCTATGCAGAGGTCTGCCGCGCCAACGCGCTCTCGTCCGAGATGGTGGCCCGCTACGCCCCCGAAGCGCTTGAGTCGCTCTTCCCGTCACACGGGCCGGAAGGGCTGGACATCGAGCGTGGCTAGGCCAGTCGCTTCGGCCGGGCGTGGCCCCTGGCGCCGGCTCGGCCAGCCTCGCCGCGCCGCCGGCGTGCTGGCGCTCCTGGCCCTCGGGCTGGTGATCCCCGCTGCGGCCGGCCCTCGGGATGCCCCGCCGCCTTTCCGCCTGCCGTTCGCCGACCAGCCGGGACCGGACACGTGGCTCCTGGCGCAGGGCTACGGCAACACGACCTTTGCCTACCGCGCTCGATCCTCGACCTACTATGCCGGACAGGGGATCCACTTCGGTGTCGACTTCGACGCCGCCTGCGGCACGCCTGTCCTGGCCATCGGGGACGGCCTGGTCGTCGCCGTCGATAATCCCTACCACGGCGCGGGACCGCACAATGTGATCATCGACCATCCTAACGGCTACGGATCGCTGTACGGTCACCTGCGCCAGCGCTCGAGCCTCAAGATTGGCGACCCCGTGCGCGCCGGGGACGTGATTGGGCTGGTGGGGGATCCCGATCTCACGTGCGCCTCGCGCCCGCACCTGCACCTGGAGGTCCGCAGCGCGCCGCGCCATGATCGCGCCTACAACCCGATCCCGCTGATCAACGCCGATTGGGAGCGCATCGCGCTGGCGGGAGGCGTGCCGCATGCCTTCCAGATCGACGCGCGCCAGCCCGAGCGTTGGACGTCGCTGGCCGACCAGCCTGCGATCGAATTCGGCGAGAACCTGCTCAACAACTATGCGCAAACCTGGCCGCCTGACTGGTAGCCTCGCCGCCGGCGGGATGCTGCTTGCACTCCTGGCATGGGCCAGGATGGTTCCATCCATGGCGCCGGCTGCAGGGTCACCGTCTGTCGCCGAGGCCGCCTCGGGGCCCGGTCTCCGATCGACCGACGTCGGCCCGGTGGGGCCCACGCCAACGCCTGTGGGCCTACAGGGCCTTGAGCGCGCGGCTGAACCTGGCTGCTGTGCCCTCGTCGGCTGGTTGCCCGATTCGTCCGCACTTCTGGTGCTGGCGGCGCCGCAGGCGGGGGAGCCGGCTTCCTTGACGGCCGTCGCCCTTTCCGGGGGCCCGCGCAAGCTGATCTGGGAAGAGCCGGCGGCTCTCTCACCGGACGGCGCCCTCGTGCTGCAGCCGGCTGCCGATCGCGTTCGGTTCACGCGCCTCGCCGACGGGAGCTGGTGGACGATCTACACCGCCGGGCGCGAGCCGCGCCCATCACCTTCGGGGAAGCTCATCGCCTGGGACGTTGTCTCGCGCGGCATCTCGCACCCCGACGTGCGCGAGCATGCGTTGTGGACGGCCGAGGTCAGCGGGGGCAAACCGCGCAAGCTGGCGGTTGTCATCGGCGGCGGGCTGGTGGGGTGGGGCGCGGGCGAGTCGACGCTCATCGCGACCGGAAGGATTGGCGCCACCGGCAAGGAAGGCGTTTGGGCGATTCCCCTGGATGGATCGGAACCGCGGTTGCTGCACCAGGTCCTGCGTCCGCGCGACCCGTTGCTCTCCCCGGGTGGGGAGT
>DYJB01000299.1 GCA_020723365.1 Candidatus Aquidulcis sp. | reverse complement strand
CCGGCTTCGAGATGCCGCTGGCCATCAACCTGTTCGGCTCGCCGCAACGCATGGCCTGGGCGCTGGGGGTCGACGACCTCGAGCAGCTGGTGGAGAAGCTGGGCGCTCTGCTCGACCTGCGCCTGCCCCAGGGGCTGGGCGGAATGCTCTCCCGCGGGCAGGACCTGCTGGCGACGCTGCGTTCGATCGGCCTTGGCCCGTCCAAGGTGCGCAGCGCGCCGGTGCAGGAAGTCGTCGAGAGGGACTCGGCCACGCTCGACTCCCTGCCCATCCTCACCTGCTGGCCGGACGACGGCGGGCGCTACATCACGCTGCCGCAGGTCGTCACCCGCGACCCGGAGAGCGGCACCCGCAACGTCGGCATGTACCGGCTGCAGGTGCTCGACGGGCGCCGGTTGTTGATGCACTGGCAGCGCCACAAGGGCGGCGCCGAGCATGAGCGCGTGGCACGCGCAACCCAGAAGCCAACCATCCCGGCGGCCATCGTCCTCGGCGGCGACCCGGCCTCGATGTGGTGCGCCTCGGCGCCGCTGCCGCCGAACATCGACGAGTACCTGCTGGCCGGGTGGCTGCGCGGCAAGCCGGTCGAGTTCGTCGAGTGCGTCAGCATCCCGCTCGAGGTTCCGGCGCAGGCCGAGATCGTCATCGAAGGCTACGTCGATCCCAACGAACACCTCCCCGAAGGCCCCTTTGGCGATCACACCGGCTACTACACCCCGGTCGAGCCCTTCCCCGTGTTCCACGTCACGGCCATCACGAGGCGCAGGGAGGCCATCTATCCCACCACCGTCGTCGGCATTCCTCCGATGGAGGACGCCTGGATGGGCAAGGCCACCGAGCGGCTGTTCCTGCCGCTGATGCGCATGTTCCTGCCCGAAATCGTCGACGTCCACATGCCGCCGGCGGGCGGATTCCACAACCTGGTGCTGATCTCCATCCGCAAGCGCTACCCGGGGCAGGCGCGCAAGGTCGTGCACGGCCTGTGGGGCCTCGGGCTGATGATGCTGGCTAAGGCCATCGTCGTCTTCGACGAGTGGGTCGATGTCCAGAACCTGGGGCAGGCTGCCTGGCAAGCGCTCGGGAATGTCGATTGGCAGCGGGACATCGTCGTGACGCAGGGGCCGGTCGATCAGCTCGACCACGCCTCGCCTCAGCCGTCGTTCGGCGGCAAGATCGGCATCGATGCCACCGCCAAGCTGCCCGAGGAAGGCCACGCCCGCGCCTGGCCTACCCCAGTCGCCATGTCGCCCGGGGTCAAGGCACGCATCGACGAGATCTGGAGCTCGCTCGGATTGGGCTAACCCACGAGGTGACACGTGGCTTTCCGCCACGTGTCACCTCGTGCACACGAACCCGCCTGATCGGTGGGCCGTAGGCGCCAAGGAGATGCGATGGCCGAGACACGTCTGCAAGCGCTGCTGACGAAACTCGAACGCGGCCAGCGCAAGACGCTGGAGACGCTGGGGCGCCTGACGCCGGCGCAGTGGGAGCAGCCGATCTATAGCGAGCCTTCACCGTGGACGCCGCGCAACCTGGCGGCGCACTTCCTCTCGGCTGAGATTCATCTGCTGCGGTTGTGTGAGGACGTCGCGGCGGGAGGGCCGGGCGCGCCGCCGGGTTTCGACTACGAGGCCTACAACGCCGAGGAGCAGGTCCGCTATCAGGCGCTCATGCCGGCCGAGATCCTGCCGCAGCTGGATGCG
>DYJB01000067.1:10100-13226 GCA_020723365.1 Candidatus Aquidulcis sp. | reverse complement strand
CCCGGAGGAGGATTGGAATCCGCTGCAATCCGCCGGCCCGATGCCGGACTTCCTAGAAATGGCGATGAACGCCGTCGGCGTGATGGTTGTGGCGCAGACGCGGGCCCGCCTGCGCGCCGATCCGCCGGACCTGATTGTGCGGCCTCGGCTGCCGCATGACATTGGCACCTTCTCCAGCTTCACGCGGGCGGCGGAGATCATCCGGCGCGGCGAGGAGGCCGCCGAGCTGGCGCTGAGCCATGCCTCGATGTCGCCGGAACTCGAGTCGGTTCTGGCCCTCCCCCTGGCGGCCTGAGGGCATAGGTGTCGAGACGATGGACGGAGCCATGATCGCAACGCTGGGCCTCCTGCTGCTGACCACCGCCTGGGGCGTGACGGTGGTCGTCCGGCTTCAGGCCTACCTGTGGCGCCGCGGGCGGATCGTCAGCCCGGCGTTGGTCAGCCCGATGGTGCTGGATGACCTGCGCGACTACCGCCGCCTCACCTGCGCCGAAGCCGGTCGTCCCGGTCCGCTCTACCTGCACTTCGTCGGGGCCTGCCTGGCGGCCATGGCGTCGGCCGTGGCCGTGCTGGTGGCGGCCCTGAGCTGAGTGGCTTTGTTTCCTCCGGCGGCCCATCCCTGCCGCCTTCCTCCTCCGAGGCTCTGCGCCGGCACCTTCGGCCGGCGCAGAGCCTCTCCTCCAGGCGGGATGTGCGGCTGACGGGCGGCTGCCTGTTAAGGAGGTGTGAGATGGACGTTCGCGCCGTGGCTGCCCTGGCAGTGTCCCTCGGGGCTGCGACATGGGGTGTGGTGACCAGCGTGCGCATCATGGGCTTCCTGCAGTCCCGCGGGCGACGGGTCAACCCGCTGCTGATGCGCCTGCTGCTCTTCGACTACGTGAGCGAGTACCGCCGCATCACCCGGGCCGAGCTCGGTCGGCCGGGGATCCTGTACACCCACTTCGCCACGGCCTGGATCCTGGCGCTGGGTGCGGCGCTCTACGCCGTGCTGATCCTGCGACTCACCTAGTCCGCCCCGGATCCCGTGCAGGGGGCCGGGACCGGGGGCGCTCGCCACCCAGGCGTCCCATATTCCCGGACACTGCGATCATCGTGGGCGGGACCTTGCTGCCGGCAAGCGAGATACTGAGAACGCCTGCGCCCCTGGCGGTCGGTGGCGCCCTGCTTGCCATCGGTGCTGGCCGACTCGCCTCTCGGAGCGCAGCGCGGCAAGCGTCGCCGCCCGACGGCTCCCAGGGTATTGTCTGATCCAGCTCTCACCCTTGGCGGGCAGCCGAGGGCAGGCCCCGAACCCTCGCCAGGGCCCTTGCCTCCTCCGCGTGGATAGCCCAGAATCGACGGATACTTCGCCAAGGGTCGTCGTGTTCGGCCGTGCCGGTGGCGGGCCTCGCCCCGCAAGGAGGTACCCGACTTGTCCCCTCCCGATGTTGGTGAAGCCTTCGTTGGACTGGCGTTGGCCATCGATCAGCACTTCCCCGGCTACGTGGACGCGTACTTCGGGCCGCAGGCCCTGTCCCACGCCGCCCGGCAGCGGGGGAAGGTTCCCCTGGCGGAGCTCGCAGTTGAAGCGCAGGGGCTGGCCGCCTCGGTCGCCAGCGACGGGTCGCTGGCTCACCGCCGGCGCGACTGGCTGCAGGGCGAGATCACGGCCATGCAGACCACCTTGAGCTTGCTGGCCGGGGAAGAGCTCGACATCCTGATTGAGGTGCGGAGGCTGTACGGCGTCACGCCCGCCTGGGTGGAGGAGGCGACCTTCGAGGAGGCCCACCACGCCCTGGAGGCCGTGCTGCCCGGAAGCGGTCCGGTGACCGAGCGCGCCCTGGCGTTCCGGCAGCGGCTGCGCGTCTCGCTCGAGCGCGTCCGCCCGGCTTTCGACCGGCTGCACGAGGACCTGCGCCGGCGGACGTTGGCGTACTTCCCGCTGCCGCATGAGGAGACGTGCGACATCCTCTGCGTTCGCGACAAGCCGTGGCTGGCCTACAACGTCTACAAGGGCTCCGGGCGCTCGCGCATCGACTTCAACCTGGACTGGCCAATGCATGTCCATCAACTGCCGGAGATCCTGGCGCACGAAGCGTACCCGGGCCACCACACCGAGCTGGCGATCAAGGAAGAAGGCCTGGTTGAGGGCGAGGGGTGGCTGGAACAGTCCGTCGTGCTCAGCAACTCGCCGGCCTGCCTGGTTTCGGAGGGCATGGCCATGAACGCGCTGCAGGTGATCGCCGGGCCGCACGAGGTGACGGCGTACTACGCCGACCTGCTGGACGCCGCCGGGCTTCCGGCGCAGGAGGCCTCGCGGGTGGCGGACTTCGTTCGGGCAGGGCGGCCGCTCGAGCGCGTCTCCGATAACCAGATCCTGCTGCTCCACGGCGAGAAAGCATCCGAAGATGAGGTGGTCGCCTACGGCGTGCGCTTCGGGTTGACGCCCGAAGACGAGCAGCGCAAGATGCTGCGCTTCTACCAGGAGCCGCTCTCTCGCTCGTACGGCTTCAACTACACCATCGGGCGCGATCTGGTGGAAAGGTACCTGGCCGCCGCGCCGGACCGCAAGGCGGCCTTCGCCGCCCTGCTCAGCGAGCCGATGACGCCCCGCCAGCTCGACCTGGTGGCCGAACCCTGAACGCTCGGGCAGGCCGCGGGGTTCGCCCCGCACGGCGCCCGGCCGCCGGCCGGCGATGGAAGGAGCCCACGCTACCCGGATGAGCTACCAGGATCGCATCAGCGCCGGGCTGGATCGCGCCTATGCCGCCGCCCCGGTCGTGCCCATCGAGCTGCGCCAGCTGCGGCTGGTGATCGTCTCGGACCTGCACCGCGGCGCGGGTGACGACGCCGACGACTTCCGCTTCAGCCAGCACGCCCTGGCGACGGCCCTCGAGCACTACCGGCGCCGCGGCTGGATGCTGGCGGTGCTGGGGGACTCCGAGGAGCTGTGGGAGTGCGAGCCGGCAGAGGTCGTGGCCGAGTACCGCGCCTCGCTGCGGCTGGAGAAGCCCTTCCTGGACGACGGCCGCTACTTCCGCTTCGCCGGCAACCACGACGAGGACTGGCGGAGCGCTGCGCTGGTCGAGAGGTACCTGGAGCCGATCCTGGGACGCGTGGGCATCCTGCAGGCCTTGCGGCTGGAGG
>DYJB01000067.1:6915-10090 GCA_020723365.1 Candidatus Aquidulcis sp. | reverse complement strand
GGCTTTCATCCCTCCACCTTCGCGGGCCAGCCATTGGCTTGCCGGGCGGCCCTGGCAGTGCTGGAGGTGATGGAGCAGGAGCGGCGATTGGGCGAGCTATTCCTGGTGCACGGTCATCAGGGGACGCTGCTGGGTGAGCGCTACACCTGGGTGAGCGAGGCCGTGCTGCCGGTGGTGTGGCGGCCGATCCAGCGCTTGCTCAACCTCAAGACCACCACACCGGCGTACGACTGGCGGCTGGGGCGCAGGCACGAACTGGCCATGCACAACTGGGCCGTGACGCGAGGCGGGGTGATCGTCATCGCCGGGCATACGCACCACCCAATCCTGCCGACCCCGGAGCGCTACGAGCAGCTGAGCGCCACCTATGATGACCTGCGTCACCAGCCGGAAGCCTACGGCCGCCAGGAGCTGGAGCGGCTGGAGGCGGACCTGGCGTACGCCGCCGACGTGCAGCAGCCGTGCTACATCAACACGGGCTGCTGCTCCTTCAGCGACGGCAGCCTGACGGCCATCGAGATCGCCGCAGGGCAGGTGCGCCTGGTGCGCTGGCGCCGGCCGGAGGTCAGGCCCAGGCGACAGGTGCTGGCCTCGGCGCGGCTCAAGCAGGTGCTGGCCGAGGTCGCCCTCGCCGGGCCGCCCGTGCCGCCGCGCTGAGGTGGTGGCGCCGGCCGTGGCGCGCGGCGCCTTCCACGGCCAACAGAACAGCCCCCTTGCGGGGGCTGTTCGTGGATCGTGTAGGCGGAAGGCTTACAGGATCGTGACCGAGGCGGCCTGCTGTCCCTTGGGGCCCTGCACGACCGTGAACTGGACGCGCTGGCCTTCCTCGAGACTGCGGTAGCCTTCGGCGAGAATCGCCGAGTGGTGGACAAAGACGTCCTCACCGCCCTCGCGGGAGATGAAGCCATAGCCCTTGCCGGCGTTGAACCACTTGACGGTTCCCTGAACGAAATCGGACATTGTGTTTGCCTCCTAGGCAAGAAGATGGTAGTTGCTTGTCCTTCGATTGCCCGGGGAGGCCGTTCAACAAACAGCCCGAGCCAGTGCAGCTCGGGCCGAGGTCTTGCGACTCCCTGTCAGAACTTGCATGCTACCTTGGTTGGAATACTACCATGCGGAAAGAGATCTGTCTAGGGCCAGTTTGGTGCGTATTGCCGGGTTTGCGGGAAGCCTTCAGCGATCAGCTATCAGCTGAGACGCCAACCGCGCAGGGCTGTGGAGGAAGTGCTGGCGCGCGGCGGATCTCGGGCCGAGGCTGTCGTCAGCCTAACGGGGCGTCGGAAGGGCGATCAACCCGAGCTGGGCTGGTAGCTGATAGCTGAAAGCTGTCAGCTTTCAGCCCGCGGCTTCTTCCCCGACACCTGCACGCTGTAGACCGGCACGCCGGCCGCCTGGCCGGCGCTGGTCGAGCGGCGGGCCGTGACGTCGACGAAGCCGGCCTGCTTCACCAGGTCCAGATACTCGGCCTCGGGCAGCGCGCCGGAGATGCACTCCGACCAGCCCTCGGCCGAGGTGCGCAGCGAGGGCAGCACCGCACCGCCGAAGACCATGTCGTTGATCTCCAGGCGCCCGCCCGGCCGCAGGACGCGGAAAGCTTCCCGGAAGACGGCCGCCTTGTCCTCGGCCAGGTTGATGACGCAGTTGGACAGGAGGACATCGATCGAGGCGTCTTCGGCCGGCAGCGACTCGGCATAGCCGTGCCGGAAGGTGACGTTGGCGTAGCCGCCCGCCTCGGCGGCGCGGCGGGCGCGCTGCAGCATGGCGGGCGTCATGTCGACGCCCAGGACGCGCCCCGTCGGCCCGACGCGCTGAGCGGCCAGGAAGGCATCGATGCCGCCGCCGGAGCCGATGTCGAGCACCGCCTCGCCCGGGCGCAGGTTGGCCATGGCGGTTGGATTGCCGCAGCCCAGTGAGATCTCGGCCGCCTCGGATGGGATGGAGGCCGTCTCGTCGGGCGAGTAGCCGCCGTCGAAACGCACGCCGCCGGCGGTGACGTCGTCCAGCGCGATCGTGCTCGGCGTGCAGCAGGAAGAGTCGCTGCAGCCGCATGCGGCGCCCAGCGCCCGGGCGGCGTAGGCTGCCTGGACGGCCTCGCGGGCACGCACGCGCTTCGTGCCGGTGGCGACGAAGATGCTGATGGCGGCGGATGCCTGACCAGCGCCCTGGCATTCGGCCTGGCAGGCCTCCCCGGTGCAGTCGACGATCACATTCACCAGGCCGGCCTGCTCGAACCAGGCGCGCAGCTGAGCCCGGTCGAAGCCCAGCCACACATCGGCCATCTCCTGCTTGAGCCAGGCATGATCGTGGGCGTCCATGTCGGTCAGCACCAGCCGTCCGCCGGGGCGCAGCGTGCGCACCATCTCCTGAATCGCCGCCAGCGGGTCCGGGCAGTGGTGCAGGTACATGTTGGCGAAGGCGGCGTCGAGGCCGGCGTCGGGCAGGGGAAGCGAGAGTCCGTCGGCCTGGTGGAACTCCAGGTTGCCGAAGGCGGCCAAATTCTTGCGGGCGACCTCCAGCATGGCCGGGGCGCCGTCGATGACATGCACGCGGCGAACGAGCGGCGCCAGGCCGGCGCTCAGAAAGCCGGTGCCGGCGCCGACGTCGGCGACGACCATCTCCGGATGCAGGTAGGCCCTGGCGATGGCGGAATGGCGCACCGCCTCGGTGAAGTAGTCGGAGCGGAGCGAATCCCAGCGGTCAGCGACGCTGTCAAAGTATTCGGCGGAGGGGTTGGTGACGGTCACGGGCAGTCTCCTGAGGCGCCGGGTGGCCGCGCCCCTGGGCCAGGATCGATCATCGCTTCACGGCGGCGCCGTCGGGCGCCGGGCAGCAGGCGATCTGCCTGCTGGCCCAGTCTGCGAAGTGCGTCCGCAGCCAGCCCAGGCCTTCGGGATCGAGGCAGTAGCAGGTTGCCGGGCCTTCGATCTCGCCTTGGATCAGGCCGGCATCCCGCAGCACCTTGAGGTGCTGGCTGACGGTCGACTGCGCCAGCGGCGTGGCCGCCACGATGTCGCGCGTGATGCAGGTCGGGTGCTCGGCCAGGTAGGTGATGATCTGGAAGCGCACCGGGTTGCCGAGCGCTTTGAGCATCCGGGCCAGGCGCAGCTCATCCGGGGAAAGGCGGCGGGCTTTGACCATTCATCGTAATTATACGATGAAGAGCGCGCCTGTCAAG
>DYJB01000067.1:0-6905 GCA_020723365.1 Candidatus Aquidulcis sp. | reverse complement strand
GGGGGGGGGACCGCTGGACGTGACAAGCCGAGCGGGGACGGAGGGAGAGCCCCCGATGAGGGCGCGGCCAGCGCCTCGGCAGGCGCTCCCTTCTCACTGCAGGCACTGGATCCTCCAACGGCTGAGTCGGCCGAAGGGGGCAGGCCTCAGCCAGGCGTCTGCCGCTGCAGGTAGGCCTGCAGGCGCGGGAGCTCGGCCTCCACCTGCTGGATGAGCGGCGGCGCCGCCGCCAGGTTGTCGTCCAGTCCAAGCGCCTCCAGCTGCTGCGCCGCCTGCCAGAGCCGGTCGGCGCCGAAGGTGGCCGAGAGGCTCTTCAACGAGTGCGCCGTGGTTGTGAAGCCGCGGGCATCGCCGGAGGCGGCCTCGGCCTTCAGCCGCTCGATCTGGCGGGCCAGATCGTCGATGAACTCGCGCAGCAGCCGGCCGAACAGATCCTCATCGCCGCCGAAGTAGGGCAGGGCCTTGTGCCGATCGATCGGGTCGGGCAGCGGAGGCTCAGGCGGGCCCTGCGGCTCCCGTCCGCCGCGCGCCCCCGCCTCGTGCAGCAAACTGCGGCCGATCGCCGCGAACAGCTCGTCGGACTGGATCGGCTTGGAGACGTAGTCGTCCATCCCCGCCGCCAGGCAGCGCTCCCGATCGCCCTTCATCGCATGCGCCGTCATGGCGATGATCGGCGTGGCGCCCCGCGTGCCGCCCAGGGCGCGAATCCTGGCCGTGGCCTCGAAGCCATCCATGCCCGGCATCTGCACATCCATCAGCACCACGCCGAAGGCTTCCCGCTTGACGGCGTCGATGGCCTGCTGGCCGTCGTCGGCCGTCGCCACGGCATAACCGGCGCGGCCGAGCAGCGCCACGGCCAGCTTGCGATTGATTGGGTTGTCCTCCACCAGCAGCAGGCGCGGGCCCTTCTGTTCGGCCAGGACGTGACGGGTGATCAGCCGGGCGGTAGGGGCCGTGCTGGGGTCCATCGCCTGGCCAAGGACGGCGCGCAGCGCGTCCGCCAGCTGGGCCTGCTTGATGGGCTTGAGCAGGTAGGCCGAACAGCCGATGGCTTCCAGGCGGGTGGCGTCCCCGCGCCGGCCGACGGAGGTAAGGATGATGATCGCCACCTCGCGCAGCACGGGGTCTTCCTTGATGGCGCGCGCCAGCTGTTCGCCGTCCATCTCCGGCATCTGCATGTCCAGCAGGGCGATGCGGAAGGGCCGGCTCTGCTGGGCAGCCGAGCGCAGCTGGTCAAGCGCCTCGGCGCCGCTGGCGGCGGCGGCCGGACGGCAGCCAAAGGCCTGCAGCGTCTTGGTCAGGATGGTGCGGCTGGTGGCGTTGTCGTCCACCGCCAGGATGCGCAGGCCGGACAGCGCCTCGTCGGCGGCCAGCGGCACGGCGGCGACATCGGTCTGCCGGGCGAGGGGGACGACGAACCAGAAGGTGCTGCCGCGTCCGGGCTCGCTTGCCAGGCCGATCTGCCCTCCCATCAGCTCCACCAGCTCGCGCGAGATGGCCAGGCCCAGACCGGTGCCTCCGAAGCGGCGGGTGGAAGAGGCGTCCGCCTGAACGAAGCGATGGAAGACGGCGGGCTGCTGCTCGGCGGGGATGCCGATGCCGGTATCGCTGACCGAGAAGCGCACCAGCGGCTGCGCTTCGTCCTTGCCCTCCGGGGTCACCCGGATGGCGACCTCGCCCTGCTCGGTGAACTTGAGGGCGTTGCCGACCAGGTTGACCAGGATCTGGCGCAGCCGGCCGGGATCGCCGCGCACGTAGGTCGGGCACTCCGGCTCGACAAAGCAGGCCATCTCGAGGCCCTTGGACTCCGCCCGCTGCGCCAGCGTGTCGGCCACCCCCTCCACCAGCGTGCGCAGGTTGAAATCGATGGTCTCCAGCTCGAGATGACCGGCCTCGATCTTCGAGAAGTCGAGGATGTCGTTCAGGAGCGTCAGCAGCGCTTCGGCGCTCTCGTGAGCGGCGTTGAGGAAGTCGTGCTGCTCGTCGGTCAGCATGGTGTCCTTCAGGAGCTCGATCATCCCCAGGACACCATTCATGGGGGTGCGGATCTCGTGGCTCATGTTGGCCAGGAACTCGCTCTTGGCCCGGTCGGCCTCCTCGGCCTTGCGCCGGGCCGCCACCAGCGCCGTGACGTCGTGGTACAGACCCACGGCGCCGACGCGCTGTCCATCGACCACCACAGGCAGGCCGAAGACCTCGACATCGGCCTCGCTGCCGTCCTTGCGCCGACGACGGGCCAGCATGTGGACCACGGCGCCGCTCAACGATTGCTGGGTATACGTGCTGGCCTCGGCGAGGGTCTCCTCGGCGGCCACCAGCAGCCGGTCGAGGTTCTCCCCGACGACCTCCGGCTCGCTGTAGCCGAACAGCCCCTCGAAGGCCGGGTTGCAGGACCGGATGTTGCCCTGGCGGTCGAGGATCACCACCGCCACAGGGATGTTCTGGACCAGCGTCTCCCAGTACTGCTCCTGGCGATGGCTCTCCGCCTGCACCCGCTTGAGCTCGGTCAGGTCGTGGTAGATCGCCAGCACGCCGACGTTCTCGCCGCCCACCGTCACGGGAACGGCAGACAGCTCGACGTCGACCAGGCGGCCGTCCTTCGTGCGCCGCTGGGTCAGCTCACGAATCATCTGGCCGCCGGCGGCCAGATGAGTGAAGTTGGCCGCTTCTATTCGGCGTGCCTCCGGGACGACCAGGGCGTCCAGATCGCGACCGACCGCCTCGGCCGGCGTGTACCCGAAGAGGTGGGTGAAGGCCGGATTGCAGCCGACCACCCGGTCCTCGAGGTCGAGGGTGACGATGGCCACCGGGCTGTTGTGGACCAGGGCTTCGAAGTACTGCCGCTGGCGCTGGCTCTCCTGCTCGCGGGTGCGGCCGGCAAGGTTCTCCCGCTGCAGCTCAGCCGTGCGCTGGTTGATGACCTGCTCCAGCCCGGCGGCGGTGAGTTGGGCCAGCTGGGCGCGGCGCAGGCCGGCCACGGCGGCCATCAGCCCCGACATGATGGGCGTCAGGTCCAGCAGCCAGAGCAGGGGCTGGGCGCGGTGCAGGCTCCCCACTGCCGAAGCGGTGAGCGGAAGGTCCTGCGTGCGCAATCCGAGGAGGATCCCGGCGATGGGCGCCGCGAGGCCGAGCAGGGCACCGTAGGCCGAGTAGCGAAGGATGTACGGAAGGGCGCCCAGCAGCTGCGAGCGTTGCGATCGAGCCGGCGTTGACGTCATGGGCACCACCACTCCTGCGAACCGCATGCCAACTGCCCGGTTGACCGACACCCACACGTAGGGGCGATGGTGAGCGCAGGCGCGTATTGTAGGGGCATTGGTCGGCACGGGCAATTGCGGCAGGAGGACGGGCCTGCTTTCGGCCTCGAGGAGGCGATGGGATACCGGCGGCAATCAGCCGCCAGGGGAGCGGCCCCGGGGATCGATCTGCCCGTCCGGCTTGCCGTCCAGCCGACCGAGGCGGGCGACGCCGCTGCGTTCCTCGGCGTCGTCGGCCACACGGACGCCGCCGGAATCCTGGGGGGACGAGGCCGGGGTGCGCTCGATGGCGAGCGCCAGGCTGAGGCCGGCAGCCAAATCCCGGGGACTGGTCGAGCCGGATGCAGGCCCGGGGTGCGGCGGACCTGCCCGGCGCGCAAGCGGGCGCCGCCGCACAGGGCTATGCTATTCTAGCGCCGCCGCAGAGACGGCAGCGATCTCTTCCCACGATGGAGTGTGAATCCGATGTCCCTCACCCCTCGCCAGCGCGTCCTGACCGCCCTTCACCACGAGGAGCCCGATCGCGTGCCGATCATCATCGGCACCAGCAACACGACCACGATGAAGATGCGGCCCTACCGGGGACTGAAGGCGCGCCTGGGCGTGCAGGCCCCCGACCGCTACATCTACGACTGGCCCGAGCTGGGTTCGGCCGATCCGGACGAGGCGGTGCTTGAGCGCCTGCGCGGCGACGCCCGCAGCGTGCTGGACCGCTTCCCGGCCCACGTCTACGAGCGCGCCCGCAGCCGCGAACCCCATTCACCCTTCATCGATGACTGGGGCAGCGGCTCGGTCGAGATCGCCCCCGACAACTGGTACCCCGGGGTGCACCCGCTGGCGGAAGCGACCACGCTGGAAGAGCTGGAGTGCTATCCGTGGCCGGACATGGACGATCCCAGCCGCGTGGCCCACGTGCGGCAGCAGGCCCGCCGTCTGGCCGAGGAAAACCGCTACGCCATCATCGCCACGCCCTGGCTGCTCTTCCCGCTCGAGCGGGCCTTCGCCATGCAGGGCATGGACCGCTTTCTGATGAACCTGGCCATGCACCCCGAGTTCTCGCGCGCCCTGCTGGAGAAGATCGCCGGACTGTGCCAGCGGCTGATGGGGCACTTCCTGGATGAGCTGGGCGAGAACGTCGACATCATCAAGATCGGCGACGACCTGGGCACCCAGGACCGGCTGATGATCTCGCCCCGGATGTACCGCCAGGTGCTCAAGCCGATCCACGCCGACTACATCGCCTTCATCCGCCGGCGCACACAGGCCAAGGTCTTCTTCCACACCGACGGGGACGTGTTCGATCTGCTGGACGACTTCGTCGAGATCGGCATCGACATCCTCAACCCCATCCAGACCTCGGCCGGCAAGATGGCCAATCTGGCGGAGCTCAAGCGGCGCTACGGCGGCAACCTGGTCTTCTGCGGCGCCGTCGACACCCACCGCGTCCTGCCCAGCGGCACGCCGGACGAGGTGCGCCAGGAGGTGCGGCGCGTGATCGACCTGCTGGGCCCGGGCGGGGGCTACCTGCTGGCCTCGGTGCACACCATCATGGACGAGGTGCCGCCCGAGAATATCCTGGCGATGGTCGACGCGGTCGAGGAGTACGGACGCTATCCGCTGGGGAGTTCGGGCTGAGCCGAAGGGAAGGCGGGCGGAGGGAGCGTTCGGGGGGAGGGCGGTGAGCGGCGGCCGAGGCGACTCGCGGCGCGCGGGATCCATCCCTCGGCCCGGGGCGCAGCGGGCGCCGGAGGACGGATCCCAACACTATCAGATGCCTTTGATGATCTCCGAGAACACGTTGCCGATGGCCGGGCCGAGCAGCGCCAGGATGACGATGACGACAACGGCAACCAGGACCAGGATCAGCGCGTACTCGACCAGACCCTGCCCGGCCATGCGCTTCATGTTCAGCATCTCGCTCACCTCCTTTCGCTCAATGTGTCTCCGGCCCTAGAACACCGGCCGGAGCAGATCCAGCGCCACGAGCGCCAGCATGGCGGTCAGCAGGACCACCATCCCGGCGGCATGCACCCGCGCCTCGGTGCGGGCCGGTAGGCGCTTGCGGCGCACGACCTCCACCAGCAGCAGCGCCGCCCGGCCGCCATCGAGGGCCGGGAACGGCACCAGGTTGAAGAACCCCAGCGACGCCGACAGCCAGGCCCCCAGGTAGAGCAATGGAAAGCCCTGGCCCCATTCGACGGCATTGGCCAGCGTCTGGTCGCTGATCTGCTTCATTCCCAGCGGACCAACCAGCCGCACTTCGGCCGTGCCGTCGCCATCCAACCCCACGAGCGCGCCGAGGGCGGTGACGGTGCTGCGCAGCAGATCCCAGGTGGTCTCGGCGGCGCGCCCGGCGGCGCGGCCCCACGCATGGCTGACCAGAACTCCCTGCGAGGTGAACCCGACCGGGCCTTCGCCCTCAGGCGGCGCGGCGCGCACCTCGACGGCCACGTCCAGGACCTGGTCCCCGCGGCGAATCCGGAGGGCCATCTCGCCGCCGCGGGCCGCCTCGATGCGCGTGCGGAGGGCGGCGGTGTCGTGCACGGGCTCGCCATCCGAAGCCAGGATCACGTCGCCGGCGCGCAGACCGGCGATCTCGGCCGGCGAGCCGGGAGAGGTGCCCACGATGCGCACTTCATCCGGCCAGCCGCCGTGGAATCCGAAGGTCAAGAGGGCCAGGGCCAGCAGCACGTTGGCCGCCGCGCCCGAGACGTACACCAGCAGGCGCTGCGCTGCGGGGCGGGAGGCCAGCCCGTTCGGCACCCGCGGGTCGAAGTCGCCCGCCGGCCGGATGAAGGCGCCCAGCGGCAAGGCATTCACGGTGAACTCGGTCTCGCCCCGCCGGCCCAGGCGCAGCAGACGCGGGGGAAGCCCGATCCCGACCTCGAGCAGGCGGATGCGCAGCGCCACGCAGGCCAGCAGGTGGCCGCCCTCGTGCACCGCCACGACGAGCCCCAGGAGGAGGAAGAAGAAGGCGATCGAGAGCAGCGTCATCGTTGGGCTCCCTGGCGGACCGGAGGAGGGCATCCCCTGTCCCGCGCTCCAGAGCAGGCACAAAGCGGCGGCCTCACCAGACCCCGAAGAAGGCGGTGATGTCGAAGTAGACCGTGCGCCTCCCGCCGTCCGGGGACAGGAGTTCCATGACATCGTACGCCCGACCGCCGTCCATCACCAGCGATTGGAGCTCGAGGGAGTCGTCCGGGTAGGTCGCCGCCAGCCACAGGTACTCCAGCCCCACGCCGTCGGTCTCGTTGGAAGCGTGGATCACGATCGCCGTCTCGAGCGACAGGCCGTCGTGCCCCGGGCCCGCCTCGATCAGGCCCGGCGGCAGCTCGCTCAGCGCCTGGGCGGCCCGGTTCGGCGCCGGCGCGCTGGCCACCACACCCACGCCGGCAATGGCGAGGGCCAGGGCAGCCGCGGCCACGGCCAGGATGATGACCCGCTTGCGCTTCATGCACAACCTCCCGGTGGCTGCGTTGGCGGGCGCGGATGCCCGTGCAATAATCCCCCTGTGCCACCCGACCCCAGCCTACGGCCAGGCCGGGGGCCGGAGTGCCGAGAAACTGCCGAGATGAACGCCCCCGGACACCTCGAGGAGCCCTTCAGCCGCAAGGCGCTGCGGCAGGCGCTGCGCGCCTGGGACCGATC
>DYJB01000298.1 GCA_020723365.1 Candidatus Aquidulcis sp. | reverse complement strand
GCCTCCGAGACCTCCATGTTCTGCGCGCACGCCGCGGTGCAGACCCACGCCGGCATGGGCTACTCGAAGGAACTTCCCATCGAGCGCTACTTCCGCGACGCCAAGATCACCGAGATCTACGAGGGCACGAGCGAGATCCAGCGCCTGGTGATCGCCCGCAGCGAGCTGGCCCTGCGCACCTAGCCGCGCTCCCTCGACCGACCCTCGGCGATGACGGAAGGTGTCGTCGAGTGCCCATCGCGCTGCGACGCCCACCATCCTGCCCGGTGGCGGCCATTGACCGGCGGCCGTGCCTTCCACCGCCCCGCCTCCGCGCAGGATCAGTCGCCGGGCGAGATGCCGGCGCCGGCCATCCAACCACGCATCCCTCGACTGCCGCGGGCGGGCCGTCCTCATGACCTGCACCTCCGGCAGATCGTGCCGCCGACCTCGCAGCGTGCACGACCGGCTCGCCCGAGCGCCGGCCGAGCTGCAACTCCCACGAGGCTGCGTGCAGGAGCCTGGCTGAGATGCAACCCCTGGAGTTGGCGCTCCTGGTCTCCCTCACCCTGCTCCTGGATCTGGTGGCGGTCACCATCCTTCGCGCCGTCCGCGCCCGGCGCCTGCCTCCGCCGCCCAGGGCTGATCCGGCAGCGGGCCAGGCGCCCGCGCCCGGCCAAGACTCAGCGGATACGCCAGCCCCCGGCGGCCATCCCTCGCAGGCGCAGCGGCGCACGCGCCTGGCGCTGTTCGCCTCGGGTCTGCTGGCCAGCCTGTTGGGCTGCGGGCTCCTGTGGTCTACCGCTTCGCCGGCGATCAATCTGACGCTGGTGATCTGCGGCCTGGCCTTGCTTCTCGTCGGCCTGGAGCCCGGGCTGGCAGCAGCCCAGAAAGGACTCCCGAAGCGATGGGTCGGAGGGCTGGCCCGCACGCTTGGCGTCCGACCCGCTCAGATCCTGATGTTGGGGCTCGGCCTGTTGCTCACGTTGGGATCCCGCTCGGCCGGCGGCGATCTTCCGTGGGCCACCTATCCCTGGTACTGGCTGCTCTGGATCGCGGGAATCGGATTGACCATCGCCGGATGCTGGTCCGGCCCGATCCGCGCCCGTCTTGCCGTCCACCCGCTGGATCTGCTTGCGGTGACGGCCCTGGCCGGGATCGCCCTGGCCGTCCGTCTCCCGGACGTGGAGCACGTCCCGCACATCCTGCGCGGCGACGAAGGCGCCGTTGGGAGCTCGGGGCTCGAGTTCCTGAAGGGGTTGTGGGACAACGTCCTGGTCACCGGCTGGTACTCGTTTGCCTCCCTCTACTTCTGGATCATCTCGGTATCCCAGCGGCTGTTGGGGAACACGGCGAGCGCCATCCGGGTGGTCTCTGTGCTGGCCGGGAGCGGAGCCGTGATCGCCACCTACGCCTGGACGCGCTCGATGTTCGGTCGGCACATCGCCTTCCTGGCGGCCGCCCTGCTGGCGATGCTGGACCTCCACGTCCTCTTCAGCCGCATCGGACTCAACAACATCGTCGACACGTTCACCCTGACCGTCTCGATGGCCGCCCTGTGGGCAGCCTGGAAGACGGGAGACCGGCGCACCTTCATCCTGCTGGGTCTGGCCGTCGGGTTCAGCCCCTTCTTCTATGCCAGCGGTCGGTTGGTGCCGGTGCTGGCCCTCCTGACGCTGCTGCTCCTGCGCCTTCGGCCGCCCCATCGGCCAGTTCCAGGCTGTACACCATGATCTGGCCGAG
>DYJB01000066.1:4115-13351 GCA_020723365.1 Candidatus Aquidulcis sp. | reverse complement strand
CCAGGCTGGCGACGAAGTCGGAGATCGAAACGATGCCGGCCGGCTTGCCCTTCTCGGTCACCAGCAGGCGGCTGATGCCCTCGTCCACCAGGCGGTGGGCGGCCACGTGGGCCGGGACGTCGGCCTCGATCGTGTCGATGGGGGTGGTCATCAGGTCGCCGGCCGTCAGCTGGCGCATCGTCGCCAGGCTGGCCTCGTCGGTCGACAGCCACTCGCCGGCCAGCAGGTCGAAGTCGCTGATGATGCCCGCCGGCCGGCCGTCGCGGTCGGACACGATCAGGGCGTGCACGTGGTGCTCGGTCAGCAGCGTGGCCACCTGGCCCAGCGTGGTGCTGGTCTTGCAGGAGATCAGGCCGCGGTGCATCAAGTCGCCAACCGACTTCTTCATGTTCCGTCTCCCCGCCCGGTCACGAGACCTCGTCGACGTCCTTGTACCATTTGACCCGGTCGCCGACGCGGGCACGCATGCGCCAGGCCATCGACTTGGGGGCCGCCTCGATGTGGGCGATGGCCCCTTCCACCTGCACCGCCACGTCGGTCTTCTGCTTGTCGCTCAGCTGGGGGTAGCCGGCGGCCAACTGCCGCACCTTGTTGAGGTTCATGGTCGCCGTGCGCCACAGCCCCCATTCCTCGGAGCACAGTTTGGCTACGCGCTTCATGTTGATCGTCTCGCGGTCGCTTTCCCCCAGCGGGTGCTCGAGCAGGAGCATGATCGTATCGATCACATCCTTCTCGTTGATCTGCACGATCTGCATCTTCTCCAGCAGCAGCTCGGCCAGCGGGATGGTGGGGCTGTCCTGCTCCAGGCGCCCCGCCCAGGGGATGACGTGGCAGAAGTCCAGTTTCTCGTAGAAGACGTCGACGTGCAGATCGAGCGAGGTGTGATTGAAGATCGCCCGGCCGCCCTCGGAGACCACCCAGACTTCCTTGTCCTCGCTGTAGCCGAGGCCGGCCATCAGGGCGCGTACGTTCTTGGCTTCCCGGCCGTAGCCGGCGAAGTCGATGTCGGTGTAGGCCCGCCCCATCTTCTCCTGCAGGAAGCCGAACGCCGGACAGTGAAACTGGAAGGCCAGTGAACCCAACAGGCGCAGCGTGACGCCGGCGGCGTTGCCGGCCTCGACGATGCGCCGCACCTCGTTCTCGAAGCGCTCACGCTCGGCGCGGCCCTGCTGCCCCATCCCGACCGTCGACTCAGGCATGGCTGTGACCCTGGAGGGAAGTCTGCAATCGGTTGCTAACGTATGGATTATAGCCCAGACTTGGGGGTTACACAAATCCATCCAATTCCAATCATTCGTCTTCAACCTGATCCGGCCAAATGACGCTCCAGGTTTCCGAATCTGACCTTCCAGGTGGTATTCAAGCCCTCGGTACACCCCCCGGCGGTGGCCATCCAGAGCGCCGGCGCACCGATCTGAAGCCGTTTTCGCCCCTGCTTGCAAATCACGTCAGAATCCCTCATAATGATCCTGCGCTTTGGCGGCGCCGGCCGCCCTTCCCGTCCGCCTGTCCTTGTAAACGTTTGCAGGATTCTGATGCCGAAGACGCTGATTCCTGCCCAGCGCCACCGCATGATCCGGGAGTACCTGGAGATCCACCAGATTGTGCGCTCGTCGGTGCTGTCCGAGATGCTGGGCGCCTCGGAGGCGACCATCCGGCGCGACCTGGAGGAGCTCGAGCGCCTGGGTGTCGTTGAGCGCGCCTACGGCGGCGCCATCCTCAGCCAGCGCATGCCCCTCGAGCCGGCCTACTCCCACTCCGCCCTGGCCCACCCGGAGGAGAAGCGCTGGATCGGCCGCGCCGCGGCGGCGATGGTCAAGGACGGCGACACCGTCCTGCTCAACTCGGGCACCACCACCACCGAGGTGCTGCGGGCGCTGCGGGCCCGCACCGACCTCAGCAATCTGATCCTGGTGACCAACAACATCACCCTCGCCTGCGACGCCCGCGAGACGCCCTTCGAGGTCATCCTGCTCGGCGGATCCTTCCGACCGCGGGCCGTCTCGACCGTCGGCCGCTTCGCCAATGACCAGCTGCGCCAGTTCTGCGCCGGCCTGTGTTTCATCGGCGTCGACGGGATCAGCCTCAAGTACGGCTGCACCACGCCCTCGAGCGTCGAGGCCGAGATCGCCCAGACGATGGTCGATCGCACGCGCGGCCCGGTGGTCATCGTCGCCGACCACAGCAAGTGGGGCGTGGTCTCGAACTTCGAGATCGCCGCCCTGGAGCAGGTGCACACGCTGGTGGTCGACGGTGGCCTCTCGCCCGAGTCGCGCGCCGAGCTCAAGGCGCGCTCCGTCCACGTCGTCCTGGCCGGCCCCGAGTCGGGCGGCAACGGCCACGACTACCCCGAGTCCTGAGCCCAGGAGACCGGTATGCCGTCCTTTGGTAAGAAGGCGTCCAGCAAGCCCACCCGGCTGTTCTACGCCACCGATCTGCACGGCTCGGAGCGCACCTACCGCAAGTTCCTCAACGCCGGGAAGTTCTATGAAGCCCAGGTGCTGATCATGGGTGGGGACATCATCGGCAAGATCGCCGTTCCCATCATCCAGGAGTCTGCCGGCCGCTACCGCGCCACGCTGCAGGGCAGTATCGAGAGCATCGAGAGCGAGGAGGCCCTCAAGGCGCTGCTCGACCGCATCGGCATGCTCGGCTGGTATGCCAAGGTCATGACCGAGGAGGAGTTCCGCGAGATCTCGGCCGATCGGGCCAAGGTCGACGCCCTCTTCCATCGGCTCGCCCGCCAGCGCCTCGAGTCGTGGATCGAGCTCTCCGAGACGCGCCTGGGCGGTACCGGCATCAAGTGCTACGTCACCGGCGGCAACGACGACTACCCCGACGTGCTGGAGGTCATGAAGACCTCCGGCGCCCAGACCTTCATCGACTGCGAGGGCGTCGTCGTGCCGCTCGACGACCAGCACACCATGATCAGCGTCGGCAACAGCACCCTGACCCCCTGGAGGACTCCGCGCGAGGTGACCGACGAGGAGCTGGGGCGGATCATCGACGGCATGATCGCCAAGGTCACCGACATGAAGAACTGCGTCTTCAACTTCCACGATCCGCCCAAGGACTCGACGCTCGACACCTGCCCCGAACTGGACTGGAACACCGATCCCCCGGCGCCGATCGTCAAGGCCGGCCAGCTGGTCATGCACGGCGCCGGCAGCGCCTCGGTGCGCAAGGCCATCGAGACCCACCAGCCGGTCCTCGGCCTGCACGGGCACATCCACGAATCCGCCGGTGCGGCCCACCTGGGCCGCACGTTGTGTGTGAACCCCGGGAGTGAATACGGCGAGGGCCGACTCCGGGGCGTCCTGGTCAATCTCGCCGGCGGGAAAGTCGACGGCTACCAGATGACATCCGGGTAGACGCCTGCCTGCTCGCGGCCCGAGGAGGTGTGCAGGGACAGAACACGACAAAGAGAACGGCTTCGCCAATCGCCCGATCCTTTGGAGGAGATGCTATGGCAACCGTGAGCGCGACCCCCGAGGTCTTTACCCGCAAGGCCTCCGGCCTGGTGCGGGTCATGTCCCCGTACTCCGCATTTGTCTACAACATCCTGACGATGGGCCTGATCTTCCCCTGGACCTACCTGTGGGCGCCGGGCGCCCTGCCGGGTGGTCGTCTGGTGTGGGGCATCCTGCTGGCCATGCTGATCGAGATCCCGATCGCCTTCGCCTACGTCTGGCTCTCGACGGCCCTGCCCCGCTCCGGCGGCGACTACGTCTTTGAGAGCCGCGTCTTCGGCGGCGGCACGGCCTTCACCGTGGTGATGTCCGGGTACGTGATCTGGATCCTGCAGTGGGTGGCCCTCTCCGGCTGGCTGCTCTCCTACCTGGGCTTCGCCCCGCTCTTCCTCGGGCTGGGAGCGACGCTGCAGAGCCCGGGGCTCTCCAACCTGGGCGTGTGGTTCACCCAGTCGACCGGGATCATCATCACCAGCATCCTCAACGCCTTCGTCGCCCTGGTGATCCTGTGCTCCGGGTTCAAGAACTACGTCCGCCTGCAGTGGGTGATGTGGTACGTCGTGCTGATCGCCTTCGGCGTGATGTTCGCCGTGCTGTTCTTCACCCCGCCGGCGCAGTTCGTTGAGCGCCTGAACGCCTTCGCCGCGGCTTCGGGCGGCGGCGCCAATTTCTACCAGACGGCCGTCGACGCCGTCGCCGCCGCCGGCATCGACCTCAACCCGCCGCCGACGCTGCTGGCCACGCTGCTCGTGGCCCCCATCGCCTGGACCTCGCTGCAGTGGGCCACCTACTCGGCCCAGCAGAACGGCGAGATCAAGGACGCCCGCTCGTTCAAGAACCAGTCGATCATCCTGGTCGGCTCGCTGATCGTGACCGGGATTCTGCTGGCGCTGATCGCCGCTGGGCTCGAGCGCCTGGCCGGTCCTCAGTTCCTGTATGTCGCCGGCGCCGGCTACTGGTCCCTGATCCCCGAGGCGACGGTGGGCGGCTTCTACCTGTGGCCGAACATCATCGCCGTGGCGGTCACCGCCAGCCCGATCGTCGTCCTGCTCATCGGCCTGGGCTACATCCTCAACTCGCACCAGATCGTGCACAACTGCTACATCGGCATGACACGCGTGATGGTCGCCATGAGCCTCGACCGCCTGCTGCCCGAGTGGGTCAGCAAGGTCAACGAGCGCTACCACACGCCCGTCAACGCCCACGTGGCCTACTTCCTGTTCAGCATCCCGGTCATCCTGGCCTACAACCTGGTGCCGGGCTGGGTCGGGCTGACTCTGGGCGTCACCTTCGGCTGCGGCTACGTCTTCATCATCACCTGCCTGGCCGGCGCCCTGCTGCCCTACCGCGCCAAGGACGTCTACGAAGCCTCACCGGGCGCCAAGTACACGGTCAACGGCCTGGTCGCCTTGCTCTTCACCCTGCTGGGCATCGTGGCCTTCATCTGGACCGCCTGGGTCCTGGCCCCGCAGGCGTTCGCCAGCGCCGTCCTGATCTGGATCGTGCGCCTGGGCGCCATCGCCGCCGTCGTCGCCTTCCTGTACCCGATGCGCGCCCACATCATGGGCTGGATGAAGGGCGAGAAGGCGCCGTGGCTCTCGGCGCTGGGCATGATCGGTGGCGGCTTCGGCATGGCGATGGTCGTCGCCTTCCTGCTCGCCCCGGCGCTGGGCGTCCTCGGCAACTGGAACTTCGAGGACTTCCCGCGCGGCCTGTGGGCCCAGATCATCGCCTTCGGGATCATCCTCCTGTCCGCCGTCTGGTACCTGGTGGTCAAGAACCGCCAGAAGACGCGCGGCATCAACGTCGACTTCGCCTTCAAGGAGATCCCGCCCGAGTAGTCCGTCGACCAATGCCGGAGGCCCGCACCCTGCCGGGGGGCCTCCGGCCCCTGCGCTACCCCGCCGCCGTTTCGCCCGGCGGCGGGGTGCCGCAGGGGTGTCCTCGAATGGATTCGTCCCAACAATCCTCGGTTCGGAGGTCGGCATGAAGGATCAAGCCAGGGTCGTCGTCATCGGCGGCGGCATCATGGGCGTCAGCGTCGCCTACCATCTGGCCAAGCTGGGCTGGAAGGATGTGATGCTGCTCGAGAAGGGCGAGATCGCCAGCGGCGAGTCCGGCTGGGCCGCCGGCCTGGTGACCCAGTTCCACACCTCGCCCACGCTGATGCAGATCCGCAAGTACTCCATCGACCTGTTCAGCGAGCTGGGCCTGATCCAGCACGTGGGCAGCCTGCGGCTGGCGTCCAGCGAGGCGCAGCTCAAGGAGCTGCAGCGCAACATCAGCCAGGCCAAGGCCATCGGCCTCGAGTGCGAGGTCATCTCGCCCGACGAGACGCTCAAGCTCTTCCCGTCGCTGTCCAAGGAGAGCCTGTACGGCGCCATCTACCTGCCGCGCGACGGTCACCTCGATCCCTACCTGACGACCACCGACCTGGCCCGCCGCGTGCGCGAGATGGGCGTCTCGGTGCACACCGACACGCGCGTCACCGGCATCGAGGTCTCGCCGCAGGGCGCCATCACCAAGGTGCGCACGAACCAGGGCGACATCCGCACCGAGATCGTCGTCAACGCCGCCGGGCTGTGGGGTCCGCAGGTGGCGGCCATGGCCGGCCTGCACATCCCCACCACGCCGGTCGATCATCAGCACATCGCCCTCAAGGCCGTGCCCGGCAAGGAGCTTCCGCACGCCACGCCGTGCGTGCGCGACCCTGACAATCTGGTCTACCTGCGCGAGGAGTCGGGCGGCATCGTCGTCGGCGGCTATGAGCTCAACCCGGTCGCCCGCTGGGTGGACGGTGTCCCGTGGGAGCACGGCGGCAAGGCGCTGCCCGGCGATTTCGAGCAGTTCGAACCGCTGCTGGAGGGGACCATTCGCCGGCTGCCGTTCCTCGACCGGGCGGAGATCGTCACCCTCGTGCGGCACCCCGGCGCCTACACGCCCGACAGCCGGCCGATCCTCGGCCCGCTGCCCGGCGTCAAGGGCTTCTGGTGCGCCGCCGGTCTGTCGCTCAACGGCTATGGCGGCGCCGGCGGGATGGGCAAGGTGCTGGCCGAGTGGATCGTCGAAGGCGAGCCATCGCTCGACGTCTTTGGCTTCCACGCCTGGCGCTTCGGCCGCTACTACGCCAACCCCGAGTACGCCGCCGAGCGCACGCGCGAGGGCGTCAAGTACTACTACCTGCTGCGCTATCCGAACGACGAGAACGAGTGGGCCCGGCCGCACCGCATCAGCCCGCTGCACAACCGCCTGCAGGAGCTGGGCGCCGTCTTCGGCGAAAAGAACGGCTGGGAGCGGGTGAACTTCTTCCAGCCCGGCAAGGCCTCGCGGCGCATGGGCGCCGAGCAGCGCGAGTGGAAGTGGACCCGTCCGCCCTACTTCGAGCGCGTCGGCCAGGAGCACGTCGCCTGCCGCGAGCGCGTGGCCATCTTCGACATGTCGTCCTTTGGCAAGATCGATCTCCGCGGCCCCGGCGCCCTGCCGCTGCTCCAAAGGCTGGCCGACAATCAGATGGACGTCCCCGTCGGCCGCGCCGTCTACACCCAGTTCCTCAACACCAAGGGCAACGTCGAGGCCGACGTCACCATCACCCGCCTGGCGCCCGACCACTTCCGTCTGGTGACAGGCTCGAACTTCATCGGCAACGACCTGGGCCTCGTGCGCATGGGCTTGCGCCCGGGCGACCCGCCGGTGGAGATCCGCGACGTCACCGAAGAGCTGGCCACCATCGGGCTGTGGGGCCCGAAGGCGCGCCAGGTCCTGCAGGCGGTCTCGACGAGCGATGTCTCGAACCAGGCCCTTCCCTACATGAGCTCGGCCGTGATCGACATCCAGGGCGTGCCGGTGCTGGCGCAGCGCGTCACCTACGTCGGCGAGCTGGGTTGGGAGTTCTATCCGCCCATCGAGCGCGCCCTGCACGTTTGGGATGCCCTGTTCGCCGCCGGCCAGAAGTTCGGCATCGAGCCGGGCGGCTACAAGGTGCTCGACACGCTGCGCCTGGAGAAGGGCTACCGCTACTACAGCATGGACGTGACCATGACCGAGAACCCCTACATGGGCGGGCTGGGCTTCTGCGTCCGTCTCAACAAGGGCGACTTCATTGGTCGCGAGGCGCTGGTCAGGATCAAGGAGAAGGGCCTCACCCACAAGCTGTGCACGCTGCTGGTGGGCGGCGCCGAGTACCTGACGATCTACGGCGGCGAAGCCGTGCTGCAGGGCGCTGAGGTTGTCGGCCGGCTGCGCAGCTCAGGCTACGGCTTCACCATCAGGCGCAACATCGCCTACTCCTACCTGCCGGTGGCGCTGGCGAAACCCGGCACCAAGCTGGAGGTGGAGGTCTTCGGGGAGCGCATCGCGGCCGAGGTGGCCGAGGATGTGCTGCACGACCCCAAGGGCGATCGCCTGCGCGTGTAGGAAACCCGCTCCAGGCAATCGGAATCGCAGGGGCGACCCATGGGTCGCCCCTGCCGGTCCGGCAGACCGCTTCGGTCCAGGAGGTCGGCATGGCCATCACCATCGATGAGGTCATCGCACGCATCCCGGCGTGGAAGGGGCGCCGCGTCGTCGCCCGGCCGCTGGCCGGCGGGCTGACCAACACAAACTTCCGTGTCGAGGTCGACGGCACGCCGTTCTTCGTGCGCATCCCGGGCGCCAGCACGGAGCTGCTGGCCGTCGATCGCAAGAATGAGCACCACAACACGCGCGCCGCCGCCGAGGCCGGCGTCGGCCCGAAGGTGATCCATCACCTGCCGGACCATGACGTGATGGTGCTCGAGTTCATCCCGGGCCAGACGATGTCGAACGCAAGCCTGCAGGCGCCCGGCATGCCGGCGCGCATCGCCGCCTCGCTGCGCAAGCTGCACGCCGGCCCGCGCTTCCTGCAGGACTTCAACATGTTCCGCCTGATCGAGTTCTACCTGCAGATGGTCGCCGAGCACCAGGTGCGCATCCCCGACACCTACCGCCGGCGCCTGCCGGACGTGGCCCGCATCGAGCAGGCGGTCAGCGCCCAGGCCCTGCCGACCGTCCCGTGCAACAACGACCTGCTGGCCGAGAACTACATCGACGACGGCACCCAGCTGCGCCTGATCGACTTCGAGTACAGCGGCAACAACGACCCGTGCTTCGAGCTGGGCAATACCTGCCAGGAACTGCAGTACGACGAGCCGCGCTATGCCGAACTCTGCCAGGCCTACTTCGGCCGCGCCGGCCGCCACCTGCTGGCGCGCATGCGCCTGTACGCGCTGATGTCGGATGTCGGCTGGACGCTGTGGGGCGCCATCCAGGCCAAGGTTTCCGCCATTGACTACGACTTCTGGGGCTATGCCACCGGCCGCTGGGAGCGCGCCGAAGGCATCCTGGCCTCAGCCGACTTCGAGCGCTGGCTGGGCGAGGCACGCCTCCCTGACTAGTGTCCACGTTATCCACGCCCCGAGTGAAGCGTCCGGCCGCGAGCGCGGCCGGACGCCGTTCTCCTTCGAGGCACGGAGGCGGCAGAAAAAGCCGCCCGAGGCTTGGCGCTTCTACCCGTCGAAACGCACTTCGGGGTAGGCGGGCGACGGACTCGCCAGCAGCATGGCCGGTTCGTCCTTCAAGGCCTGGTCGAAGAAGGCCAGCGAATAGGCGTTGATGATCTGCTGCACGCGCATTCCTGGAATGGGTCCTTTGAGACCCAGCTGCGGCGCCAGCGGTGAGAGCGCCGGCAGGTCGCTGAAGTCGTAGTGGTCTGTCCCGAGGATGGTGAGGGTCCGATCGGCGGGGTTGGAT
>DYJB01000066.1:3820-4105 GCA_020723365.1 Candidatus Aquidulcis sp. | reverse complement strand
GGCGCAGCCGTTCGAAGAGCGCCTGGTTCTTGGCCGTCGGCCACTGCTCACTGAACAGGAAGAGGAAGGGCTGAGCCACGCCCCCCTCCAGCGTCGCTTCGCTGACCGGCGTCATCCACACGTCCATCCCCAGCCCGGCGTCGCAGCGCACATTCGTGGCGCAGAACTCGACCGCAGCCCCGCCCCCGGTGGAATGTCCCAGCGCGCCGACCCGGGTTCCATCCAGGACACCCGTGAAGCGGCCGGCCGGGTCCATCCGATTCCAGGCTTCGAGCTGCTCGAGGG
>DYJB01000066.1:3033-3810 GCA_020723365.1 Candidatus Aquidulcis sp. | reverse complement strand
TCGCCAACTACGGCAGCCTGATCGACCCCGACGAGCTGCTCGAGGGCGAAGGCCATGTCCCCGATCCACTGCTGCACCAGCCGGCGTGCGGCGGCGTCGTACTCGGCATCGGGAACACCGTCCGGCAGCGCCGCCGGGTCGTTGTAGGCCACGCTGCCGTCCGGGAAGACCGTCACGACCGCGCCGTAGGTGTGCTCCATACCCACGACGACGTAGCCGTGGCTGGCAAGCTCCTGCATCTGGAACGTGTTCTGGGCGCGGAAGCCGCCCCAGCCGTGCGAGAAGATCAGCAGCGGGTACGGCGCGCTGGAAGGATCGACCGGCGCCTCGAGATAGGATGACGTGCGCGCCAGCTCGAGGTGGTCGAGGAAGAAGGACGGCAGGGACAGCCATTCGGCGATGGCCGGGGCGACGATGCCTACGTCCTCCATCCAGGGCGCCGGCGGGTCGCTTCGCTCAGGCAGCGCCGGGTACCAGACCTGAACCAGGAAGCGCCTCGCGCCACCGGCGCCGTCGGCGTAGATCTCCGCCCGTGTGTCGTCCACCAGTTCGAGCGTCACGGTCCCGACCGCATACGGGCCGGTCGGGGGTGGTACATCCGGCACCGGCAGCAGCCCAGGCAGGGCTGCAGCGGCGGCGACCACCACGGCTGCCCCCATCAGGCCCGCGCCCTGCCACGATCGGCGCCTGAACTCTCCGGTCCGGGGCCTTCCCAGCCCCCATGCCCCCGCGCAGGCGGTCACGCCGGCGAGCAGGTAGAGCGGGATCATCTGCCAG
>DYJB01000066.1:0-3023 GCA_020723365.1 Candidatus Aquidulcis sp. | reverse complement strand
CCAGCGGCCGCCCTCCAGCAGCAGGTGCAGGAGCAGCGCAACAACGGCCAAGAGAGGGACGGCGCTGACCCAGGGCGGCCGCCGCCGTCCGGCGACGACGGGCCAGAGGACATACCCTCCGATCAGAATGGGCAGGACGATCTCAAGCGGGCGCATGGCATTCCTGCAATCTCAAGCCGCCGACACCGACGGCCCCAGGGTGCGGCTACCCGGCGGCGGTGCGAGCCTTCGCTGGCGTGACAAGCCTCTCATCCCTGAGCCGGTGTGCCGTGCCGCCGCTCGCGGCGCGCCGCCCGCTCAGCCCCTTCTCCGCCTTCCGCCTTGGCCGCCTCGCGCGCCGCCTTCAGCCAGCGCATGCAGTTCTCGTCGTGTCCCATCATCACGTTGGCGGCCAGGACCAGCTTGCGGATGGCGTCCTCCAACGGGTTGGTAATGGCGCTCGTCAGGCCGTTGGCGATGGCCATCGTCAGGAAGGCGCCGTTGAGCGTCACGCGGTCCGGTAGTCCGAAGGAGACGTTCGAGGCGCCGCAGACAGTGTTGACGCCCAGTTCATCGCGCACGCGCCGCAGCAGTCGGAAGACGGCCGGGCCGGCATTGCCCACCGCCCCCACCGGCAGCACCAGCGGATCGATGAGCACATCCTGACGCGGGATGCCGAGCTTCTCGGCCCGCTCGACGATCCTCTTGGCCACGGCAAAGCGCACGTCCGGGTCCTGCGAGATTCCGGTCTCGTCGTTCGAGATGCCGATCACGGCCGCGCCGTAGCGCTTGGCCAGCGGCAGGACCGCCTCCAGGCGCTCCTCCTCGCCGGTGACGGAGTTGATCAGCGCCTTACCCTTCACCGCCGCCAGTCCCGCCTCCAGCGCCTTGACGACCGACGAGTCGATGCTGATGGGCACGTCGGTCACCGACTGCACCAGGCGGATGGCCTCGGCCATGATGGCCGGTTCATCCGCCAGCGGAATGCCGGCATTGACGTCCAGCACCTGGGCCCCGGCCTGCACCTGGGCCAGGGCGTCGGCGCGCACGCGCTCGAAATTGCCCGCCGCCATCTCGGCCGCCAGCTTCGAGCGGCCGGTCGGGTTGATCCTCTCACCGATGATGACGAAGGGGTGTTCGGGACCGATATGGACTTCCTTGGTGGGGGAGCTCAGAACGGTATCCATCAGCTGGCATTCTCCTCGGGCCCATCAGGATTGAACAGGCCGGCCTGCGTGCTGCGCGGCAGCAGCCCGGCGGCTTCGATGATCTCGGCCACCAGTTCTTCCTGGCGGTAGGCCATCACATGCACACCGCACACGCCAGGAATCTCGCGCACCTGCTGGATGATCTCAACGCAAAGATCGCGCCCGGCCTCGCGCTGGCGGTCGGACGGAAGTGCGGCCAGGCGCCGAACGATCTCGTCCGGGATGTGCACCCCCGGAACGTGCGTCCGCATCCACTCCGCCGCTTTGGCCGAGCGCAGCGGCCCGACGCCCACCAGGATGCAGACCTTCCCGTGCAGGCCCAGGTCTCCGGTCTGCGACAGGAACTGCTGCAGGCGGGGGATGTCGAAGCAGTACTGCGTCTGAACGAACTGCGCGCCGGCCTCGACCTTCTTGGCCAGCTGCACAGCACGGAAATCATAGGGCGGCGCGAACGGGTTGGCGGCCGCACCCAGAAAGAAGCGCGGGCGCTGCTCGAGCTTGCGTCCGCTCAGGAAGCGTCCCTGGTCGCGCAGCAAGCGCGCCGTGCGCAGCAGGGTGGTCGAGTCGAGGTCGAAGACCGGCTTGGCCTCCGGTTGATCGCCGGCCTGCACGCCGTCGCCCGTCAGGCACAACACATTGCGCACGCCCATGGCCGCCGCGCCCAGCAGGTCGCCCTGGATGGCGATGCGGTTGCGGTCGCGGCAGGAAACCTGCAGCACCGGTTCATAGCCGGCGCGCGTCAGCAAGGCACAGACGCCGACGCTCGACATGTGCACATTGGCGCCGGAGGCATCGGTGGCGTTGATGGCGTCGCAGACTGAGGCCAGCACCAGCGCCCGGTCGTAGACCGCCTGCGCCTCGGCGCTGTCCGGAGGGTTGAGTTCAGCCGTGACGGCAAACCGGCCCGATCGCAGCACGCGCTCCAGACGCGACATGCCGATCATGAGTTCCATCCGGCCGGAACGCGCTCAGCGTCGCCGGTGGCGTGATTGATCCAGGCCGCACTTCCCTCCAGCCGCCGGTCGAGCGGCGGCTGCACGCGCCGGATCTCGGGCCCGAAGGTCGGCATGGCCTTCGAGCGTTCCCACGCCAACAGCCACACGCAGGTCATCTCGGGCTTGACCTCGCAGTGGCCATCCGGGCGCACTCCGCCGCACGGTCCGTTGCGCATGGTCTTCGGGCAAGTCATCGGGCAGGTCATGCCGGTGCTGTGCAGGATGCACTGTCCGCACATCCGGCAGTCGAAGAGCGGGCCTTTGGTCAGCTTCTCGCCGGCGACAAAGGCCCGCTCCACCCATCCGCCCCGCCGCAGGCGGCGGCTGAAGGGGCGCAGCAGGGCCTGAGTCGCGCCAAAGGCCGCTTCGAGCAGGCGGGGCCGGTCTTGGATCCAGGACATGCGCAGCGCCCCGGCTACTCCACGCCGCCGTTCGTCGCCAGCAAGGAGAGACGCTCGGGCGTGTAGGCGCGTTCGAGATCGGCCGCCATGGCCTGCGCCGCCTGCTCCGGCTCCTCGTCGCGCTCGCCGGCCGAACGCGTGGCCCATTCGGCCAGGTAGTCGTCCGTGCCGCTCTTGCCGGAGCGCATGGCGGCCACATCGATGGCCTGCTGGAAGCGCTCGCTCAGCGGCCGGGTTGCCCGCTGCCGCCCGGCACGGGCCTTCACCTGCGCCGGGATGTCGCGCCAGTACACGATCTCGCAGGTTGTTGTCATCGGCTCATCTGCTCCACCAGTCTCGTCTCCAGGGCCCCGTACCCGACCGGCTCAATCTCGAGGGGCAGGTTTAGGCGCTTGGCCGCCGCGCCAGCCTGCGCCAGCCGTTCGTCGGTCGGATGCTGC
>DYJB01000297.1 GCA_020723365.1 Candidatus Aquidulcis sp. | reverse complement strand
GCATCCTCATGCGGCGAAGGAGAGGGGCAGGGGGTGAGGTGAAAGCGTGGAACAGCGAGTTCTGAGACAGTCTCGTAAGGGAGCGGGCCGACGCAATGGGCGGAACAGAGCCGCGATCGCGTGCCTGCTTGCACTGCCCGCTCCCTTACGGTCGCGGCTCTGTTTGTCACGCAGGCACTACGGCGTCACCCCTCACTCAAACAGCTTGATCTCCCCTTCCACGAACGGCGTGGCGTTCCCCGAGGCCTTGGTGAGCGTAATGGAGTTGGGTCCGCTCCAGCTCACCTTCATCTGGTAGTCAGCCGGCTTGCCGTACGCCGCCGCGCGCAGCCCGCCCGGCGCCGGTTTCTTGTCCGCTGCGTCAATCGGCTCGCGCACGATGCGGCTGTCGAGCACGAGCTGCTTCGACGCCTTCAGCCTGGCGCCGTCCAATGTCAACATCACCACCCAGCTCTGCTCCTGCTTCGCCACCTCATTCAGAGCTACGTCGGTCTCGGTGCGCCGATCCATGACCTTGACCACCAGCTCGGGCGCGCCGCCCGGCACGACATCCACATGCTGCAGATCCGCCACCACATCGTTCTCGACCCCGGAGGCGGGCGTCAGCACCTGCGCCACCGGGCCCCAGCCCAGCACGCCTTTCGCGGTCTCGAGCGCAACCCAGATCAGGCGCTCTCTCGCACCGGCCGGCTCCTTCGGCGTCACGTCCACCTTGAGCGACACCGCCCGGCGCAGCTCCGCATGGCCGAGCTCCAACGCGTAGTCCTGATCGCACGTGACAGGCAGCGAGGCATCGGCCGCCGCAGCGAGCAGGCGCACCTCACCACCACGCAGCTTCTTGAGCACGGCATCGCAGATGCCCGAGATCGTCGGCATCGGCCCGATCGCAGTAGCGCTGATCGCAGGCACGCCGTCCGCTGTTGCCAGCGGGGCCGGTTCCACCCCCCCCTTGGCGACCGCAGCCTTGAGGGCGTCCAGCGCGGCCTTGTAGAGCTTGGCGTTCCCCACCGAGAACCGCGTCGCGATCAGCGCGCTCTTGATGGCCTGTTCCGCATCTCCGGCCTTGCGCGCCGCGTGGCTCGTCTCCAGGGCCAGCAATCCGCCTGTCAGGTCCTTCGGCCGCAGCGAAAGCAGATCGCCCAGCGCCTTGGTTGCGGCATCGGCCTTGGTCGCTGCGCGGGCCGCCTCGATCGCCTTGAGCTCATCGGCACGCCCGCCCAGCAGGGCTTTGGGGTCCAAGGGTGTTCGATCGGCCAGTTGCCGGATGGGCGGCGCTGGGGCTGCGATCGAGGCCGACGGCGCAGGGGCCGAGGATGCGGACGGCGCAGCGTCGGCGGCGCCCGTCTTGGGTTTGGAGCAACTGTCGCAGCCGCAGACGGACAGCGCGGCCAGGACCGGGACCAAGGTGCGGATGTTGAGCATGGAAGGCATACCCCAGGGGAACGTCTACCAAACCAGGATGGCCCCGGCCAACCCGGATCGGCGCCGGGCGGGTATTTGGAAGCTTTCTCGCCAAAGTTGGGATCGAGAGGCTAGACTTGGGGCATGCAGCGGACCACTGTTTCCGCAGTCCTCCTGGCGTTGATCGCAGGCGCGTGTTCGTATCCGGGGTTCGGGGGGTTCAAGGAAAAGCCCGCGGACGCCGGCGTGGATGTCGTGGATGCAGGCGGCAGCGGGGGCTCTGTGCCCGAGGGGGGAGAAGACGCGGATGGTGCTGCGGACGACGCGGCCGATACCGCGGAAG